>NZ_JBOHGA010000135.1:0-17039 GCF_050699915.1 Actinophytocola sp.
AGGCAGCCCAGCCGGACGAGGCAGCCCAGCCGGACGAGGCAGCCCAGCCGGACGAGGCAGCCCAGCCGGACGAGGCAGCCCAGCCGGACGAGGCAGCCCAGCCGGACGAGGCAGCCCAGCCGGACGAAGCGGCCCAGCCGGACGAAGCGGCCCAGCCGGCGGAAGCGGTCAAGCTGGCGGAGGCCGCTCAGCCCGCGGAGGCGGGACCGGAGCCGGCGGAGGCCGCAGCCCGGCCGGCAGACGTGACCCAGCCGGCGGAAACCGCCCAGCCCGAGGCGGAGACCACCGCGGCGGAGGCCGCAGCCCGACACGCGGATGTGGCTCAGTCGGCTGAGGCGATCGCACCGCCGAGAGAGTTAGCCACCCCGACAGACGAGCCACAGCCGGAACCGAGCACGGCCGCCGAGTCGGCTGCCGTCCCGGCGGAGTCCGCCACGCCCGAGGCGCCGACCGACGGCGGGTCGTCGCCAGTGGCGGAGTTGGGCGCGACCGCGCGACAGGATGAGCCGCCGCCGGCGTCGGAACCGGTCGCACCGCTGGAGCCGTTGGTAACCGCCGAGACGGCTATCGCCGAGACGCTGACACCGTGGATGCGCCCGGAAGGCGCCGCCAAGCAGCGCGAGCTACCCGTCGAGTCCGACCAGCCCTCGACCGAACCGATCGCCGAGCAGACACCGCGCGACCAGGAGGCGCCGGCCGGTCAGCCGGAAGTCGGGCAGCCGCAGGGCTGGGGTGCCGCGGAGCCTTGGGCTTGGTCGACGCCGGGCACGGACGCGGAAGCCGAGCAGTCTCCCGGCCATCTCCCGGCCGAGCAGCCATCGGCCTGGCACCGGACTGCCGAAGAGGCGGACACCGGGCAGGCAACGCCCGGCCATGTCGCCGAGGCGGAGCCGCCCGCGGCCGAGCAGGTCCCCGGCGAGCAGGCGGAAGCCGAGCCGCCGCCCGCCGGTGAGCCGGATGCCGACCGAGCGCCTGACGACCGCGAGGCACAAGCCGAGCAGTCACCGAGTTCGGACGCCTTGACCGACGTGGCGTCGGTCGATCGGGAGACTTCGGCCGGGCAGACGCTCGCCGAGGACTCCGGCGAGGCCGCGGCTGAACAGTGGCCAGCCGGCGATGCGGCAGTCGAGCCGCCGTCCGCTGAGCACGACGCCGGGCACGAGCCGGGAGCGGAATCGCACCCCACCGAGCAGCCGCTGCGTGAGGCAACCGGAGCTGGATGGGGAACGTTCGGTCAGGCGACCGAAGCGGTGCAGGCACCGCTCGCCGAGACGCCGGCCGAGCGGCCGGGAACAGAGCAGCCGCCAGGCGAGCACGCGTTGGCCGGAGAGTCCGGAGTCGATCAACCGCCGGCCTGGCCGACGCCTGTCGACCAGGAGGCGGGAGTCGGCCAGGCAACGGTCGGGGCGCCGGAGGCCGAGCAAGCATCGGATCGGCAGGCCGCCGCCGAACACACCGCCGCCGAACACACCGCAGCCGAACACACCGGGGCCGAGCAGCTGCCGTTCGAGCAGGCGTCGGCCGGTCAGGTGACAGGAGCGGAGCAGGCGTCGGCCTGGCGGGTGCCAGCGGAGCAAGCGGAAGACGAGCGCACCTCCTCCGAGCAGGTGCCCGAGGCCGAACTGCCCGAAGCCGACCAGCACGAGTCCAGCCCGGCGGCGCCGCGGGAGTCTGGCGAACAGGTCGGGCAGGACGGTGGGGCTGTGCAGCAAGAGGCGGAGCCCCAGCAGGCAGAGCCCCAGCAGGCGGAGGCCGAGCGGGAGTCGGACGGGCAGGACGGGGACGGCGAGCAGGGGCGAGGCCGCTCTGGGCCTCTTGGCTGGCTGCGGCCCTAGGGTGGCTGACCCCTTCGACACCGAGGCTCTTCGGGGCGCCGTGTTGGCCTCCTGGCGTGACTCGCCCACTCGGTTTCGTGAGGATGCCAACGCTGAGGAGGACCTGGTCCTCGGTGGCTACCGTGATCGGCTGCTCGTCGAGCTCGCACAGAACGCCGCCGACGCCGCCGGCAGCGATGGCCGGGTCCGGGTGTCCTTTGTAGACCGGGAACTGCGGGTAGCCAACACCGGCCGCCCGCTCGACCACGACGGCGTCGCCTCGCTGGCCTCCCTTCGCGCCTCCGCCAAGCAGGACGGGGTCGGGCGGTTCGGCGTCGGGTTCGCGGCCGTGCTGACCGTCAGTGACGCGCCGGCGGTGCTCTCTCGCACGGCCGGCGTCGCCTTCTCGGCCGACCGGACCCGAGAGGCCACCGGCCGCGAGGGGCGGGTGCCGGTGCTCCGACTGGCCTGGCCGACGGACGAACAACCACCGGCCGGCTTCGACACCGAGGTCCGGCTCCCCCTCCGGGACGGCGTCGACCCCGACGAGCTGCGTCGCGAGTTCGAAGCCCAGGCCACCGACCTCCTGCTCTCCCTCGACGGGCTCAGGCACCTAGAGATCGGCGACCGAACCTGGCGGCGCGACGACGGCCCGACCCACACCGACATCCACGGCCCGGACGGCACCAGCCGCTGGCTCGTCGTCCGCGAGCAGGGCGAGCTCGCCGACGTCACGGGACTCGGCACCGAGGCGCGTCCACAGTGGACGGTCTGCTGGGCCGCCACCGAAAACCCGGGCGACGACGTCCTCCACGCCCCCACCCGCACCGACGAGCGCCTCTCCCTCCCGGCCCGCCTCATCGCCACCCTCCCCATCGAGGCCGACCGGCGCCGGGTGCGGCCCGGACCGGCCACCGACACCGTCCTCGACGCCGCCGCCCGGGTCTACCCACGGCTGCTACAGCACACCGACCCCCACGAGCGGACCCGGCTCGTCCCCGAGCCCGGCTTCCCGCTGTCCGAAGTGGACGAACGGCTGCGGCGCCAGGTCGTCGAGGCCCTGCGCACCGCGGCCTGGCTCCCCACCCACACCGGCACGGTCGAACCCCGACACGCCAGCACCGTCCCCGGCCCGGCCCTCGTCGAGGCGCTCGACGACACCATCGGCGGCCTCACCACCCTGGAGCACGACGCCAAGCTCCAGTCGCTCGACGTCACCCGGCTGACAGTCGCCGACATCGTCGCGCGGGTCACCGGGATCGACCGGCCGCCGGCCTGGTGGCATCGGCTCTACACCGCCCTCGCCCCCATCGCCGACGTCGACCGGGACGCTCGCGAGGCGCTCGGCGCGCTGCCGGTTCCCCTCATCGACGGGCGCACGCTGCCCGGCCCGCGCGGCACGCTGATCGCCGACACCGACCTCGACAGCATCCTCGACACCGACCTCGCCATCGTCCATCCCGAGGCCGTGCACCCCCTGCTCGAACGGCTCGGCGCCCGCCGCGCCGACGCCGAGGACCTCCTCGACTCCACCCGCGAGGCCGTCGAGCGCAGCCTCGACGACGCCGAGTCCGGCCTCGACACCGGCAAGCTCCGCGACGCCGTCCTCGCCCTCGTCGGCGAGGCCGGCGTCCGCCCCGGCGAGCATCCCTGGCTCGCCGCCCTCGCCCTCCCGGACGACGCCGGCGACCACCGCCGCGCCGACGAGCTCGCCCTGCCCGGCGCGCGCTTCCTCGACCTGCTCGACGACGACACCCCGCTCGGCATCCTGGACCGCGAGGTCGCCGACCGGTGGCCGGGCCACGTGCTGGCGGCGGTCGGCGTGCTCGGCGGCTTCGCGGTCGTCGTCGACGAGACCCCGGCCGGGCCGGACCATGACCTCGCCGACGAGCAGGCCTGGTGGGACGGCCTCGAGGAGCCGCCGGCGCGGCTGACGGCGGTGCGCGACCTCGACCTCGTCGCCGACCACGCCTGGCCGGCCGCCCTCGAGCTGCTCGCCGCCGAGCCCACGACCTGGCAGGCCCTCCACGAACCCGGCGGCTACACCGGCTGGTGGATCGCCCACCACGCGCTGCTCGACGGCGAGCCGCCGCGCGCGTGGCGGCTGCCGGAGGCGACCGAGCTCGCCGGGCTCTACGACTCCGTCCCGCCGGTGGCCGTCGCCCCTTCCGTCCTCGCCGCGATCGGCGTTCGCGCCTCACTGGACGTCGCCGACGAGGAGTTGCTCGACCGCCTCGGCGATCCGGACCGCGTGGTCCCCGCCGGCGCCACCCTGCGGGCGCACGCCGCGCTCGCGCGAGCCGTTCGCGACGGCACGCTGCCGGCAGACGCCCAGCCGCCGCACGCGGTCCGCTCGCTGACCGGCCAGGTCGTCCCGGCCGCGGAAGGACTCGTGCTCGACGCGCCCTGGGTGCTCGGCGTGGTCGAGCCGGAGCGCGTCGTCGGCGTCGGCGACGACTTCACGCTGGCCGAGCCGTTGGCCGACCTGCTAGACCTACCGCTTGCCTCCGAGGTCGTCACCGGGACCGTCGCCGGGGTCGCGGAACCGGTGAGCTGGGCCGACCTGGGCGCGGTGGTCGACGCGTGCGACCTGGCCGGGTTCGCCGTGCCGCTGGGCGGTCCGCGCGTGCACGACCGGCTGACCGTACGGATAGGACTGATCGACCACGAGGTCACCTGGTGGGTCGAGGACGGGGTGGCGCACTGCGTCGACTCGATCGCCGGGCTCTCCCGCACCCTGGCCTGGGCCGCCGGCCGCTGGGCCGACCGGCACCAACTGGCCGCGCTGCTGGAAGACCCCGAGAGCGTGCTCGCCTAGACGCCTGGAAGGGCCCTTCCAGACGCTGAACGCCCGGAAGGCGTCCTTCCAGGCAGTCCTAAAGGTTGCGCTGCGCCCCGCGGGAGCCGCGGCGCGAGGCCCGGCGTTGCCAGATCATGACCGGCAGCCCGACGAGGCCGAGCAGGAAGCCGGCGAGCGCGGTCCACAGCCAGATCGGCGGCAGCGCGTCGTAGCCGTAGCGGGCGATCAGCAGCGCGACGAGCGCGACCAGCCACAGCGAGGTCCCCACGTACACCACCGGCGGCAGCGCCAGCAAACGCTGCGGCAGCGGCGGAGGAGGTGACTTCTGTGTCTCGATTCGTTCGTCGGGTTCCGCTGGGCCTGCCACATGCGCGAGGCTACCTCGTCATGGCGGACAGGACAGCAACGTCGGCGCTGGATCGCTTCTTCAAGATCTCCGAACGCGGCTCGACCGCGGGACGCGAGATCCGCGGCGGGGTCGTCACCTTCGTGACCATGGCCTACATCGTCGTGCTGAACCCGTTGATCATCGGCAGCTTCACGGCCGACCCGAACAACCCGACCACGCACGACGACGCGTTCGGGAACATCCTCCCCGCGGGCCAGGTCGCCGCCGTGACCGCGCTGGTCGCCGGGGTCATGACCATCCTCTTCGGACTCGTCGCCAACTACCCGTTCGCGATGGCCACCGGGCTGGGCATCAACGCGTTCGTCGCGTTCAGCATCGCGCCGCAGATGAGCTGGCCCGCGGCGATGGGGTTGGTGCTGGTCAACGGCATCGTGGTGCTGATCCTCGTGGTGACCGGCGTGCGCACGATGGTGTTCCACTCGGTGCCGCCCTCGCTGAAGGCCGCGATCGCGGTCGGCATCGGGTTGTTCATCACGCTGATCGGCCTGGTGGACGCCGGCTTCGTGCGCCGGCTGCCGGACGACGCCAACACGACCGTCCCAGTAGGACTCGGGATCAACGGCTCGATCGCGTCCTGGCCGACGTTCGTGTTCGTCGTCGGGCTCGTGCTCACCGGGATCCTGGTCGCCCGGCGGGTCAAGGCCGCGATCCTGATCGGCGTGCTGGCCTCCACGGTCCTCGCGATCGTCGTCGAGGCCGTTGTGGACGCCGGCCGGTACGAGGGCGTCAACCCGACCGGGTGGAGCCTCGGCTATCCCGCGCTGCCGGACGACGTCGTGGGCGCGCCAGACCTCTCGCTCGTCGGCGACGTCAACTTCGACGCGTGGATCCAGGTGCCGGTGATCACCGCCGTGCTGCTGGTGTTCACGTTGGTGCTGACCGACTTCTTCGACACGATCGGCACGATGACCGGGCTGGGCAAGGAAGCCGGCCTCGTCGACAAGGACGGGAAGCTGCCGAACGTCGGCAAGGCGCTGTTCGTCGACGGCGTGGGCGCGGTGGCCGGCGGCGCCGCGTCGTCGAGCTCCAACACGGTCTACATCGAGTCCGCGTCCGGCATCGCCGAGGGCGCGCGCACCGGCCTCGCGAACGTGGTCACCGGCCTGCTGTTCATCGCCGCGATGTTCTTCACCCCGCTCTACCAGGCGGTTCCGGTCGAGGCGGCGGCGCCGGCCCTGGTCGTCGTCGGCGTGCTGATGATGGCGCAGATCCGGGAGATCGACTTCACCGACTTCACGATCGCGCTGCCGGCGTTCCTCACGATCGTCGTCATGCCGTTCACCTACTCGATCGCGAACGGCATCGGCGCCGGGTTCATCAGCTACGTGCTGCTGCGGGCCGCCACCGGCAAGGCGCGCGGCGTCCACCCGCTGATGTGGATCGTGGCCGCGCTGTTCGCCGTCTACTTCGCGATCGGGCCCATCCGCGCCGCGTTTGCCTGACCTGAGGCGCAATTCGTGAGGTATGCTAACAATGTGTCGAACAGCGAGCAGGACGTCACCGAGCGCTCGCTCGCCAGCCGGATGCGGTTGGCGATCGTGCGGCTCAACCGCCGGCTTCGGGCCCAGCGGACCAGCTCAGCCGTGACGCTGACCCAACTCTCCGCGCTGTCCTGCCTGCACAAGTGCGGCCCGCTCACGCCGGGTGAGCTCGCCGCCAAGGAGGTCGTCCAACCCCCGTCCATGACCAGGGTGATCGCCGCGCTCGAGGAGCAGGGCTACGTCAGTCGACGACCGCATCCCAGCGACGGCCGGCAGGCCATCGTGGAGATCACCGAGGAGGGGAGCGCGCTCATCCTGGCCGACATCTCCGCGCGCGAAGCGTGGCTGGACAAGAAACTGGCCGAGCTGACGGAGGCGGAGCGTGAGCTCCTGTCCGGGGCGTCGGAGATCCTCGACCGCATGGCGAGCCAACAGGATTAGTGGGAGCAGCAAGCACGTCGCGCGGCCGCATGCTGGGGTCGCTGCGGATTCGCAACTACCGGCTGTTCGCGTCCGGCCAGGTGATCTCCAACGTCGGCACCTGGATGCAGCGGATCGCCCAGGACTGGCTGGTGCTCGAGCTGTCCGGGTACGACCCGGTCGCGCTCGGCCTCGCCGCGACCCTGCAGTTCGCGCCGACCCTGCTGCTGACGTTGTGGGCGGGCGTGCTCGCCGACCGGCACGACAAGCGCCGGCTGCTGATGCTGGTGCAGTCCGGCATGGCGGCGTGCGCGCTGTCGCTGGGCCTGCTCGACGTGAGCGGGCTGGTCGCGCTGTGGCACGTGTACCTGCTGTGCTTCGTGTTCGGGGTGTTCACCGCGTTCGACCCGCCGGTGCGCCAGTCCTTCGTCGGCGAGATGGTCGGCCGGGAGCAGCTGACCAACGCGGTGGCGCTGAACTCCTCGACGTTCAACCTGGCCCGCATCATCGGTCCGGCGATCGCCGGCGTGATGATCATCTGGACCGGTACCGGCTGGGTGTTCCTGGTCAACGCGGTCTCGACGCTGGCGGTCATCGTCAACCTCGGCCGGATGAACCCCGCCGAGCTGCACCGCGACCCCGACCCGCCGCCGCGCCGGCGCGGCCAGCTGCGCGAGGCGCTGCGGTACGTGCGCGGGCGGCCGGACATCCTCGCGGTCCTGGTGCTGATCTTCTGCGTCAGCACGTTCGCGATCACGTTCAACACGTCGCTGGCCATCGCGGCGGCGAACGTCTTCCACCGGCAGGCCGACGGCTACGGGCTGCTGTCGACAGCACTCGCGGTCGGCACGTTCGCCGGCGCGCTGCTCGCGGTGCGGCGCTCGACGCGGCGCCGGCCGGGGCTGCGGCTGCTGATCGGCGCGGCGCTGGCGTTCGGGGTGCTGGAGCTGGTGGCCGGCCTGATGCCGAGCTTCCTGACGTTCGGGCTGGCGCTGGTTCCGGTGGGCCTGGCGATGATGACGTTCATGAACACCGCCAACGGCACGGTCCAGCTGGGCACCGCGCCGGAGATGCGCGGGCGCGTGATGGCGCTGTACATGCTGGTGTTCCTGGGCGGCAACCCCATCGGCGGGCCGATGACCGGTTGGCTCGCCGCCGAGTTCGGCGGCCGGTCGCCGTTCGTCATCGGCGGGATCGCCGCGTTCGTGTGCGCGGCGGCGTGCGGAGTCGTGCTCGCGCGGCGGGGTGGTGTCGAGGTGCGGGACCGGCTCATGCCCCGGTGGGCCGTCCGGCGGCGCGGCGTCGCCCGGCCGGCCGCGGACCACGAGTCCACGCCGGACGCCGCCTGAGCGAGTTCGGCTGAGCGGCCCTTGTCCCATTTGCCCTTCGGTGCCAGAGTTGCGCACCGCTGGACTCGGTTGTACCGAAGGGAGCCGCGCGTGACCGACGCCGCCAAGGCGGACTTCACCGCCATCATGCCGCCGACGGCACGGAAGATCGTGCCCCTGTTCATGCAGATGTCGCTCGGCCAGCTGCTCAAGACCGCGGTGGAGCTTGGCGTGCCGGCCGCGATCGGTGACGAGCCGGCGGCTGCCGACGAGCTGGCCGCGCAGGTGGGCGCCGACCCGGGGGCGCTGCGCCGGCTGCTCGACGCGCTCACCACGTTCGGCGTGTTCCGTCGCACCGACGACGGCCGGTACGCGCACACGGAGCTGTCCGCCGAGCTCGCCGCCGAGGCGGGCCAGACCCTGGCCGCGTTCCTCGCCGCCGACTGGTTCTGGTTGACCTGGAGCGACCTCACCGCCGCCGTGCGCAGCGGCGCCACGCCGTTCCCGCAGCGGCACGGCAAGGACTTCTTCGGCTTCCTCATGCGGGACAACCCCGAGGCGGCCATGGTGTTCAACAAGGCCATGACGCTGCTGATGGGGTCGCTGAACGAGGCGCACGTGGCCGCGCTCGACCTCGCCACGTCGACCACCGTCGTCGACCTCGGCGGCGGGCAGGGCTCGCTGGTCCGCGACCTGCTGAACCACCACCCGCACCTGCGCGGCGTGCTGTTCGACATCGAGCCGGCGGTCGCCCACGCGGTGCCGGAGCTGCGCGAGGCGCCGCTGGCCGACCGCTGCTCGCTCGTCCCGGGTGACGCCTTCGAGTCCATTCCGGACGGTGCGGATGCCTACGTGCTGCGCAACGTCCTGCACATGTGGGACGACGAGAAGTGCGTCAAGGTGCTGGAGAACCTCGTCCGCGCGGCGGCGCCGGGTGCCCGGGTGTTCGTGCTCGAGATGGTGGTGCCGGACCGGCAGGAGAACCCGTTCCCGCCGCTGCTCGACCTGCTGATGCTCCTGCTGCTCGGCGGCCGGGAGCGCAACGAGGCCCAGTTCGCCGAGCTCTTCGAGCGCGCGGGGCTGAAGTACACCGGCATCACCCGCACGCCGACCATGTGCGACGTCGTCGAGGCGAGGGTGCCCTGAGCCGGCGCTTGCGCCGAGGATTTAAGTTAGGCTAGCCTAAGCGCGTCGCTTCGTGGTGGGAGCGGCAGTCAGTTCGGGAACATGCGAGACCCCGGCCCGGAGCGGGCGGCACTGCTCGGGCCGGGGTCTCGTGCTCTGTCCTGGTCGCTCTCGTCCGGGTCGTCCTCGTCCGGCTCGTCAGTGGTCCGGGAACGGGTCGTCGGCCTGCCCGACCAGGTCGGCCACCGAGTCGATGACTCGGCTCGGCCGGTACGGGAACCGCTCCGCGGTGTCGGCGCCCGAGATGCCGCTGAGCACCAGGATCGTCTGCAGGCCCGCCTCCAGTCCGGACCGCACGTCGGTGTCCATCCGGTCGCCGATCATCAGCGTCTCCTCCGAGTGGGCGCCCAGGGACCGCAGCGCGGAGCGCATCATCAGCGGATTCGGCTTGCCGACGAAGTACGGCGCATGCCCCGTCGCCCGCTCGATCAGCGCGGCGACCGAACCGGTCGCGGGCAGTGAGCCCTCGCGCGACGGACCGGTCGCGTCCGGGTTCGTCGCGATGAACCGGGCACCACCCTCCACCAGCCGGATCGCCGTCGTGATCGCGGTGAAGCTGTACGTCCGGGTCTCGCCGAGGACCACGTAGTCCGGGTCGCGGTCGGTCAGCACATAGCCGATCTCGTGCAGCGCCGTGGTCAGACCGGCCTCCCCGATCACGAACGCCGAGCCCTCCGGGCGCTGCGAGTCGAGGAACATCGCCGTGGCCAGGGCGGAGGTCCAGATCGAGGTCTCCGGCACGTCCAGCCCCGTACGTCGCAGCCGCGCCCGCAGGTCGCGCGGCGTGTAGATGGAGTTGTTGGTCAGCACCAGAAACTGGATGCCCTTGGCACCCAGCTCCTCGATCAGCTTGTCCGCACCGGGGACCAGGTGCTCCTCGCGCACCAGCACCCCGTCCATGTCCATCAGGTAGGTCCAGGCCATGCGCACATGGTCCCGCACGCCGCGCCGGGCCGGGGGTCGCGGCGGTTAACCTATGAACGTGACCACCGCCCCAGCCACCGCCACGGTGCGGGTGCGCTACTTCGCCGGGGCCCGCGCGGCGGCCGGCGTCAGCGAGGAGAACGTCCAGCTGGCCGCCGGCGCCCGGATGCGCGATCTCGTCGACGAGCTCGCCAGCCGGCACGGCCAGGCGCTCACCCGCGTGCTTACCGCGTGCAGCTTCCTGCTCGACGGCATCGCCGTCCGGGACACCTCGACGCCGCTCTCCGACGGGGCGGGCGTGGACGTGCTGCCGCCGTTCGCGGGCGGCTGAGACCCACATCTCCCGAGGAGCACTGCGGCGTCCGTCACGATCCGTGGCGACACGCCCGACCGGCCTGTCCGTTTCCGCGCAACTCAGATGTTCGAACTCGCGATCGAGTCATGCCCGAATTAGTTACGGCATTGCTGCAGGTAACGAACCGATTTCGGAGGGCTGCCGCCACCTTTCGGGTAACGTTTTCCCGGACCGGTAACCGGCCCCTGTTAGACGTGATCGGGACCTCACTTCGAGTGAATAGACCGAACTTATATACCGTCGAATACAGAAGCGCATAGCCCTTCTGACCTGCGTGAACAATGGGGATCGGAGCAAGTCAAATACCGTTACTGTGACGACGATCACAGGCTTTCAATTTTCCAAACCCCGAATTGCTTACGTACCGTCGCCTCCGGTTGGTCCCGACCAGCCAGGCAAGAACCGAGTGCTCGTAACGCCTTCCCCGGTCCGGCGAGCACCCGGGAGAAACAGCCCCGACTGAAAGAGACCCTCCGGACCGGGACGTGGGACCACGACGAGCACCCCGATGCGAGGCGTGGCAGCCGGTGATGCCGGCCCGACCCTGACGGGTCGGACCCGACAGCGCTAGCGCGTAGGCGTTCGAGGGAGAGAGCGACATGGCGTACGAAGGCAATCACCGCAAGCCGTCCGCCGCTCTGCGGAACATCGCACGCGTCGTCGTTGCCGGCGCCGTGATCGGTGTGCCGCTGGCGGTCGCCACGGCCCCGGCTCAGGCCGACCCGGTCAACTGGGACTCCATCGCGCAGTGTGAGAGCGGCGGCAACTGGGGCACCAACACCGGCAACGGCTACTACGGTGGCCTGCAGTTCTCCCCGGGCACGTGGCAGTCCAACGGCGGCTCCGGCAACCCGGCCAACGCCTCCAAGGCGGAGCAGATCCGGGTGGCGGAGAACGTGCTGCAGTCGCAGGGCATCGGCGCGTGGCCGGTGTGCGGCGCCCGCAGTGGCTCCTCCGGCGGTGGCGGCGGCTACAGCGCGCCGCAGCAGCAGGAGCAGACCTCGAACGAGGCCACCTCGTACGAGGCCCCGCAGCAGGCCGCGCCCGTCCGGCCGGTCCTCGCGAAGTCGAACCCGAAGGGCGACTACAAGGTCAAGGCCGGCGACACGCTGTCCAAGATCGCGAAGGACCGCAAGGTCAAGGGCGGCTGGCAGGCGATCTACAACAAGAACAAGCAGTTCATCGGCGACCCGAACCTGATCGTCGTGGGTCAGAAGATCGCCACCAAGTGAACCGCTTCGTGACGTAGCTACGCCACACGAAGAACGCGAGGGGCTCCACCGCACTCCCCCGGGCGGTGGAGCCCTTCGTCCTTCCTGGCAGTCAGGGGCAGTTGACCCACTCGTCGGTGCCGTCGGTGAAGTTCTGGTGCTTCCAGATCGGCAGCCGGGCCTTGACGTCGTCCACCAGATCCGCACAGGCGGCGAACGCCTCCTGGCGGTGCTCGGCGGCCACCGCGCACGCGAGCGCCACGTCGCCGATGACCAGGGCCCCGATCCGGTGGCTCACGGCGACCGCGCGCAGGCCCGGGTGCCGGCCGGCCACCGCGGCGGCGACCTCTTCGATGACGGCCTTCGCGCTGGGGTGGCCCTCGTAGTCGAGGTTCACCACGCCCCGGCCCTTGTCGTGGTCGCGCACCACGCCGGCGAACGTCACGACCGCGCCGGCCGCGGCCTCGCCGACCAGCGCGGCGTGCTCCTCGACCACCAGCGGCGACTCGCTGATCTCGGCCCGCAGCACCCGCGCGGGCTCGGCGACCGCGACACCGGGCGCGTCGGCGGCCGGAGCGGCGTGCGTGACCACCGCGGCGGTGGCCCGGGCGTGGTCGCCGCCGTGCACCTGGTCCACGGCGTGGTCGAGCACGTCGGCCAGCACGCCCAGGCCGTCCTTCACGCCGCCCGTGGAGCCCGGCAGGTTCACGACGAGGGTCGTGCCCGCGACGCCGGCCCGGCCGCGGGAGAGCACCGCCGTGGGCACCTTGGGCAGCCCGGCCGAGCGGACGGCGTCGGCGAGGCCCGGGATCTCGTAGTCCAACACCGACGCGGTCATCTCCGGGGTCCGGTCGGTGGGCGAGATGCCCGTGCCGCCGGTCGTGATGACGACGTCGACCTCGGCGGCGACCGCGGCGCGCAGGGCCTTCGCCACCGGCTCGCCGTCGGGCACGACCTCGGCGGGCGGCACTTCGTAGCCGCGGTCGCGCAGCCAGCCGGTGATCAGCGGGCCGGTCTTGTCGGAGTACACCCCGGCGGCCGCGCGGTTGGACGCGGTCACCACCCGTGCCGTGCGCGTCATCGGTCCTCCGGTCGGGTCCACGTGCCGGTCTTGCCGCCGTCCTTGCGCTCCAGCCGGACGGCGTCCAGCACGGCCGCGGGGTCCACGGCCTTGATCATGTCGTGCAGGGTGAGCCCGGCGACGGCGACGGCCGTGAGGGCCTCCATCTCGACGCCGGTGACGTCCTTGGTGCGCGCGGTCGCCGTGATGTCGACGTGGGCCGCACCGAGCGTGAAGTCGACCGTGACGCCCGAGATGGCGATCGGGTGGCAGAGCGGGATCAGGTCGGGAGTGCGCTTGGCCCCCATGATCCCGGCGACGCGGGCGGTGGCGAGCGCGTCTCCCTTCTTCAGCCCGTTGGACGCCAGCAGCTCGACGACCTCGGCCGTGGTCCGCACGGTCCCGCTGGCGACCGCCACGCGCGCGGACGCCTCCTTCCCGGTGACGTCCACCATGCGAGCCGCCCCGGCCCCGTCGACATGACTCAGCTCCGACATGAGCCGATGCTATGCCTCAACGCTTGGCGGCCGCCTTGGCGACGGCTTCCGCCACCGCGGGGGCGACGGCCGAGTCGAAGACGCTGGGCACGATGAACGACGCGTTGAGCCGGTCGCCGTCCACCACGTCGGCGATCGCGTCCGCGGCTGCCAACAGCAGCTCGTCGGTGATGCCGTTCGCCTGTGCGTCCAGCAGGCCACGGAACACGCCCGGGAACGCCAGCACGTTGTTGATCTGGTTCGGGTAGTCGCTGCGCCCGGTGGCGACGATCGCCGCGTGGCGTTGGGCCTCCATCGGGTCGATCTCCGGGTCCGGGTTGGCCAGCGCGAACACCACCGCGTCCGACGCCATCGTGGCCACCGCCTCCGCACCGAACAAGTTGGGCGCGGACACTCCGATGAACACGTCCGCGCCGACCAGCGCGTCGACCAGGGACCCCGACTTGCGTTCGTTGTTCGTGTGCTCCGCGAGCCAGGCGAGGTTCGGGTCGAGGTCGCCGCGGTCGGGGTGCACGATGCCGTTCACGTCCACGGCGAGCACGTCGCCCGGCTTCTTCTGCAGCAGCAGGCGGATGATCGCCGAGCCGGCCGCGCCCGCGCCGCACACCACGATCTTGCAGTCGGACAGCTGCTTGCCGACCACCCGCAGCGCGTTGCGCAGCGCGCCGACCACGACGATCGCGGTGCCGTGCTGGTCGTCGTGGAACACCGGGATGTCCAGCCGCTCGCGCAGCGTGCGCTCGATCTCGAAGCAGCGCGGCGCCGCGATGTCCTCGAGGTTGATGCCGCCGTACACCGGCGCGATCAGCTCGACCGCGCGGATGATCTCGTCGGTGTCCTGGGTGTCCAGGCACACCGGCCACGCGTCGACGCCGGCGAACTTCTTGAACAGCGCGGCCTTGCCCTCCATCACCGGCAGCGCCGCGGCGGGCCCGAGGTTGCCCAACCCGAGTACGGCGGAGCCGTCGGTGACCACGGCGACCGTGTTGCGCTTGATGGTCAGCCGGCGCGCGTCGTCGGGGTTCTCGGCGATCGCCTGGCAGATCCGGGCCACGCCCGGGGTGTACGCGCGGGAGAGGTCGTCGCGGTTTCGGAGCTGGACCTTCGAGCTGACCTCGATCTTGCCGCCGAGGTGGATCAGGAACGTCCGGTCCGACACCTTCCGCACGGCCACGCCGGACAGCGCCTCGAGCGCCACCGTGATGTCCCGGACGTGGTCGTCGGAGTAGGTGTTCGCGGTGATGTCGACGACGATCCGGTCCGTGTGCGACTCGACCACGTCGAACGCCGTGATCACGGCGCCGGCCCGGCCGACCGCGGCGGCCAGGTCGCCGGCCGCGCTCGCCGACGGCGGCGCCTCGACCCGGAGGGTGATGGAGTAGCCAGGACCAGGAACCGGCATGTGGATCGCTCCCGAGTGGACGGACCTACCTACTTGTTGATCTCGGTGACCGGGTGCTCGTAGCCCAGCTCCTCGGCGGTGAGCGGGAAGGTCAGGTCCCCGTAGGGCGACAGCGCGCCCTGCCGGTCTGCCGCGAGCTCGCTCACCGGGTGCTCGACGTCGACCGGCCAGGTCGGGTCGATGTGGTGCGATTTGTCGGCCTTCGCCACGGTGTCTCTCCCGGAGTTCGCCCAGCGCTTGCGTTCTGAGAGGCTACCGGACCTCGGTAGCGAATCGGACCCGCGTATACCGTGGTCACGTGCCCGCCCCGCTCACCGACTGGCTGCGCGCCCAGGATGACCAGCTGCTGGCCGACCTGCTGCGCACGCGCCCCGACCTCGCCACCCCGCCGCCGGCCGACATGGCGGTGCTGGCCGCCCGCGCGGGCAGTCGGGCCTCGGTGACCAGGGCCGCGGAGGGTCTGGACACCTTCACGCTCGCGGTGCTCGACGCGCTCGTGGTGGCCGACGCGGACCACTCACCGGCGTCGGTCGCCGACGTCGCAGCGCTCGTCGGGCCGGGTGCGGACGCCGACCGGGTGCGAGCGGCGGTCCAGCGGCTGGTCAGCCTGGCTCTGGCGTGGGACTCCGGCGACGGCACCGACGACGGGGTGTCCGTCGTGCCGGCCGCACGCGAGGCGGGCGGGCTCTACCCGGCCGGGTTGGGCCAGCCGGCCGAGGTGCTCGACGGGGTCGACGTGACCGCCCTGCTCGACGAGCTGCCCGACGCGGACCGGCGGCTGCTCACCGCGCTCGCGCACGGCTCCTCGCCGGTCGGCCGCACCCGCGACGCCGCCACCATCGTGCCGCTGGAGCGGGCGCAGAACCCGGTGCAGCGGCTGCTCGCGAAGGGCCTGCTGCTGCGCCGCGACGCCGAGACCGTCGAGCTGCCCCGCCAGGTGGGCCTCGCGCTGCGCGGTGACAGTCCACTCGGGACGGTCCGGCTGGACGAGCCGGCGCTGCGCACGAACCGAATGTCGTCGTCCCATGTGGACGCGACGGGCGCCGGTGAGGCGCTGGAGCTGTTGCGGCGCGCGGAAGGCGTCGTGGAGCTGTGGGGCACCGAGCCGGCCACGGTGCTCAAGGCGGGTGGGCTCGGTGTGCGTGACGTGCGCCGGCTGACGCGCGAGCTGGACACCGACGAGCGTGGCGCCGGGCTGGTCGCGGAGCTCGTGTTCGGCGCGGGGCTCGTCGGCGACAGCGGGGCCCCGACCAACGCCGAATGGCTGCCGACGACCCTCGCCGACCCCTGGCTCGTCGCCACCCCCCAGCACCAGTGGGCCACGCTCGCCGCGGCCTGGCTCGACCTGCCCCGGCTACCCGGGCTCGCCGGCATGCGGGACGCGAAGGAGCGGGTACTGGCACCGCTGTCCGACGACCTGCGCCGACCACCCGCGGCGGCCGAGCGGCGCCGGGTGCTCGCGGCGCTGATGGACCTGCCGGCCGGCGTCGGCGTGTCCTCCCCCGACGAGCTGGCCGAGGTGCTGGCCTGGCGGGCGCCGCGGCGCGGCGGGCGGCTGCGGGACGAGATCGTGCGCTGGACGCTCTCCGAGGCCACCGCGTTGGGCGTGGTCGCGCTGGGGGCGATCACGTCGGCGGGCCGGGCCCTGCTGACCGACGGGCCGGCGGCCGCGGCGAAGCGGATGGCCGACTCGATGCCCGACCCGCTCGACCACGTGCTCGTGCAGGCCGACCTGACCGTCGTCGCGCCCGGGCCGCTGGAACCGCAGCTCGCGATCGACATCGGGCAGGTCGCGGACATCGAGTCGGCGGGCAGCGCGACCGTGTACCGGGTGACCGAGGCATCCGTGCGCCGGGCGCTGGACATCGGCCGGACCGCGGAGGAGCTGCACGAGCTGTTCCGGACGCGGTCGCGCACGCCGGTCCCGCAGTCGCTGAGCTACATGATCGACGACGTGGCCCGCCGGCACGGCCGGCTGCGCGGGGGCGCGGCGGCATCGTTCCTGCGCTGCGACGACCCGGTGCTGCTGGCCGAGGTAGTCGCCCACCCGACCGCGGACGCGCTGGAGCTGCGGCGGATCGCGCCGACCGTGGCGGTGAGCCCGCGGCCGCTGGCCGACGTGCTGGCCGAGCTGCGCACCGCCGGCTTCGCGC
>NZ_JBOHGA010000136.1:0-16884 GCF_050699915.1 Actinophytocola sp.
CCCGCCGCCGTCAGGTGCATCGCGACGGCGCGGCCCGGTGTGGCTCGCCGGCTCGCGAGGCCCGACGCCTCGAGGGTGGCCACCATGCGCGCCGCCGCGGGTTGGGTCAGGCCGACTCGCCGGCCCAGCTCGGTGACGCTCAGACCCGGCGCCGCACGCAGGACCAGCAGCGCCGCCGCGCCGCTCGTGCTCACGCCCGCGGCCCGGGTCGCGCCGGCCAGCATCAGGTCCGTGACCGCCAGCGCGGTCGCACCCAGCAGGTTTGCCACCCTGTCATGCATGAGGCATGCATACCCACTCGCGGCCGATCGACACCTTGCTCAATCGAGCAAGAGTCAGCTTGGATGAGCAAATGCACCGCCGCTCGCAGATCGTCGAGGCCGCCATCGCCACGCTCGCCGTAGAAGGGCTCGCCGGGACCTCGTTCGCCAAGATCGCCCGGACCGCGGGGCTCTCCAGCACCGGCCTCATCTCCTACCACTTCGCCGGCAAGCGCGAGCTCATGGACAAGGTCGTCCGGGTCGTCACCGAGGAGCTCACCGACTTCGTCGACCGGCGAATGCACGAGGCCGAGGGGCCCGCCGCGCAGCTGCGGGCCTACATCGCCGCCAACGTCGAGTTCGCCGCCAAACACCACGCCAGGCTGCGCGCCGCCCGCGCGGTCGGCGGCAAGCCCATCGACACCGCCGGCGGCCTCGTCGAGCTGCTGCGCGCCGGCCAGCTCTACGGCGAGCTGCGCTTCTTCGACACCGACGTCATGGCGACGGCCATCAGAGCCGCGCTCGATCGCGTCGCCAACGACCCGGAGATCGACCCGATCCAATACGCCGACGAGCTGGCGACGATCTTCGAGCTCGCCACCCGCGGCGCGTAGCCCCCGAGAGTCGCTGCATCGGTTGTGCATCGAATAGGCTTGCGGGCAGATCGCGACCGGAAGGACCGGACATGGCTCCCGACGGCCAACCCGACGACCTGGCCACCGCACTCGCCCAGATGGCGCGTGACCTGCTCGTACAGGAGACGGTGCAGCAGACGCTGGACCGGATAGTCGAGCATGCCGTGACACTGGTCGACGGGTGCGAGCACGCAGGCGTGCTCGCGATCGAGTCCGGTGAGCTGCGCACGCTGGCCGCGACGGCCGACCTGGCCCGCGAGTCGGACCGGCTCCAGGTCGAGCTCGGCGAGGGGCCGTGCTTCGACAGCACGCTGCGCGAGGAGCAGGTCTACCGCATCGTGGACATGACTACCGAACAGCGCTGGCCGCACTACGCGCCCAAGGCCGTCGCGCTGGGCATCGGTAGCTCGATGGGCTTTCTGTTGTACACCCGGGAACAAAACCTCGGCGCGCTGAACGTCTACGGCGGCAGCCGCAAGGCGTTCACCGAGCACTCCGAGCACGTCGGCTGGCTGCTCGCCTCGCACGCGGCGGTGGCGTTCGCGAGCGCGCGGTCGGACGCGCAGCTGCAGCAGGCCATCGCCAGCCGGCAGGAGATCGGCGAGGCGCTCGGCATCGTGATGGAGCGGCACAAGGTCTCCGAGCAGCAGGCGTTCGATCTGCTGCGCCGCCACTCCCAGGAGCGCAACATCAAACTGCGCGAACTGGCCAGGCAGCTCACCGAGTCGGGCGAGCTGCCTGGCCAGTAGCGGGTCAGCGCTTACGGATCTTCAGCCAGATCAGCAGCACCGCGAACAGGGCCGCGAGGCCGCCGAGTGGGATCGCGGGGCGCTGCGACATGGTCGTCCACGCCGGCCGCACCCGCTCGGCCACCGGGTCCGGCAGCTTGCTCACCAGCTCGTCGCCGCCGGTCTGGATCGCTTCGGCACGCTGCTTCGCCGCGGTCCGCACCCGGCTCTTGACGTCGGCCTTCGCGCCCAGGGCCGCCACGGTCTCGGCGAGCTCCTGACGGGTCAGCTCGGCGTCGGTGCGCAGGGCCTCGTCCGTCGGCTCCGCGCCGGTCGTCGTCGTGCGATCGTCGTGCTCGTGGGTCGTCATCGCTTCGCCGCCTCCTTGACCACCTGGATGTCCTCCTTGGCGCTGTCCACCGCGTCGGACGGCATCGGGGCGCTGCGGCGGAACTGCTTCTTCGCCACCAGTGCGGCCACCCCGGCGGCCAGCAGCACCACGGCGCCGACGATCATCGCCGCGACCCACGCGGGCAAGGCCAGGGCGAGCAGCAACACGAGGCCGGCGAGCACGATCGCCAGCCCATAGCCGGCCAGCACCCCGGCGGCACCGATGCTCGCCGCGCCGATGCCGGCGTGCTTGGCCTTGTCCTGCGCCTCGTGCACGGCGAGGCGGACCTCGGTGCGGGCGAGGTGGCTGAACTGTTCGGTCAGGTCGCGCACCAGCTCGGCGGTTGACTTCTCGCTCGCCGGCTTGTGAGCACCGACATCCGAAATCGAGCTCATCAGTTTTCCTCCATCCTTCTGACCAGGGACTACCCCGCGTCGGGGGGTGAAAACGGGGTTTAGCCGGGCTCGTGGGGGCAACGACTCCGAGCCGACCGCAAACCGAAGAGGAGCCAGCCATGCGGGCAGTGATCCTGAATTGCACGCTCAAGCAAAGTCCCGAGCCGTCGAACACCCAGGTACTCGCGGACGTGGTGGCCGAGGGGCTACGTGAGCGGGACGTCGAGGTCCGGTCGTTTCGCGTCGTCGACCACGTCGTGCCGCCCGGCATCTCGACCGACATCGGGGACAACACCGACCACTGGCCGCGGCTGCACGGCGAGCTGCTCGACGCCGAGATCCTGATCGTGGCCACGCCGACCTGGCTCGGCCGTCCCTCGTCGATCGCCCAGCGGGTGCTGGAGCGGATGGACGGGATGATGTCGGAGACCGACGACGACGAGCGGCCGGTGGCCTACAACCGCGTCGCCGGCGTCGTGGTGACCGGCAACGAGGATGGCGCACACCACGTGATCTCCGAGGTGACCGGAGCGCTCTGCGACATCGGATACACGGTGCCGGGCCAGGCGTGGACCTACTGGAACATGGGGCCGGGACCTGGCCCGAGCTACTCCGACACGGACCACGGCCACGAGTGGTCGCACAAGACCGCGAGGGCGATGGCGCACAACCTGCACGGCGTCGCCACCGCGCTGCAGAAGCTGCCGCTCGGACCTCCGCCGGGGGAGGAGCCGGTCACCTGACTCGCTAGCGCAGCACGCAGAACTCGTTGCCCTCCGGGTCGGTCAGCACCACCCAGTGCCAGTCCGGCTCGTTCGCGACCACCCTCGCGCCGAGCCCGACCAGACGCTCCACTTCGGACTCCTGAGTGTCCGAAGCCGACGCGATGTCCAGGTGCAGCCGGTTCTTCACCGACTTCGTCTCCGGCACCGGCTGGAAGAGCAGGGCCGGCTCGTCGCCGTTGCCGATCTCGATGTACTCGGTGCCGCGCGAGTCCGTCCACCGCTTGACGACCTCGTAGCCCAGCGCCGCGCACCAGAAGTCGGTGAGCAGTGCGGTGTCCCGGCAGTCGACGGCAAGGCATCTCACTCGGCTGACCATGTCCACGACGCTAGTCGCGCACCCGCTCGTGCGCTCCGTGACGCTCGAGCCACGACATCGCCGGGCCCGACGAGATTCCGTGCACGAGCACCGACAGCGCCACCGCGAGCGCGGCCGTGCGCCACAGCGAGTCCGTGGCGAGGGACGAGGCGAACGCGAGGTAGAAGAACGTGCCGATGCCGCGCACGCCGAAGAACGCGACCGCCGCGGTGGCCGGCCCGGTCGTCGGCGCGCCGATCAGGGCGAGCCCGCCGAACAGCGGCCGCACCACGAGTACCGCCAGCGCGGCGACCACCACCTCGCCGACCCGCAGGCCGGCGAGCAGCCCGCCGCCCAGCGCGACCCCGAGGGCGACCAGCGCCACGGTCACGAACAGCCGCTCCAGCTGCTCGCCGAACTCGTGGAGCACCGCGTGGTAGCCGTGTGAGCGCTCGCTCGCCCGCACCACCGCCGCGGTCACGAACACGGCCAGGAACCCGTAGCCGCCGACCAGCTCGGAGAGCGCGAACGGGAGGAACGCGATCACCAGTACCACCAGGCCGTCGGAGTACTCGCCCAGCCGGACCCGCTCGTGGCCGACGCGGAACATCAGCCAGCCGAGCAGCCGCCCGCACGCCCAGCCGATCGCGAGCCCGAGCACCAGCGGCACGAGCACCTCGGTCAGGCCCCAACCCCAGGGCGAGCCGGTGGGAGCCGCGAGGGCGAGTGCGCCGAGCACGAACGGCATGGCGAGCCCGTCGTTGAGGCCGGCCTCCGTCGTCAGCGTGAAGCGCACCTCGTTGTCCGGCCCGCGTTCCTGTTCGGTGTGCGGGGCCGGCACCTGGACGTCGCTGGCGAGCACCGGGTCGGTGGGCGCGAGCGCGGCGCCGAGCAGCAGCGCGGACGCCGCGTCGAGGCCCAGCACGCCGGCGCCGAGTCCGGCCACCGCCGCGACCGACAGCGGCATCGTGATCGCGAGGAGCCGCCATGTCGAGCTCCACGACCGCCAGCCCAGCATGCGGTCCGTCTTGAGCCCGGCACCGGCGAGCGCGACCAGCAGGCCGATCTCGGCGAATATCTCGACGGAGCCGGCGTGCTCGCGCGGGTCGAGTGCCGCCGACCAGGGCAGCAGGCCCAGCACGACGCCGACGGCCAGCAGCACGGCCGGCATCGACAGCGGCCGGTCGCGCAGCACGCGGGGGAGGACGGCGGCGAAGAGCGCGAGCAGGCCCGCGATGCCGAGGGTGATCACCACCTGCACGAATACCCGCACCGACCGATGAGTACTCGGGCCGGCGGACGTTGTATCGGGTGACACCCCCTGACGTGCGAAGGAGCGTCTCATGAGCAAGGTCGTGGCGCACATGTCGATGTCGCTGGACGGTTACGTCGCCGACCCGTCCGACGGCTGCGAGGAGTTGTTCGGCTGGTACGGCAACGGTGAGGTGGAGGTGCCGAGCAACGACCCGCGCTGGACGTTCCACGTGTCGGCGGCAAGCGCCCCGATGCTGCGCGAGGCGTTCGACGGCTGCGGCGCGCTCGTGTGCGGGCGTCGGCTGTTCGACCACACGAAGGGCTGGGGTGGCAACCACCCGACGGGCGCGCCCCTGTTCGTGGTGACCCACCGCCCGATCGTCGACTGGCCCCACCCGGTCACGTTCGTCACCGACGGTGTGGCGAGCGCGATCGAGCAGGCGAAGCAGGTGGCCGGCGACAAGGTCATCGCGGCGGCGAGCACCACGGTCGTCCAGCAGTGCCTGGACCTCGACCTACTGGACGAGATCCAGGTGAACCTGGTCCCGGTGCTGATGGGCGAGGGCATCCCGTTCTTCCCGAACCTGACGAGGACCCCGGTACGTCTCACGGACCCGGAAGTGATCGCGGGCAAGGGCGTCACCCACCTCCGCTACCAGGTCGAACACTGACCGACCCGAGACTGGACACGTCGAAACCGCTCGGCTGAGAAGACTCTGGACAAGATCGGGCCGTTTCGGCGAAAGTCTGGTGGGTGAACGGACAGCGTCTTCCCCACGTCGACAACGTGAAGACCGCGCTGGTCGCCTGGGTCATCGGGGGGCACGCCCTGCTCGGCTACACCGCGGTGGGCGGGTGGCCGTACGACGAGGTCAACGAGACCACCTTCGTGCCCGGCGTGGAGGTTGCCCTCGTCGCGCTCATCGGGCCCTCCGGGCTGTTCATCATCGGCGGGTTCTTCTTCCTCGCCGGGCTGTTCACGCCGCGTTCGCTCGAGAAGAAGGGGCTCGGCCGCTTCATCGCCGACCGAACGCTGCGGCTGGGACTGCCCTGGGCGGCGTCGGCCTTCCTCGTCTGGCCGCTCACCATGTGGGTCGCCTACCGGGTCGCGGGCCACGACGAGTCGGTCCTCGAGGTGGTCACCCAGCGGTACCCGCTGCTCGACTCCGGCTCGCTGTGGTTCACGTTCGTGCTGCTGATCTTCTCCGTCGCCTACGCGGTCTGGCGCACCGCCGCACCGGCCGACCCGGACGCGGCGGCGCCGGGCACGGGTCAGCTCGTCGCGCTGGCCGCGGGCATCGCGCTCGCCTCGTTCCTCATCCGCCTCGTCTTCCCCGCCAAGAGCGGCCAGATCTTCGACCTCCACCTCTGGCAGTGGCCGCAGTGCGCCGCCATGTTCGCCCTCGGCGTCGCCTGCGCCCGGCACGGCTGGGCCCGCGAGGTCCCCGACCGCCTCCGCCGGCGCAGCGCACAGGTCGCCATCACCACGATCTGCCTCGTCCCCATCCTCGCCATCGCCGCCGGCGTCACCGACCTCGCCGCCGACATCGGGCCGTTCCTCGGCGGCTGGCGCTGGCAGGCCGCGGCGACCGCGCTCCTCGAGGGCGTTCTCGTCGTCTCCGGCTCGCTCTGGCTGCTCAGCCTCGCCCAACGCCATCTGACCCAGCAGGGCCGCTTCGCCCGGGCCTGCTCGCGCGCGGCCTTCCCCGCGTTCGTCATCCAGGGCCCGATCCTGGTCCTCGCCGCGGTGGCGCTGCGCCCGCTCGCCGCGCCCGCCGAGGTCAAGGCTCCGCTGGTGCTGGCCATCGCCCTCGTCGGCTCGTTCTGGTTGTCCTGGCGCCTGGTCGCGCGCGCCGAGCCGGCCCGCGAGCGGCGGCACGCTGGGTGACCGCGGGCATAGGCTGAGCGCGGCTACGACAACGGGAGCCAGCATGACGTTCGACCCGGAGGACTCGCGCACCGCGCTCGGGTCCGGCATGTCGTGCTTCCCGGTCACCCACGCCCGTGAGGACTTCGGCTTCGACGAGGACCCCTACCGCGAGCACGTCGCCTGGCTGACGTCGTTCCCCGTGGCCGCGCTGTTCGTGGCCGCCGGCACGGGGGAGTTCCCCGCGCTGACGCCGCCGGAGGTCGAGCAGGTCGTGCGCGCGGCGGTCGCGGAGTCGAGCGCGCCGGTGATCGCGCCGGCCGGGTACGGCACGGCGGAGGCCGTGGCCATGGCCCGCGACGCCGAGGAGGCCGGCGCGGCGGCGGTTCTCCTGTTGCGGCCCTACCTGACCGTGCTGCCGCCGGCCGCCCGTGTCGAGCACGTCCGCGCGGTGTGCGCGGCCACGGACCTCGGCGTGATCGTCCCGGCGCGCGCCGGCTTCGACGCCGTGTGGCGCCTGGCCGACGAGTGGCCGAACCTGCTCGGCATGTCCGACGGCGCCACCGCGTGCGTGCCGGCGATCGCCAACTTCGCGCCCCGGTTCGCGCTCGACCTGCACGCCGCCGCGCTCGCCGGCGACACGGCGGCGGTGCGGCGCGGGCTCGACGACTTCGTGTTGCCATACCTGGACATCCGCGACCGCCGGGAGGGCTACGGGGTGGCGGTCGTGAAGGCCGCGCTGACCGCGGTCGGCCGGCCCGCGGGGCCCGTCCGCCCGCCGCTCACCGACCTCACCGCGACCGAGCTCGGCGAGCTGACCGCACTGGTGGAGAAGGTCGTCGTCGCGTGAGTTCGCCGGTCGTGACCGGCTACCGCGTGGTGCCGGTCGCCGGCCGGGACAGCATCCTGCTCAACCTGAGCGGCGCGCACGGCCCGTACTTCACCCGGAACCTGTTGGTACTCGACGACTCCGACGGCCGCACCGGTGTCGGCGAGGTGCCGGGCGGGCCGGCGATCACCGCGACCCTGACCGAGGCCCGCGAGCTCGTCGTCGGCGCGCGGGTCGGCGACCACGACACCGTGCTCCGGGCGGTGTCGGCGCGCTTCGGCGGCCGGGCTGCTCGGCGAGGGACGGCAACGCGACCGGGGTGCCCGCGCTGGGCTACCTCTTCTTCGTCGGCGACCGGCGCCGGACCGACCTCGACTACCGCGACGAGTCCACATCGGACGATCCGTGGTGCCGGGTGCGAACGAGCCAGCGCTGGACGCGGCCGACATCGTCGCGCAGGCCGAGGCGGCGCGGAACCGTTACGGCTTCAGGGACTTCAAGCTCAAGGGCGGCGTCCTGCCCGGCGACGAGGAGGTCGCCGTCCTGGCCGCGCTCGCCGACGCCGTGCGCCGCGGCCGGGCGTTGCACGAGGTGCTGTCGTACGCGGAGGATCCCTGCGGTGCCGAGGGCGACTACTCCGGTCGCGAGGTGCTCGCGGTGTTCCGCCGGGCCACCGGCCTGCGCATCGCGACGAACATGGTGGCGACCGGCTGGCGCTCGTTCGGCCACGCCGTCCGCCAGTCCGCTGTGGACATTCCGCTCGCGGACCCGCACTTCTGGACGCGAGGACACCGCGGCCATGCGCTCGCTGGTCCGGGCTGGCCGTTCGACCCGAAGCGGCCAACGCTGGACCGATAGCCGCAGGTGGCCGGGGGTCGGCAGGCGGGGATCGATAGGCTGGACGTCGTGTCCCAGTTCTTGCCGACCGCCCCCTACCGTGGCACGCGTGACTTCCTGCCGGCCGAGATGTCGGTCCGCACGCAGGTGTTCGGGCGGCTCTACGACGTGATCGAGCGGTACGGCTACCAGCGCTACGACGGCCCGATCCTCGAGTCCGTCGAGATCTACGAGGCCAAGTCGAGCCGCGAGATCGTCGAGCAGCAGCTCTACACGCTCACCGACCGCGGCGAACGGCGCCTCGCCCTGCGCCCGGAGATGACCCCGTCGGTCGCGCGCATGATCGCCGGCAACGCCGGCAAGCTGCAGTTTCCCGTCCGCTGGTACAGCCACCCCAACTGCCACCGCTACGAGCGGCCGCAGCGGGGCCGGGTCCGCGAGCACTGGCAGATCAACGTCGACGTGTTCGGCTCGGACAGCGCCGCCTGCGAGATCGAGTTCTTCGAACTCGTCCACGACCTGATGGGCGCGCTCGGCGCCACCCCGGACATGTGGGTGCTGCGGGTCAACGACCGGGTCCTGCTCGATGCCATGCTCACCGGTGTCGTCGGCATCCCCGCCGAGTCGGTGCGAGACGTCGCCGGGCTCGTCGACCGGTGGGAGAAGTACCCGGCGGACAAGCTCGCCGAGGACGCCGCCGCGATCGGCCTGTCCGACAAGCAGTTCGCGCGCCTCGGCGAGGTGCTCACCGGCGGCCGCGCGGTGCTCGACGAGATCCCGGACGAGGTCAAGGAGCAGTCCAAGCTCGTCCAGGTCATGGACAGCGCGGCCGGCGACCTGATGGTGTTCGACCCGCTGATCGTGCGCGGCTTCGACTACTACACCTCGACGGTGTTCGAGGTCTTCGACACCCACCCGGACAACCGCCGCTCGTTGTTCGGCGGCGGCCGCTACGACAACCTCGTGGGGCTGTACTCGGCGCAGCGCATCCCCGGCCTCGGGTTCGGCATGGGCGACGTGACGCTGTTCGACTTCCTCGGCACGCACGGACTGCTGCCCGAGGCCCGAAACGAGATCGACGCGGCGGTCATCGCGACCGAGCCCGAGCTCGCGGAGGCCGCCCGCACGGTCGCGCGCGGACTGCGCGGCGCGGGCGTGCGCACGTCGACCCCCCTCGACATCCGCAAGCTGGGCAAGGAGATCCAGCGCGCGGACAAGTCGGGCGCCCGGGTCGTGGTGATCGTCGGCGGCAACGACTGGGCAGCCGGCACGGTCACCGTCCGAGACCTCCGCAGCGGCGAGCAGAGCCAGGTCAGCCCGGACGCCGCCCCGGCCGAGGTCCGCGCCCTGCTCGACTAGAGGGCGGCTCGGGCTCGGCGCAGGAGGTCCTGCTCGGCGACGTTCGCCGTGCGGGCGATCGCCTCGTCGTAGGCCGCCGCGGCCTCGGTGTCGCGGCCGAGGCGGTGCAGCAGGTCGGCGCGGATCGCGTGCAGCAGGTGGTAGCTGTCGAGCGACAGCTCGTCCACCAGCGCGAGCGCCGTCGCCGGACCGGACACCTCGGCGACCGCGACCGCGCGGTGCAGCGCGACCACCGGGTTCGGGGTCGCGGCCAGCAGTTGGTCGTACAGCGCCACGATCTGCGCCCAGTCCGTCTCCGGCGCCGACGGCGCGTCCGTGTGCACGGCGTTGATCGCCGCCTGGAGCTGGTACGGGCCCGGCCGGCCGCGCCGCAGGCAGGCCCGCACCAGGTCCTGGCCCTCCGCGAGCAGCGCGCCGTCCCAGCGGGACCGGTCCTGGTCGGCGAGGCGCACCAGGTCACCGGCGGGCCCGACGCGGGCCGGCCGGCGAGCCTCGGTCAGCAGCATCAGTGCGAGCAGGCCCAGCACCTCCGGCTCGTCGGGCATCAGCTCGGCGAGCAGCCGGCCGAGCCGGATGGCCTCCGCGCACAGGTCGTCGCGGACCAGCGCGGTGCCCGAGCTCGCCGTGTAGCCCTCGTTGAAGATCAGGTACACGACCGCGAGCACCGCCCGCACCCGCTCGGGCAGGTCCGCCTCGTGGGGCACCCGGTACGGGATCCGGGCATCGCGGATCTTGCCCTTCGCCCGGACGAGCCGCTGCGCCATCGTCGGCTCGGGCACCAGGAACGCCCGCGCGATCTCCGGTGTGGTGAGCCCGCCGAGCAGCCGCAGGGTCAGCGCCACCTGCGCGGCGGTGCCCAGCGCCGGGTGGCAGCAGGTGAAGATCAGGCGCAGCCGGTCGTCGCGCACGGCGCCCTCCTCCTCCTCCGACTCGACCGGTTCGGTCAGCAGCGCCGCCTGGGCCTGCTTGTCCGCTCGGGACGACTCCCGGCGGAGCCGGTCGATCGCACGGCGGCGCGCGGTCGTGATGATCCAGCCGGCCGGGCTGGGCGGCAGCCCCTCGTCCGGCCAGCGCTCGACGGCCGTGGCGAACGCGTCCTGAACCGCCTCCTCGGCGACGTCGATGTCGCCGAAGACGCGGACCAGGCTCGCGACCGCCCGGCCGTGCTCCTCGCGGAAGACGCGCTCGACGTCGGACTCGGGCAACTCAGGCCGGGTCGTTCGCGAGCGGGCGCACCTCGATCCAGAGCGGCTCGAGGATCGCGGCGAGCCGGCGGCCCCAGCCGAGCGCCTCGTCGAGATCGGCCGCCTTGATCACGGTGAACCCGCCGAGAAACTCCTTGCCCTCGATGAACGGCCCGTCGGTGACGAGCAGGTCGGAGCCCTTGGCCTGCACCACGGTCGCGGTGCTCGGCGCGTGCAGGCCGGCGGCGAACACCCACACGCCGGCCTCGCGCATCTCGTCGTTGAACGTCTTGAGCTCGCGCAGCACCGGCTCGAGGTCCTCGGGCGGCGGCGGTTCGCCGTCCGGCTGGTAGATGCTCAGCAGGTACATCTGAGTCATCGTGCCCCTCCCTGCACTCGGTAGTGCGCCAGCAGGACGCCGGTCGTGGTGGTCACGCTATCGACCAGTCCGAGATCCGCGACCGGAACGCCGCGCGGGAACAGCCGCCGGCCGGCGCCGAGCACGAGCGGGTGGATGAGCAGCAGGTACTCGTCGACGAGGTCGTGCGCCATCAGCGTGCGGACCAGCTCACCACTGCCGAGGACGCCGACGTCGGTCTCGGCCTTGAGCGCGGCGACGGCTGCCGGTACGCCGCCGTTGACGAGGGCGGAGTTCTGCCACGGGAGCGGCTCGGTGAGCGTGCGGGACACGACGTGCTTGCGGGTCTTGTTCAGCTTGTCGGTGTACGGGTTGGCCGGCTGGTTCGGCCAGTAGCCGTACAGGTCGTCGTAGGTGCGGCGGCCGAGCAGCAACGCGCCGTCGGCCGCCATCCGCTCGCCCATGGCCTTCGCCATGACCTCGTCGCCGTACGGGACCGCCCAGCCGCCGTGGGCGAAGCCGTCGCGGGTGTCCTCGTCGGCCCGGCCGGGGGCCTGCATGACGCCGTCGAGCGTCAGGCTGGTGATGACCACGATCCTGGGCATCGCGTTCCTTCCGTGAGAGGGGCGGTTCGCCCTCTACACGAACGAGGTCCGCGCGGATCGACATCGGGGACATCGTCAGCCGAACGTGGACCGACCGGTGCTGTCAGGGCCGGAGCAACACCTTGATCGCGCCGTCCTGCTTTCGCTGGAAGATGTCGTAGCCGTGCGGGGCCTCGGTCAGCGGCAGGATGTGGGTCGCGAAGTCCTGGGTGCCGAGCGGGTCGTCGTCGGCGGCGACGAGGGGGAGGATGTCGTCGACCCACCGGCGGACGTTGGCCTGGCCCATGCGGAGCTGGATCTGCTTGTCGAAAAGCTCCATCATCGGCAGCGGATCGAGCATGCCGCCGTACACGCCGCTCAGGGAGATCGTGCCGCCACGGCGCACGGTGGCGATCGACGCGAGCAGGGCACCCAGCCGGTCGACGCCGGCTCGTTCGGTGAGCTTCGCGGCGACGGCCTTGGGCAGCAGCGTGGTGAGCTGCTGGGCGAGCTTGCCGACGGGGGAGCCGTGTGCCTCCATGCCGACCGCGTCGATCACCGAGTCGGGACCGCGGCCGTCGGTCATGTCCTGGATCGTCGTGGCGACATCGCTCGTGTCCCGCAGGTCGACGGTGGCGACGCCACGGCGCTCGGCCATCGCGAGCCGCTCGGGGACCAGGTCGACGCCGATTACCCGCCCGGCGCCGAGGTGTTGCGCCACCCGGCAGCTCATCTGGCCGATGGGCCCGAGCCCGAAGACCGCGACGCTGCCGCCGTCCGGGATGTTCGCGTACCGCACGGCCTGCCACGCGGTGGGCACCACGTCGGACAAGTAGAGGAAGCGCTCGTCCGGCGGGCCTGCCGGCACGGGGATGGGGCCGTAGTGTGCCTGTGGCACCCGCAGGAACTCGGCCTGGCCGCCGGCCACCTGTCCGTACAGCTTCGTGTAACCCAGCAGCGCCGCGCCCTTGCCCTTGCTGCGCACCTGGGTGGTCTCGCACTGGGACTGCAGGCCGCGGTCGCACATGTAGCAGTGGCCGCAGGAGATGTTGAACGGCACCACGACGCGGTCGCCCGGCTCGATGTGGGTGACCTCCGCCCCCACCTCTTCGACGATTCCCATCGGCTCGTGCCCGAGGACGTCGCCCGGGTCGATGAAGGAACCGAGCGTTTCGTAGAGGTGCAGGTCCGAGCCGCAGATGCCGGTGGACGTGACGCGGACGATCGCGTCGGTAGGCTCGAGGATGCGCGGGTCGGCCACGGACTCCACGCGGACATCGCGTTTGCCTTGCCAGGTAACGGCTTTCATTTCTTGCTCCGTTCGTAGAACCCGTGTGACAGCGGCCCGAGCTCGTCGAGCAGCGCGCGAGAGCTCCGGACGATCAGTTCCATCGCGTGGTCCCAGTCGGACTCGACCAGCCGGCCGTGCTCGCGACGCAGGGGTCAGTCCCAGACCAGGCAGAAGGTGTGGCCGGCCGGGTCGCGGAACACGCGGAAGGTGTTGTCCTCGTGCGCGTCGGGCACCCGGGTCGCGCCGATTTCGAGGACCTGGCGCTGCGCCTCGTCCACGTCGTCGACGCGGATGTCCAGGTGTAGCTGCTGCGAGCCGGCCGGGTCGGGGAACCGCGGGGGTTGGTGCTCCGGCGAGGTCTGGAACGACAGCTTCCGCCCGGTCTCGTCGACGATGGTGACCCAGTCGTCCTTCTCGATCTCGATGCTCGCTCCCAGCACTTCGGCGTAGAACCTGGCCAGCTTGTGCGGGTCACGGGCATCGAGCGCCACGGTTTCAAGTCGTCCGATCATGACATCACCGTGCCCGCCGAGGCCGGGCTCAAACCTGGCTCGCTGCCTTCGCCGGGGCCTCCGCCGCGGGTCAGCGGCGGAACTCGGTCCAGGCGCGGTCCCGGAAGGTCGGGTCCGTCAGCACGTCGACGGCCGTCGCGGCGAGTGCCTCGGCCGCGGCCAGCATGGCCGTCCGGCCACGTTCGCTCGCGGCCGCGGCCGCGAACTCCGCCGTGTGGTCCGAGAGCTCGGGATCGACGATCGCGACGAAGGGATGGATCGCCGGCGTCGTGTTGCTGACGTTGCCGATGTCGGACGAGCCGAGAAAGACCCCGGGCGCCGGTTCGGTCAGGGTGATGCCCGCGTTCGCGATGTGTGCGGCGAACCGGTCCGCGAGCACGGTGTTGTTGCGGAAGTGTTCGTACGGCTCGCGGCTGCGGGTGATCGCGGCGCTCGTGCCGGTCGCGGTCGCGACGGCGCGTGCCGTGGCTGCGAGCTGCGTCGCGAGGTCGTCGAGCGCGGCGGTCGTGATCGCGCGCAGACCGAACCTGCCCTCCGCGCGTTCCGGCACGATGTTGGTGGCCACACCGCCGTCGCTGATGATGCCCTGGACATGGGAACCGGCCGGCAGCCGCGGCCGGATGGCCGCGACGGTGTTGAACAGCTGGATCAGCGCGGCGAGCGCGTCGACACCGTCGGTCGGGTTGCCGGTGGGATGGGCGGCACGGCCGTGGATGGTGACGGTGATCTCCACCTGCGCGGTGAGTGGCGCCCAGGCCCAGTCGTGCGCACCGGGATGGAACATCAGCGCGGCGTCGACCCCGTCGAAGACACCGTGGGCCAGCTCGACGATCTTCCCGCCGCCACCTTCCTCGGCGGGACTGCCGACCACCAGGAGCGTGCCGTCCGGGTCGGGGAGGGCGTCGCGGACCGCGAGGGCGGCGCCGAGGCCCGCCGCCGCGATCAGGTTGTGCCCGCACGCGTGGCCGAGGCCGGGCAACGCGTCGTACTCCAGCAGCAGCGCGGCCGTCGGTCCGCGGCCATCGCCGTGGCGTGCGGTGAACGCGGTGGGCAGACCGGCGACGCCACGATCCACCTCGAACGAGGCGAGCTCCGCGCACAACCGCTCGGCGGCCCGGTGTTCGTCGAACGCGGTCTCCGGGTCACCGTGCAGGTCGAGTGCGAGCTCCCAGATCCGGTCGGCATGCGCTCCGACATCGGCTCGGGGCAGGTTCACCGAGCGACCACGCGCACGGAACGCAGGTCCGCGTCGGCGGGGTCGGGCAGTGCCATGCCCGCGGCGAGACCCGACCGCAGGTAGTCGAGTACGGCGGAGGTGATGACCTCGCCGGGCAGCACGGCCGGCGCGCCCGGCGGGTAGGGCGTGATCATCTCGGCGCAGACGCGGCCCACCGCGTCTGCGGCGGCCACCTGTTCGGTCTCGGCGAAGAACGCGTCCCTGGGCAGCAGCTCGGTGCGTAGCTCCAGGTCGGCTGGGCTGGGCAGGTCGACCTCGCGCGGCGCCGGCAGCCGTGCCTCACACAGTTCGGCGACCGCGCGCAGGAGCGTCGCCATGGTCGACTCGTCGTCGGCGATGGTGAGGTGCGCGACGATTCTGCGGTGGTCGGACAGCCCGACCGCCACGCGTTCGTGGTCGCGCAGCCAGTCCGCGGCCTGGTAGCCGCTGATGCGCAGACCGGACACGTCGACCACGATTTTGAGCGGGTCGAAGGTGTGGGCTGCCGCCGGGCCGGTGAACTCCTCGCCCATGACCCGGATGCCGGGCAGCTTGGCGAGCTCGGCACGCGTCTCGTGAGCGAGCGCCAACGCCGCGTCGAGCAGGGCCTTGCCGTGCTCGACCATCTGGCGTCGCCATCCGTCGAGCGTCGCGTAGACCAGCGAGGAGGGACTCGTTGTGCCGAGCAGGTCCTCGCGCGCCTTCAGCACCGTCGGGTTGACGCGGTCGCCCTGCAGGTGGAACACCGAGCTCTGCTCGACCGCGGAGCCGGACTTGTGGACGCTGGTAACGCACACGTCGGCGTCGGCGTCCATCGCCCACGGCGGCAGGTCGGGGTGGAAGGGCAGGTGCGCGCCCCAGGCCTCGTCGACGATCAGCGGCTTGCCGAACTCGTGGCACACGGCGGCGACCGCGGCGATGTCCCCACACGTCCCGTAGTCGGTGGGGGTCACGAGCAGCATGCCCTTCGCGTCCGGCTCCTCCTCGAAACGCCTACGTACCTCGTCCGGACCGGGCGGATGCGACAGATGCAGGTCCGCGTCCCAGCGTGGGCGCACCTACACCGGTGCCACCCCGGACAGGATCAGGCCGGAGATGACCGACTTGTGCGACTGGCGTGCGACGAGCAGCTTCTCGTGCGGCCCCGCGACGGCGAGCATCGCGCTCTTCACCGACAACGAGCTGCCGCACGTGGAGAAGAACGCGTGCTCGGCGTGCACCGCGTCGGCCATGAGCTCCTGCGCCCGCATCAGCACTCCGTGCGTCGCCAGGCGATCGTCCAGGCCGTTGATCGCCAGCACGTCGGAGGTGAACACGGCTTCGCCGACGATCTCGAGCACCCGCGGGTCGACCCCTCGGCCCTGCCGGTGGCCCGGTGGGTTGAACGGCGCGTACCCCTGGTCGTGGTAGGCCTGCAGTGCCTCCAACACAGGCGCATCGCTGTGGTCCATGGCGTCAGCGGGTACCCGGCCCGCGACCGTTCATGCCGTCCGGCGGGGTGATGACGACGCGGGGTGGCGTGGTGCCCTTCCCGGGAGCGGACCGGGAAGGGCACCACGCTCTCGTCGAGCCCTGACCACCCGGGGCTGGGGGCTGGCTTTGCCGGCTCGACGAGGCGGTGCCGGCGCGGGGGACGTCGACGGCACCGGATCTCGGGTGACGCGAACGTGGATCGGACGGCGCGGCATCGTGCAACGCGTCGTTCGACAACCGGTCGCGATTGCCGACGACCGGGTGAGCGGGGTTACGCCGGTCGGTCTACTGGCTCGGCGGCTGAACAGGAAGCGGCGGCAGGGCGGGGTTGCCGATCGGCTTCTTCGCCTTTCCCTCGCGTGGCCCGCCTCGCGGGCCGTCGTCGTCCTCGCCGTGCTTGTCGTCGTCCCTGTCCGGGCGGTGTTCGCGGTCTCCGTCGTCGCCGTGACCCTCGTTCCGCGGCTCGCGCTCGCCGTCCGGGCCGCCCGGGGCGATCGGCGGGGGTTCGACGCCGAGGCTCTCCGTCGGCCGTGGCGGTTGGGGCGTGCTGGTGGCCGTGGCGGACGTCGGCAGCAGGCCGCGCACCGCCGCGATGTCGCCGCGCAGCCGCTGCGCCGCGCCGGGCTCGTCG
>NZ_JBOHGA010000137.1:0-16804 GCF_050699915.1 Actinophytocola sp.
GCCCGCGCCCATGAGCGCGGCGGCCTCGGCCATGAGGATCGGGTTGAGCGGCACGCGAAGACCGCCGCCCGCGCCGGGGACGGTCGGCAGCGGGTTGCCTGGCCCGGTCGGCCCGATGCCGGTGGTCGGTCCGGGCCCGGTGGGGCCGAGTGCGGTCGGCGGAAGGCCACCCCCGCCGCCTCCGGGCGGTCCGCCGACGGCCGGTCCGCCTCCCGGTCCGCCGCCGGCGGGGCCGAGCCCGGCACCGGAGGGGGTGCTCTGCACCTGCGTGGTGCCGATCTGCTGCTCGACGGGCTGCGCGACGAGGTTCATGCCGGGCGGGACGGGCAGCGCCTGGGAGTTTTGGAGGGCGGCGGAGCTGCTGGACTGGTAGCCGTTGAGGCCGTCGATGGCCGAGTCACGGGCCTGGTTGGTGGCGCGGACGTCCTGGGCGTGGTCGGTGGTGTGACCGAACAGGCCGGCGACCTTGTCGCCGAGGCTCTCCGAGGTGGGGCCGAGCAGGGTGCCGGACTCGGGCGCGCTGTTGCGGGTGGTGGAGAAGCTGGCGCCCTGGGAGTCGACCCCCTTGGCGGAGTCCTTGACGGGACTGGTCGCCTCGTCGGCGTAGATGGAGGCGTTCTCGGTGGCGTCGGTCCCGCCCCCGGCGGCCTCACCCTGCCAGGTGACGCCGATCTCCTGCAGCTGCTCACGCAGCGTCCGGTCAGTCTCGGCGAGCCCCTCGGAGAGGCTGACGAGCGCCCGAACGGCGTTGTGGAGCGTCTCGGAGCCGGCCCCGCCACGGAGGCCGTCTACCTGACCGGCGAGCTCCTCGTTGCTGTACCCGGAGAAGCGCAGGTCGCTGAGTCCGTAGTCCCCGTCCATAACTCCCTCACCTCAACGTCTGCAGTGTCTGCAACGCCATCGCCGCCACCTGCTCCGTTACCTGACAGAGCTCCTTGTAGTCCCTACGTTCCAGCGGGATGAAGTCGACGATCATCTGCTGACCATCTGCGACATCCAACGCTGTCACGCACTCGACATCCTCCGAGCCCTTGATCTTGTAGTCCACCGCCGGAAATCCGCCGACCGATACGAGCCACGCGTCGACGTTCCTGTCGCCGGTCAGCCATGACTCAGCACCTTCCGACGTCACAACCATGAGGTCGATCGCGTCGAACGGCTCGCGGGACTGCTCCAGCCCACAGGTGGGGGCCTTGTAGTGGGCGTCGGTTGAGGTGTACGACCTCGGCGGATTGTCCAGCTGGAGCTGACTTCGCAGCTGGCCGAGTTGCGTCGGTGTCAGCAACGAACAGGGTTTGACTCCCTCCAGGCTCAGCTCGCGCGGTCGCGGCGGAATCTCCTCAGTCGGTGCAGAGTTGCTGGAGGGCACCTCGCTCGGGTTTTCGACGGAGGACTCGTTTCCGCTGTCACCGCCACCCGGCGTCGCCACTCCGCCTGTGCTGTCCGTACAACCCACCGCCAGCATCAGCACCAGGGATCCGACTACCGCTGCGAAGGGGCTGCGCCTAGGCACCCTGTCCCCTGAAGGCGGCCTCGATCTCGTCTTCGGTGAACCCGTAGGCCTTGGCGGTGTCCCCCAGCTGAACCGCGAGTCGCCGCAGACCACCGACATAGTCCAGGACTCGTCGGGCATAGGAGTCGTCATCGAGTATGAGCCGGTCATTCCAGGCCGGTGCGATGCGCGTGCTGACATCGTCACCGCCAGGTGGCTCGATGCGAAGATCGCGCTGTGCGCCCTTCAACCGATCCATCAAGGCCGTTGCCTGGTTGTCGATGATTCGGGCGGCGGCTAGGACGTTGTGCTGGTTCACCGTGAAGGTGCCGGAGGTCATGCCCTGCGTGGCCGCGTCCACCTGGCGGAAGGCTTCGTTGATGCCGCGGCCGAAGTCGCCCATCAGTTGCATCCCCGACGCTCCCCACTGGTAGTGATCGACTCGTCTCCGCAGGCTACCAAGGCCACAGTACGGCCAACTTGAACTTTGGCGAAGAAACGTCACCAGGGGTTCCGCTGATCGGTTGAACCCTCAGACCACCGAAATCTCACCGCGCACGGCCCGCAGCGCGATGTCCGTCCGGTGGTGCGAGCCCGGCAGGTGCACGGCCGCCACCTTGCGGTACGCCTCCTCGCGCGCCTCCGGCAGCGACGCCCCCGAACCGACTACCGACAGGACACGACCGCCCGCCGACACGATCGCCCCGTCCTCTCGGCGGCGGGTGCCCGCGTGGAGCACACCGTCCGCTTCCGAGCCCGTGATCACGTCGCCCGACCGGGCGTAGCCGGGGTAACCCTCCGCAGCGATCACCACGGTCACCGCCGAGCCCTCGGACCACTCCAGCGGCGGGTGGGCGGCCAGCGCGCCGGTGGCCGTCGCGTGGAGCAGGGCCGCCAGCGGGGAGCGCAGCAGCGCCAGCACCGCCTGGGTCTCCGGGTCACCGAAACGGCAGTTGAACTCGATCACCTGCGGGCCGGCCGCGGTCAACGCCAGCCCCGCGTACAGCAGCCCGGTGAACGGCGTGCCCCGGCCGGCCAGCTCCTGCGCCACCGGGTGGACGATCTTCGCCACGACCTCGTCTACCAGGCCCGGCGGCGCCCACGGCAGTGGCGCGTACGCACCCATCCCGCCCGTGTTCGGCCCCGCGTCCCCGTCGCCGACCCGCTTGAAGTCCTGCGCCGGCAGCAGCGGCACCACCGTCGTACCGTCCACCAGGCAGAACAGTGACACCTCGGGCCCGTCGAGGAACGTCTCCAGCAGCACCGGGTGGCCGGCGTCGAGCAGCGTCATCGCGTGTGCCCGGGCCGCCGCCAGGTCATCGGTGACGGCGACGCCCTTGCCGGCCGCCAGCCCGTCGTCCTTCACGACCCACGTCGGGCCGAAGTTGCGCAGCGCCGCGTCCAGCCGGGCCGGGTTGTCCACGATCTCGCCGTGCGCCGTCGGCACGCCCGCCGCGGCCATCACGTCCTTCGCGAACGCCTTCGAGCCCTCGATGCGCGACGCGGCCGCGGACGGCCCGAAGCACGCGATCCCCCTGTCGCGCACGGCATCCGCGGCGCCCGCGACGAGCGGCACCTCCGGCCCGACGATGACGAGGTCAGCCCGCCACTCGACCGCGAGGTCCGCCACCGCGGACGGGTCGCCGACGTCGACGCCGTAGGACTCGGCGAGCGAGGCGATGCCAGCGTTGCCCGGCGCACACGCCAGGGCGATCACCGCCGGGTCGTGGGACAGCGCGAGGACGAGGGCGTGCTCGCGCGCGCCGGAGCCGATTACCAGGACACGCACGAGGAGAAAGGGTAGTTGCCACCGTCCTGACCTGCGGCCTCCGGCCCCCGATTCCAGCCAATCGGCGACCACCGACGAAACTGGCCCGCGCGGAACCGCCCTGTGGACAACTCCGGACTCGCGGGGGCCCCCGCATTCCAGTCTATTCGGCGGGGCTGACGGTTTCGGCGGTGTCGATCTTGCCTGTGGACAGGTCAGCCCGCGCTCAGGGCCTCCTTCGCGCCCGGGTGCAGCGGAACCGGGTCCGTCTCGGCGGCCGTGGCGCGGTCCAGCTCGTCGGCCGCCTTGTGGACCTTCACCAGGTCGGCCTTCTTGTCGAAGATCAGCTTGGTGACCGCGCACGCGTCGCCGTCGGCGAAGTCGCTGCGGACCAGCAGGAAGTTCGGCACCACGACCGACGGCACGTCTTCCGCCAGGCCGTACGTGTCCGCCGGGAGCATGCCCTCCTCGTACACCGGGTTGATCTCCTGCAGCTTCGGCAGCAGGTCGGTGATGTCGACGAACCGCACGTCGTCCTTCATGGACGTCGTCAGGTCCGTCACCTCCGGCGTCGGCAGCCCGCCGGACCACACGAAGCCGTCGATCTGACCCGACTTCATCTGGTCCACGGTCTGCCGCAGGGCGAGCCGCTGCCCGGAGATGTCCGACGCCGGGTCCAGGCCGGCCGCCTCCAGCAGCCGGTTCGCGATCACCTCGGTGCCGGACTTCGGTGACCCGGTCGAGATCTTCTTGCCCTTCATGTCCTCGACCGTCTCGATGCCGCTGTCCGCGCGCACCACGACCTGCGTGTAGTTCGGGTAGATCCGCGCCAGCGCGGCGATGTCCTGCTTCTTGCCGTCGAAGCTGCCGGTCCCCTCGAACGCATCGGCCGCCGAGTCGGCGAGCGAGAACGCGATGTCGTAGTCGCCGGCCACCAGCTGCTGGATGTTCTGCACCGACGCGCCGGTCTCGGCGGCACTCGCCTTGATCGGAGTGTTGTCACTGATCACCTGCGCCAGCCCGCCGCCGAGCGTGTAGTAGACGCCGCCCGTGTTGCCGGTCGCGATGGTGACCCGGCCCTCGGCGGCCTCGCAGCCGCCCGCTCCGGAGTCGGCCGACTCGGTCGGACGCTTGCCGCCGCAGCCGGCCGCGACCAGCCCGACGGCGACGAGGCCGGCGACGACCCGAGTTGCTCGCATGGTCAAGCTCCTTGTCCTTCAACGGTTCCCCGCGTACGCGTGAGAAGGTGGACGACGATCGCGACGGCGAAGAACCCGACGCCGATCCCGATCGACAGCGGCTGCAGGTACAGCAGCAGCAGCGCGGCCACCGCGCACAGCGCCCGCTCCGGCCAGCGCGCCGGGCCGAACAGCCACCCGCCGGTGACCACGGCCAGTGCGGCGACGCCGAGCGCGGACACCGCGACGACCCACAGCACGGTGCCGGCCGGACGCTGCAGCAACAGCGCCGAGCCGTTGTCGGTCAGCACGAACGCGATCGGCACGAGGAACGCGGGCAGCGTGTACTTCCACGTCTGCCACATCGTCCCCATCACCGAGCCGCCGGTGATCGCGGCCGCCGCGACCGAGGCGAGCGCCGTCGGCGGCGTCACCTCCGACAGCACCGCGTAGTAGAAGATGAACATCGCGACCTCGGCCGGCGCGACACCCAGGTCGGCGAGGGCCGGCGCCAGCACCACCCACGCGATGATGAACGACGCGGTCACCGGCACCGCGAGGCCGAGCACGCTCACCGCGACCGCGGCGAACACGACGGTCAGCATCAGGATCACGGTCGGGTTCGAGGCGAGCGCCCGCGCCGCGTCGACCAGCGCGTCCGCGAGCTCCTGGCCCAGGCCGGTCTTGGTGATCGTCGACGTGATCACGCCGGCCGCCGCGCACACCGCGATCACCGGCAGCGCGCCGCGGATGCCCTCGGCGAGCGCGTTCGCGATCGAGCGCACCCATGCGAGCAGCGCCGTGCCCGTGTCCTCGCCGCCGCGACGGGCCACTAGCAACCGGGCGACCAGCGCGAACAGCGCCGCGACACCGCTCGCGTAGACGACCGCGGTGAACGGCGGGATGTCCAGCGCCAGGAACACGACGATGATCGCGAGCGAGATGAAGTGGTAGCCGCCGGTCAGCAGCAGTCGCAGCACGGGCTGGGTCTCGATGTCGACGCGCGTCGCGCCGAACCGGCGGGCGTCGGCCTCGACCGCGAACGCGATGCCCAGGTAGTACAGCAGCGTCGGCACGATCGCCCAGACCAGGACGGTCAGGTACGGCGTCTCCAGGTACTCGGCGATGATGAACGCCGCCGCGCCGAGGGTCGGCGGCGACAGGATCGCGCCGATGCCGGACGCGGCGAGCAGGCCGCCGGCGTTCTCCCTCGGGTAGCCCGCCTTCCGCAGCACCGGCCAGGTGATCGCGCCCAGCCCGACGGTGGTCGCGGTGCCCGAGCCGGACACCGTGCCGAGCAGGAACCCGGACATCGCGGCGGTGCGGCCGGGCGCGGTGCGGGAGCGGCGGAACAACGCGAAGCTCAGGTTCACGAAGAACGTGCCGGCGCCGGACTGTGCCAGCACGGCGCCGTAGATCGTGAACAGAACGATATAAGTCGCGGCCACATCCAGCGGGATGCCGTAGAAGCCGCTCTGGTCGTTGTAGAGCGCGTTGACGATCTGGCTGAAGTCCACTCCGGCGTGCGCGATGTCCCAGCCGGGCGGGAGATAGCCGCCGTAGTAGGAGTAGGCCAGGAACACCAGGCACACCGCGGGCAGCACGAGCCCGGTGGTGCGCCGGGTGGCCTCGAGGATGAGGACCAGCAGCAGCGCGCCGGCCACGATGTCCGAAGTGGACAGAATGCCCTGGCGGTCGAGGAACGCGTCGTAGCCGCCGCCGAAGTCGCCGATCGCGAGCGGCAGGACCGGGTAGAGGCCGACGACGAGGGCGATCGCGGCGAGTGTCCAGTCGAGCGGGCCGGGGTTGTCGGTGGTGTCCTCGGTGGACTCCGCGTTCTCCTCGCCAGTCTCCTCGCCGGCCTCCTTGGCGGGGGTGCCGCGGCCGCGCGGGCGGTAGCAGAGGAACACCAGCGGCAGCGTGACGGCCAGAAAGATCACCAGGTAGTACTGGTTGCCCTTGGCGAAGGGCAGGAAGACCTGCTTGAGGACGAGCAGCGCGATCGCGATGGCAGCGGCCCAGACGAACAGCTCGATCCGGCCGGACAGCCGCCGCGCGGGCCGCTCCTCGTCGTGCTCGCCGACGTCGACGGCCGGCCGCTCGGCAGCGCCCACCCGGACCGGCTCGTCGCCCGGATCCCGAGCGTCGGTGCGCTCCGTTGAGCTCGTCATCAACGGAAATTTACCGTCGGCCGAAGACTTCCACTTGACGAGCAACGGCGTTATCCCAACGTTACCTTCGCGGTCGTGCGAACGTCGCCGGAGTCGGCCAAGATGCGCTGGCCCTTCGAGCGAGGAGGAACAGCAGTGGGATCGAAGCTCTTACACGTCACCGTCGCCGCGGCGGCGGCGCTCACCCTGGTCGGCGCCGCGCCCGCGGTCGCCGACCGCGACACCGGCCACGGGGGCGGCGAGCACTTCACCGTCGTCGGCCACCGTGGCGCGTCCGGCTACCGCCCGGAGCACACCCTGGCGTCCTACGAACTGGCGGCCAGGATGGGCGCCGACTACATCGAGCCGGACCTGGTGACCACGAAGGACGGCGTGCTGGTCGCCCGGCACGAGCCTGAGATCGGCGGCACGACGGACGTCGCCGAGCACACCGAGTTCGCCGACCGCAAGACGACCAAGTCGCTGGACGGCGTCGAGGTCACCGGCTGGTTCACCGAGGACTTCACGCTGGCGGAGCTGAAGACGCTGCGCGCGAAGGAGCGAATCCCCGACATCCGCCAGCGGAACACGATCTTCGACGGCCGCTACCAGGTGCCAACGCTGCAGGAGGTCGTCACGCTGGCGAAGCGGCTGTCGCGGGAGCTGCACCGGGAGGTCGGGATCTACCCGGAGACCAAGCACCCGACGTACTTTCGCAAGCAGGGCCTGGCGCTGGAGCCGAAGCTCGTGTCGGCGCTGAACAAGAATGGGCTGAACCGGCATGGCGCGAAGGTGTTCGTGCAGTCGTTCGAGGTGTCGAACCTGCAGGAGCTCGACCCGAAGCTGAAGGTGCCGCTGGTGCAGCTGACGTCGGCGACCGGCGCGCCGTTCGACTTCGTGGACACGGGCGACCCGCGGACGTACGCGGACATGACGACGCCCGAGGGCCTGCGCGAGGTGGCGCGGTACGCGGATGGGCTGGGCCCGGACAAGAACCAGGTGATCCCGCGCGACGCGGCGGGCTTCCTGCAGTCGCCGACGACGCTGGTGCGAGACGCCCACCGGGCGGGGCTGACGGTGCACCCCTACACCTTCCGCGCGGAGAACACGTTCCTGCCGGCGGACTTCCGGTCGTCTGAGGTGCCGTCGGAGTACGGCGACCTGTTCGCGGAGATCGAGACCTTCCGCGCGACCGGGATCGACGGGCTGTTCACCGACAACACCGATGTGGCGGTCGCACAGCGGGAGGAGCGTCTGGCCGGCTGAGTTGGTTCGAAGGCCGCCCTCGGTTCGCCGGGGGCGGCTTCTCATGGGCTTGGCCTCCGGCCCCTGGGTTCAACGCTACGCGCGATCACTGACACTTCAGCGCGGCGTTGATCTTGCCTGTGGATTGACGTCGGCCGATCTCGCGGATGGCGTGCGGAGCGGCCGCCCCGCACGCAGAGCCAATTGGCGAAGCGGCATCGAACGGCACGAGCTGGCCTCAGGTCGCCCGCCTGGCCCGCTGCGCTCGGTTTCGGGGCTGTGGACAGGTTCCTGTGGACAGTTCCGGACTGTCGGACCTCGTGGCTAGGCTGGAAAACGGGGGCCGGAGGCCGTGCCCACCCACCCGGACGCCGTGCCACCGACCGGACACCGTGCTGACCGCGCTGATCCGGACCACGGCCGTGGCCTGGGCAGACGCCTCGGGTGTGTAACTCGATCGACGGGAACCCGGCGCGTCGGGTCGGTTCGGTGCGCGCTGTGGACAGGTTCGTCCTACGGCCGAGAAACGTCAGAGTCCGTCCGTAGTATGGATTCCGGGGGCGGAGGCCGTCGCCTGTGGACAACTCCGTCGTGCTCGGCCGGAACTGTCAGCGGTCGCGCGTAGAATTGATTCCCGGGGGCCGGAGGCGTCAGCCCGTCATCGAGTGGCGCACGATCGTCTGATCGCGACCCGGGCCCACCCCGACCGCGGAGATCCGAGCGCCCGACAGGTCCTCCAGCCGGGCCACGTACGTCTGCGCGTTGGCCGGCAGCTCGTCGAACGAGCGGCACTCCGAGATGTCCTCCCACCAACCGGGGAGCTCCTCGTACACCGGAACCGCGTGGTGCACGTCCGTCTGCGTCATCGGCATCTCGTACACCGTGTCGCCATTCACCCGGTAGCCCACGCAGATCGGCACCGTCTCCAGGCCGGACAACACGTCCAGCTTCGTCAGGAAGTAGTCGGTGATCCCGTTGACCCGCGCCGCGTACCGGGCGATCACCGCGTCGAACCAGCCCGTGCGGCGCGAGCGGCCCGTCGTCACGCCGAACTCGCCGCCCGTCTTGCGCAGGCGCTCGCCCATCTCGTCGTGCAGCTCGGTCGGGAACGGGCCCGAGCCGACCCGCGTCGTGTACGCCTTCAGGATCCCGATCACCGTCGTGATCCGGGTCGGGCCGATGCCCGAGCCCGCCGCGGCGCCGCCGGCCGTCGGGTTCGACGACGTCACGAAGGGATACGTGCCGTGGTCGACATCCAGCAGCGTGCCCTGCGAACCCTCCAACAACACGGTCTCGCCGCGCTCCAGCGCCTGGTTGAGCAGCAGCCGCGTATCCGCGATCCGGTGCCCGAACTTCTCGCCCGTCTCCAGCACCGAGTCGACCACCTGCTCGGGATCCAGCGCCCTGCGGTTGTAGACCTTCACCAGGATCTGGTTCTTCACGTCCAGCGCGGCCTCGACCTTCTGCCGCAGGATCTTCTCGTCCAGCAGGTCCTGCACGCGCACGCCGACGCGCGACACCTTGTCCTGGTACGCGGGCCCGATGCCGCGGCCCGTCGTGCCGATCTTCGCCTTGCCGAGGTAGCGCTCGGTGACCTTGTCGATGGCCACGTGGTACGGCATGATCAAATGCGCGTCGGCGGAGAGCAGCAGCCGGGACGTGTCCACGCCGCGCTTCTCCAGCCCGGCAAGCTCGTCGAGCAGCACCCCGGGGTCGACCACCACGCCGTTGCCGATCACGTTGGTGACGCCCGGCGTGAGGATCCCGGACGGGATCAGGTGCAGTGCGAAGTCCTGCCCATCGGGCAGCACCACCGTGTGGCCGGCGTTGTTGCCGCCCTGGTACCGCACGACCCACTGGACCTGCTCGCCGAGCAGGTCGGTGGCCTTACCCTTCCCTTCGTCGCCCCACTGGGCGCCGATGAGCACGATGGCCGGCATGTGAGACTCCTGGGGTCCGTTGCGAACAGGCGAAATGCCGGTGATTGAGCGTAGACCAGGAGATCACGCGTGGCTGCATTGATGCTGGGTTGCGGCCGAGCCGTCACCACCGCCGAATGGCGGAACATGGCCGCACGCTCGGGATCCGCGGCGCACGAGATCCCCGCCACACCGGACAGGTCCGACGTGGATCCGCTGGTCAACGGCCTGACGGACGGTCACCTCGTGGTCCACGGGAGTGACGCCGACCTTGCCGCGATCGTGTTGCGACTGCTTCGCACCGACCGCCTCGAACTGCCCGTCGGCTACGTCCCCGTCGACCCGCGTTCCCCGGTCGCCCGGCTCTGGAAGCTGCCGAGCGACACGGTCGCCGCGGCGCTCGACGGCCAGCCCGACACCATGCCGCTCGTCCGCGACGACGCCGGCGGCGTGCTCATCGGCCTCGGCGTGCTCGAGCCCGCGCGCGGCACCGTCTACGTCGACGACGCGATCCCGCTGCGCGGCGCGACCGCACGGATCGCCGTCACGCCCGACCCCGAGCTCGGCCTGCGGGTCCGCGTCGTCCGAAAAGGCTTGCTGCGCAACAGAACCAGTACGCACGTCGGCCGCGCGGTCCAGTTCGGCGGGGAGCCGGTGGCCCCGGTGCGCGACGGGGTCACCCATCCGCGGTCGCTCAACCGGTGGACCTGGTACCGGCACACCGAAGACCTCCGCATCGTCCGCTGAGCAGTGGTCTTGCCCGTCCGCGCAACGACCGGTGACGACCTCACCCGGTCCACGTGCAATGGGTGCACAACCCACGACCGGGGAGGTACCACGTGCGCCCGCTGCGCGCCATCGTGCTGACCGCCGCTCTCGCCGCGGTCACGATCACCGCCGCACCAGCCGTCTCGGCCGCCACCGCGGCGGCCCGCGCCGACACGATCAAGACCGACCGCGCCACCGTCCGCGACGCGCCCGCGCGGCTCGTCCTCGCCAACGCCCGCGACGGCGACCCCGCCGAGGTACAGGCCTACTGCGGCGAGTGGGTGCGGGTCAACGTGTCCCCGCGGCACGCGATGTCCACGCCGATCGGCTGGGTGCTGCGCGGCCATCTCACCAACGCCAGCAAGCCCGGCGGCCTCGACGGAGTGCCGGAGCGCAGCGGCGAGGACGAGATCCGCTGGCGCGACTGGGTCGGCGCGATCAACGCCCCGTTCCGCTCGCTGCGCAAGGTCGACGGCCAGTGGCGGCGGATCACGTTCGGCACCGGCGTGCACCTCGCCCAGACGCCCGACTGCGTGCCGTCGCTGAACTACACGCGCAACTCGTCGGCGCCGGACGTCGTCGACCCCGCGCAGCGGGTGCCCGGCCTGGACATGGCCAAGGTGAGTTACCGGTACGTGACGACCGACGGGTCGATCGCGTTGGTCAGCGCGCCGCCGCCGGGCGCGGACTACGGCGTGTGGGGCTTCGTGCCGTCCTCGTGTGTCCAGCCGAAGAACCGCGAGCACGTGTACTTCGACGAGCCCGTGGTGCAGCTGGAGAATCTCTCCGGACTCGAAGGCGGCACCGGCTACCCCGACTCGGAGATCCGCTCCCGCGGCTGCACGGCGGCGCTGCTGAGCCCTGGCCACCCGCGGTTCGGCTACTGGCCGGACCCGCAGCCGGGCAACCGCCCGCCCTGCCCGGTGTAGCCAAGAGGCGATGACGCGGCGGCGGATCCCACGCCGCGTTCCCTTTCCGAAGCGGAAATCTGTTCACGAACGCTCCTTCTCGGGTTCGTCTCCGTGCGCGACAGTTGACGGGTCAGCCGTGATCCCTGCCACGGAGGAACGACCATGCGCAAGATCGCAACCCTGCTCGCCTCGACGGCGCTCGCACTCGCGGGCGCCGTCGTCCTCTCGTCGTCCGCGAGCGCGACGCCGCCCAACATCCCCAGCGAGGACACCGCCCGCTACGAGCTGTACAACCTGACCGTCGCGCCGGAGGGGTCCTCGAGCGGCTACTCGCGCGACAAGTTCCCGCACTGGTCCACGGTCTCCGGCGCGTGCAACACCCGGGAGACCGTGCTCAAGCGGGACGGCACCGGCGTTGTGACCGACTCGTCGTGCGCCGCCGTGTCGGGCAGCTGGTACAGCCCGTACGACGGTGCGACCTGGTCAGCGGCGTCCGATGTGGACATCGACCACGTCGTGCCGCTGTCGAACGCGTGGCGCACCGGCGCCTCGTCGTGGTCGACGGCCCAGCGCGAGGCGTTCGCGAACGACCGGTCCTACCCGCAGCTGATCGCGGTGACCGACAACGTGAACCAGTCGAAGGGCGACCAGAGCCCGGCGACGTGGAAGCCGTCGCGGACCGCGTACTGGTGCACCTACGCGAAGATGTGGATCCACGTGAAGTACCGGTACTCGCTGACGATCACCTCGGTCGAGGAAGACGAGCTGTACCGCATGCTCAGCTACTGCTGAGGCGCGTCCTACGAACGCCCCGGGATCGGCTGGTCCCGGGGCGTTCGGCCGTTCGGCCCCCACCGATGGTCTGGACTTTGCCGTTCCACCAGTCATTCCACGCAGAGTTACCCGTCGGTATTGATCGGGTCACCTTCGTGGCGCACAGTCGGGTGACGTTCCAACGTGATCAGTAACACGGAGGCGACTTCACATGCTCAGCAGGTCGGGGAAAGTGCGGGTGTTCGGCGCCGCGTTAGCGGTGGGTGCGAGCGCGGCGATCGTGTTCGGCGGCGGGTCCGCGTCAGCGGTGCCGCCGGGAATCCCGGATGCCGCGACGGCGCAGTCGGAGCTCGAGCAGCTCACGGTGGCGCCGGACGGTTCGATGGACGGCTACGACCGGGAGAAGTTCCCGCACTGGAGCACGGTCGAGGGCTCCTGCAACACGCGCGAAGAGGTGCTCAAGCGCGACGGCGAGGGCGTCGAGGTCGGCGACGACTGCGCGGCGACGGCGGGCAGCTGGACCAGCCCGTACGACGGCGACACCTGGACGGAGACGTCGGACGTCGACATCGACCACATGGTGCCGCTGGCCGCCGCGTGGCGCAGTGGGGCGTCGGAGTGGACGACCGAGGAGCGCGAGGCGTTCGCGAACGACATGGAGTCGCCGCAGCTGTGGGCGGTGACCGACAACGTGAACCAGGAGAAGGGCGACCAGACCCCGGACACGTGGAAGCCGCCGCTGGAGTCGCACTGGTGTGAGTACGCGCGGGCCTTCACCCACGTGAAGTTCACCTACGAGCTCACCGTGAACGACGCCGAGAAGAGCGCGCTGGCGTCCATGCTGGGGACGTGCTGAACAACGCGTACAACTCTCCACTGGTCGCCGGTCATGGCGGCGTGATGACCGAAGAGGTCGGCGTCGTGACCGGCGACCTGGAGCTGCGGACCACAGTGGACTCCTCCGGCGTGGTGACGGCGAAGGTGCGCTACGCCGGGGCGCAGGAGTGGTACCGAGTGCGCGGCGGCATGTGCCGCCTGGTGGACGAGCGTGATCACGCCGCCGTGCACTCGCTCCTGGCGAACGTCCTGAACCGCCCGAGCGGCTGACCACTCACAGCCCGCCCCCGCCAACACGTGGCACAACGCCAACTACCCCCGCGCGCACACGCGCGTGCAGAACCAGACTCCCCAAGCCCCCACCCTCTCCGGGGGCACCCCTCATGCCAGTCTACCGAGGAACCCTGACGAAAAGGTCTGGTCAGGCGTTGCTGTGGACAGGTTCGGGGGTTGTGGACAACTCGGGCGTCAGGCGAGGCCGAGCTGGGCCGGGGCCTCCGGGTCGGAGTCGGTGAGGAACTGGGTGCAGCGGTTGTACTCCTCGGTCTCCCCGATGCCCTGCGCCGCTCGGGCCAGTGCCGCCAACGCGCGCAGGAAGCCGCGGTTCGGGCGGTGCGACCACGGGATCGGGCCGTGACCCTTCCAGCCCGCGCGGCGCAGCTGGTCCAGGCCCCGGTGGTAGCCGGTGCGGGCGTAGGCGTACGCGGCCACCGCGTTGTTCTCGGTCAGCGCCAGCTCGGCCAGCGCGGCCCAGCCCTCACTGAAGTCCGGCCACCGGGTCACGACCTTCGCCGGCTCGGTGCCGGACTCCAGGGCGGACTGCGGCTCGGGCCGGTCCGGCAGCTGTGTCGCGGGCGGGCCGCCGAACAGGTTCTCTTGCAGCGTCATGCCGCCATCCTGCCCGACGCCCCGGCCCCGAAGAGACCCGACGAGCCCCGACGAGTCAGCCGGCCAGCATCCGGCCCGTCGACTTCAGGTTCTCGCACGCCTGCGTCACCCGCGCCGCCATGTTCTGCTCCGCCGCCTTCAGGTAGCTGCGCGGGTCGTAGGCCTTCTTGTTCCCGACCTCGCCGTCGACCTTCAGCACGCCGTCGTAGTTGGCGAACATGTGCGCCGCGACCGGACGGGTGAACGCGTACTGGGTGTCGGTGTCCACGTTCATCTTCACCACGCCGTACGACAGCGCCTCGTGGATCTCCTCCAGCAGCGAGCCGGACCCGCCGTGGAACACCAGCTCGAACGGCTTCGAGCCGGCCGCCTGGCCGAGCTTCTCCGCCGCGACCTCCTGGCCGCGCTTGAGCACGTCCGGGCGCAGCTTCACGTTGCCCGGCTTGTACACACCGTGCACGTTGCCGAACGTCGCCGCCAGCAGGTAGCGGCCCTTCTCTCCGGTGCCGAGCGCGTCGACGGTCTTCAGGAAGTCGCCGTCGGCGGTGTAGAGCTTCTCGTTGATCTCGTGGGCGACGCCGTCCTCCTCGCCGCCGACGACGCCGATCTCCACCTCGAGGATGATCTTCGCCTTCGCGGTCTGGTCGAGCAGCTCCGCGGCGATCGAGAGGTTCTCGTCGAGGTCGATCGCCGAGCCGTCCCACATGTGCGACTGGAACAGCGGCTCCTTGCCGGCGGCGACCCGCTCCTGGGACAGCGCGACGAGCGGCCGGACGAACCCGTCGAGCTTGTCCTTCGGGCAGTGGTCGGTGTGCAGCGCGATGTTGACCGGGTACTTCGCGGCGACGACGTGGGCGAACTCGGCGAGCGCGACCGACCCGGTGACCATGTCCTTGACCTTTGTGCCGGACGCGAACTCCGAGCCCCCGGTGGAGACCTGGACGATGCCGTCGCTCTCGGCCTCGGCGAAGCCCCGCAGCGCGGCGTTGAGCGTCTCGGAGGAGGTCACGTTGATGGCGGGAAATGCGAACGCGTTCGCCTTCGCCCGGTCCAGCATCTCGGCGTAGACCTCGGGTGTGGCGATGGGCATCGGTACGTCCTCCTCGGAGCTGGGCAGGGCCGTCATGCCAGATCCTACGAGCCCGCCTGAGCAGCGCTCGCGTCCAGCTGAGCAACGCCGCGTCCGCCGCGGCCGCCGGCTTCCTAGGTTGACCTCGTCAACGCACCCGGGACGTGCCCGGGTGGACGGATGAGGGAGAAACACCACAGTGCGCAAGAAGATTGCCGCGAGCGTCGCCGCCGTGGCGCTGGCAGCGGGGGCTGCCGTTGTCCTGTCCGGCTCCGCCAGCGCCGACGACGGCTGGCTGTGCACCACCCGAGACGCGACACCGGTGTACGCGACCATGAACAACGGCCAGTTCTCCGACTATCTGTTCACGCTGTCGCCGGGTCGCGGCTTCCGGGCGTACCACGTCGAGGCCTACGTCGTGGAGGACACCGTTGTCTGGTCGGCCCACTACGGCCACGGTGCCGAGCGCCCGGACCGGAACGCCTACGTGCGCTCCGAGCACCTGGCCTGCTGAGCCCAGCGAAACGGTGGCCCGGTCGCAGCCAGCGGCCGGGCCACATCGCGTTCAGGCCAGCGTTCAGGCCAGCGTTCAGCCCCGCACGAGCGCGCCCTGGAACGCCTCCATGCGGGCCTGGCCGTCCCAGCCGCCCTCGGGAGCGGGCAGCCCGAACAGCTCCGCCACGGTCGGCGCCACGTCCAGCGTCCGGACCGGCGCCAAGGACACCTGGCCCCGGCGCACCATCGGGTGGCCGCCGGAGATCACGAACGGGATCTGCTCGGTGGCCGGGTGGCCGTGGTTGCCCGGGATCGGGTTGGAGATCACGCTCGGGTCGGTGAACCGCCAGCCCGCCTTGGCGAACACGACGACGTCGCCCGCGTTCGTCCCCAGCCGCAGCTCGACCGGATCGTGCACGGACAGCACTCCTGGCGCGGCCTGCGCGATCTGTCGCATGTGGACGATCGCCTCACCGCGGGACTCCTCCGGGCCCGTCCAGTACAACAGGTCCGCGCCGCCGTTCTGGGCGATCTGGACGTTGCCGTCGAGCAGCGGGTCGTCGTCGAGCCGGCCGGCCAGGTTGATCAGCGACAGCGGCAGCGACCAGTCCATCGAGTGGTCGCTCAGCAGGATCACCACCGAGCGCTCCCACCGCCCGTCGCGCTGGAGGCGACCCACGAACCGGGACAGCTGGGCGTCGGTGTCGATCAGCGCGAGCGTGCGCAGCAGCCGCAACGACGAGCCGGACAGGTCGGCGTGCCCGAACCGGTCGACGTCGCCGAGGTTGACGAACATCAGCGCCGGGTCGTGCTCGGAGATGACGTCCAGCGCCGCACCGATCGTGAAGACGTCCGGCGCGTGGTCGGTGATCGGCAGCATCGGCTCCGGTGTCCACCGGACCGACGCGCGCTCACCGAACACGCCGTGCAGGTAGTCCTTCGACAGCACGGAAGCGGTCGCCAGGCCGAGCTCGGCCGGCAGTCGGTCGAGCAGCGTGGGCGCGAGCAGGTCGGTCGCCTCGCCAAGGTCCCGTACCTCGCCGCGGGCCCGGTCGAACACCGAGTTCGCCGGCACGCCCGAGCGGTCGGGGTACACGCCGGTCATCATCGCCACGTGGTTCGGGATCGTCTCGGCCACGCTGATCGACTTGGCCTGGGTGTACGACGTGCCCTGGGCGGCGAGCTCGCGCACGGTCGGCAGGTAGACGCCGGCCGCCTCGTCGGGCCGGCAGCCGTCCACCACCAGCACGTACACCCGCAGGTCGCCGGCGGCCCGCGCGGACGCGGCGGTGACCGCGCCCAGCGTACCC
>NZ_JBOHGA010000138.1:0-16746 GCF_050699915.1 Actinophytocola sp.
GTGCGCGGCTGACGCTGGCCGAGCCCCGCCGTTTCATGTCGGGCCGACAGCCTCAGCTCACCGGAGCGGCGTCGAGCGACTCGACCTGATTCACCCGGATCTGCTGCTCCAGCTCCTTGATCCGGTGGTAGTCGGCCTGCACCGCGTCGTGGTCCGTCGCCGCGAGCACCACCCAGCCGAGCATGCTGGAGAGTCCCGCGGGAGCCGGCACGACCTCGTCGGTCCCGAAGTAGAAGTGCTTGGCCCAGAAAGTGCCCAGGTTCTCGACGCCGTCGAACAGCTCGGCGTTGCGCCAGATCCCCGCGTACGGCGCGGTGATCACCACGCTGCACACCCGCTGCACCAGCTCGAAGCCCTCGGTGAACCGGCCGTGCACCCGGTGCTCGACGGTCCGCTCGATGTGGTTGGTGCCGGTCGCCAGCTTGGAGATCATCTGGTGGCCGCCGCCCGCCGGCCGGGCGCCCACCTCGAGCAGCCGCGGCCCGTTCGGGGTCACGATCACCTCGGTGTGGCAGCAGCCGTTGCGCACGCCGACCGCGTCCAGCACCTGCTGGATGTACGGCCACACCGTGGCGATGTCCGGGTCGTCCGGGGGCAGGAAGTCGACCAGGTCGTAGACGCCGATGCGGTCACCGCGCTGCACCTTCGTGTACCGGCAGACGTCGACGAGGCCGTGCCGGCCGTTCACCGAGTAGCTGTCGACGAGGAACTCCGGACCGTGGGCGTACTCCTGCACCAGCACCGCGTCGTTGCGCAGCCCGAACTCGTTGACGTGACCGTAGATCTGGTCGAACAGCGGGCGCCAGTCGCTGCCCCGGTCGACGATGTGCACGTGGTCGGTGGCCGCCGACTTCGGCGGCTTGACCACGACCCGCTCGGTGTCCAGGCCGGTCGTGCGCAGCCAGCGGTCGATCTCGTCCGGGTCGGCGGAGCAGATCTGACGCAGGTGCGGCAGGCCGGCGTCGCGGGTCGCGGTGGCCATCGCCCACTTGTCCCGCCGGGCCGCCGCCAGGTGCGGCACGTGCCCGGTGCCCGGCAGCAGCAGCTCGACCAGCGCGTCGGCCAGCTCGACCCCGGTCTCCGAGCCGGCGATCACGCAGATCGGCCGGTACCCGGACAAGGCCGCGGCGAGCGTGGCCAGGTCCGGGTAGTCGACGGCCATGTGGATGTGCCGGAAGTTCTCCGGTTGCCACGACGAGGCGTACAGCGCGATCGGCTTCGCCTGTGCCATCACGGCCACCACCTCGACTCCCGCGGCGGCGAACTCCGCCGGGTAGTCCTTGCCGGTGCCGAGGGGATCGACAACGATCGCGTACCTGTCCATTTTCCTGCCCTATCTAGGTGTAGCCGCCGGCGCGGCCGTGCGAACCATGAGCGCGTCCGACGCCGAGTCCAACGCCTGCCGGCACGCCGCCGCGCTCTCCGCGACCGCGGTGACGTAGGCGAGCCGGCCGAACAACGTACCTCTGGGCGGCGGTGACAGCACCGCGCCCGGCCGGGCCACGACCTCGAACCGGTCCACCGCCGGCGCCAGCCTGTCCCGGTCCACCCGGATCTCCTCGATCTTGGTGTCGTCCTTCTCCACGTAGTGGAACCGCACCGCGCTGACCTGGTGCCACCGCGGAGTGACCGTGGGCGGCAGGCCGCAGGCGATCTCGCCGGCCACCAGCCCGGCGTCGATCCCGGTGGCGTGCCAGCCGAGGTAGGGAATGAGGTCGCCGCCGAGCCGGCCGTTGACCTCGATCACCTTCGGACCCTCGTCGGTCAGCTTCAGCTCGGTGTGGGTCATCCCGTCGGTGCACCCCAGCGCCGCGTGCACGTCCGCGAGCAGCCGGCCGACGACCGGGTCGGTCAGCAGCGGATCCGCGCCGTCGACCGCGTGGCCGATCTCCTCGAAGTACGGCGCGAAGCCGATCTCCTTGCGGGCCAGGAACATCGGGTGCACCACGCTCGCGTGCACGGCCGAGTCGACGCTGATCTCGGGCCCGGTCAGGAACTCCTCGACCAGCACCTGGTCGTACTGCCAGGAACCGGGGATGGCGACGTCGCGGGTGAAGGCGAACCGGTCACGCAGCTCGGTCGCCGAGTCCACCCGGACGACGCCCAGGCTCGCCGCCATCGCCCTCGGCTTGAGCACCACGGGAAACCCGATCGACTCCGCCGCCAGCAGCGCTTCGTCCACATCGGACGCGACGACCGACCGCGGCTGCGGGATCCCCGCCTCGGCGAACGCGACACGGGTCCGGTCCTTCTCCCGGCACCGCATGGCCACCTCGGGTGTCCAGCCGGGCAGCCCGAGCGCCGCGGCCACCTTCGCCACCTGCAGCACGCGTGCCTCGTCCCAGGCCAGCACCCCGGCGAACGGCTCGACGGCGGCCCGTTCGGCCGCCACCTCGCACAGCTCCGTGGCGTCGCGGGTCTCCCGCAGGTTCACGGTCGAGTACCCGTCGACGTAGTCGAGCTCCCAGGTGGGTTCGCCGTCCGGGAACAGGTGCACCCGGAAGTGCCGGCTCACCCAGTCCAGCAGGAACTCCTTGAACGCCCGGGCCCCGGTGCCGACGACCAGCAACCTCGGTCTGGGCGCGCTCACCGCCCGCCGCCGGCGGCCGCGGGCGCGCGGATGGTGAGCGCGGACCGCACCGCCGCCAGGGTGTCCAGGCACTGCCGGGGACCGTCGGCGACCGCGGTGGCGAACGCGACCCGGCCGAACAGCGTGCCCTTCGGCGGCGGCGACATGACCTCCCCCGGCTCCGCCAGCACGACGAACCGGTCGGGCCGGGTCGGCAGGGAGTCGACGTCCAGGTCGACGGCGCCGATCTCGGTGTCGTCGTGGTCCGGGTAGAAGAACCGCACCGCCCCGGCGAGCCGACGGGTCGGCGTGACGTTGGGACTCTCGCCGCAGGCGACCGCGGCCGCCGCGAGACCGGGGTCGATGCCGGTGGCCCGCAGCCCGAGGTAGGGAATCAGGTCCCCGCCCAGCCGCGCGTTGACCTCGATGACCTTGGGGCCGTCCGCGGTCATCATCAGCTCGGTGTGCGTCATGCCGTCGGTGAACCCGAGCGCCAGGTGCGCGTCGTGGAGCAGCTGCGTGATCGACTCGTCGGCCAGCAGCGGGTCGGCCCCGTCGACCACGTGGCCGACCTCCTCGAAGTAGGGCGCGTAGCCGATCTGCTTGCGGGCCACGAACATCGGGTGCACCTCGCCGACGTGCACGGCCGAGTCGACGCTGATCTCCTCGCCCGTCACGCACTCCTCGACCAGCACCTGGTCGTACCGCCAGGCACCCGGGATCGTGATGTCCCTGGCGAAGGCGAACCGCTCCTTCAGCTCCGCCGGCGAGTCGACGCGGACCACGCCGAGACTCGCCGCCATGGCCCTCGGCTTGAGCACCACCGGGTAGCCGATCGACTCGGCCGTCGCGAGCGCTTCGTCCACATCGGACACGAGCACCGACCGCGGCTGCGGCACCCCGGCCTTCTCGAGCGCCGCCCGGGTGAGGTGCTTGTCCCGGCAACGCATCGCGGTGTCCGGGTCTCCCCCGGGCAGCCAGAGCGCCTCGGCGACCTTCGCCGCCTGCAGCACCCGGGCCTCGTCCCAGGCCAGCACCCCGGCCAGCGGCTCGTCGTCGCCCAGCTCACGGGCGGCCGCCGTCAGCTCGGTCGCCGCGAGGGTGTCGCGCATGTCGACCACGGTCCACCCGGTCACGTGCTGGCGCTCCCAGGTCGGCTCCGCGGTCGACAGCAGGTGCACCCGGTAGTGCCGGCCGATCGAGCCGAGCAGGTACTCGCGATACTGCTGTCCGCCCGTGCCGATCAGCAACAGCCGCGGCCGGTCGTCGCCCTCGCTCAGTGTCGATGATTCGCTCGCAAGCTCGCTCATGACTCCCCCTCGCAGGCTCGGTCGAGCCGCTCGCGGTCGCCCTGTGCCGATGATTCGCTCGCAAGCTCGCTCATGACTCCCCCTCGCAGGCTCGGTCGAGCCGCTCGCGGTCGCCCTGTGCCGATGATTCGCTCGCAAGCTCGCTCATGCGCCGTCCACCTCGCCCGGTCCGATCTCCTCGATCACCGACACCCCACTGGAACCGTCCATCCGGCGCCACCGCTCGGTGAGCCGCACCCGACCGTCGGCGAGCACCTCGGGAGTGCTCTCGCAGGTCCCGGCGACCGCCACGCCGGCCGCGGTGACGTAGCAGTAGGACGCGTCGATCACCCCGTCCGGCCGGCGCGTGCCCACCAGCCGCCCGACACGCACCGCCGGGCCGGCGAACTCTGCCCACACCGAGTCGCCGTCCTGGTGGTAGCGGCCGACCGAGGTCGGCGTGCCGGTCGACCCGGCCGGGGCGAACCGCCGCCCCGCATAGTCGACCGGCATGTCGAGCTGTCTCGTCATGTCCACCGGCTCAGCCCCAGTTGATGGCGCAGAGCTCGTCGCGGACCTGGAAGATCTCCCGCTCGAACATCGAGTTGAGCACGATCGCCGCGCGCACCGGGAGCAGCGTGAGGTTCGCGTCGGTCAGGCCCAGCGCCATCCTCGCCCGGTTCAGCGCGAAGATCTTGTGCCCGTTCATCCCCTTCCACCGCACGGAGAAGTCGGAGTCGACCATGAGCTCGCCGTCGAAGGTGGTCTCCACCCGCTCGCGCAGGTCGTCGTCGAAGGGCACCTGCACGTTCTCCCGGCCGGTGGCGATCACCACGAACTTGGCGCGGTGCTCCTCCGGCTTCTCCGGAGTGCTGCAGCTGAGCACGGCGTGCTCGCCGTCGAACTCGGCGGAGGTGACGTCCCGCGCCGGGAACAGGGTGACCGGGAACCGGTCCAGCTCGAGCAGGCCGTCGTAGTTGGCCTGGTACAGCGTCCGCATCGCGCCGGGCGTCAGCGCGTCACCGGTCGGGTTGAGCCGCTCGATCACCTGGCGCCGCGTCACCGGGGACAGCCGCTGTAGCGCCTCGACGTGTGCCGGGCGGTACACGTCGTTGGCTGCCGGCGAGTCGTCGATCGTGTCGAACCACAACCTGCGGCCGAACCACTTGATGTTGGTGAAGCCGCGGCCAAGCAGCTTCATGGTGGCCTCGAGCCCGGTCTGGCCGCCGCCGACCACGGCGACCGGCGCGTCCTTGTGCGCGCTCATCTCGTCCAGCCGCTCGGCCAGCTCGTCGGCGATGAACGCACGCTCCGGCGGCAGCCCGGACAGTCCGGCCGGGATCACCGGTCTGCTGCCCATGCCGATCACCAGGTTGTGCGAGCGGGCCATCGCACGCCCGTCGGAGTAGACCGTGAACCCGCCCTCACCGAAGGAGATCTTGTCCACGTCGACGCCGTAGCGCACGTTGCGCAGCCGCCCGGACGCCCAGGCCAGGTAGCGCACGTACTCCAGCCGCGGGATCACGTCGAACTGCGAGTTGAGCAGGGCGAACAGCCGGCTTTCGGTGACCAGGTAGTTCAGGAAGGTCAGCTCGTGGCGAGGGTCGACGAGGGAGACCAGGTCCTTGAGCCACGAGGTCTGCATCCGCACGCCGGAGTGCAGCAACCGGTTGTGCCAGGCCGGCCCCGGTTGCCGGTCGAAGAGGGCGATCTCCTGGTTCGTCGAAGACTCGAACAGCGCGGCCAGGCTCAGGTTCGCTGGGCCGGCACCGATCCCGACCGTGTGGTACTCGGTTACGGGCGCCGATAAAGGTAAGTCCTTGATCATGTTCATCCTATTCTGCGTCCGACGGTGACAAGTTCGGTTGGTTGACCGGATCCGATGAGCTGGACCGCGGCCCGGTGGCTGGCGGCGAGCGCGGTCTTGACCGAGCCGCCGGAGCCGCCGGTGAAGGTGAAGAGGCGGTGCTGCTGGTCGGTCACCGGACGCAGCCCGAGGATGGGCGCGTCCGCGTAGCAGTCCGCCGAGGAGACCCGGCGCACCACGCCGCCCAACCGCAGGCGGGGGAACCGGGCGGTGGCCAGGGTCGCCGCACTGTCGTGCAGGTGCGGCGTGGTCGGCGGCACGTCCGGGTCGACCGACCACAGTCCGGTCGGCCGGCCGAGCAGCAACCCGCCGTCGGTGGTCGGCCGGCCGAAGACGCCGATGCGTTCGTCGACGAACATCGGCGGCCGCCAGGATCCGGTTCGGTACACGCTGTACTGGATCGACTGAACACGGAAATCCGTATCGGGGTAGCCGTTGTTTCGCAGCACCGCGCCGGTCCACGCACCGGTCGCGAGCACCACCACGTCGTAGTCGCGGGGCCGACCGTCGACCACGCAACGCACTCCGCCGTCCGGCCGCGGCTCGATCCGGCCGACGGGTCCTGTGTGGACGGACATCCGGCTCCGGACCTCGCCGTCTGCCAGCACGGAGTTGCGCAACCGGTCCGGTGAGACGTAGCCGGCCCGGCGTTCCATGACGGCGAACCCGGGGTGGTCGTCCACCCCCGTCCAGCCGAGCTTCGCCAGCTCCACGGCCGGCACCAGGCTCGCCGAACCCGGTAGCAGCTGGTCGATGTCGGCGATCGCGTCGTCCAGCGGCCCGGCGCCGTCGGGCAGGTAGACCGACTCGACCCGGCGGAAGTCCGCCCACAGCCGCAGAGTTCGGCTGCCCAGCAGCTCGACCATGCTCATCGCGGCCAGCCTGCGCTGCTCGGGATGCGCCTCGAAGGCCCGCACCGCCCCACCGGAGGCGGCGGTCGCGTCGGCCCGAGAGTGGTGGCCGGTCACCAGGTCGATCCGCCAGCTCCGGCTGGCCGTGGCCAGTCGCCAGGCGAGCAGCGAGCCGGCCAGTCCACCGCCCACGATGCAGGCGCGCACCTGACCGTTACCCGGCATCGGAACCGAACCGGCTGTCGCGGCCGGCCAGGGCGGCGAGGGCGACCGAGTCGTGACCCTGCCCGGCCGACATGGCGGCCAGCAGCGAGCGGATGGCCAGCGCCGAGTCGAACCCGACCAGGTCCAGCGCGCGGTCCGCGCGCAGCAGCTCGGCCTGCGCGAGCTCCGGGGGCAGGCCGCCGGCGCTCGGCGGCGACCCGGCGAGCAGCGGCCGGACATACTCGCAGAACGCGTTGTAACCCTGTTCGGTGAAGTCGCTCTCGTAGCGGTCCGGCCGGTCCCAGGACAGGTACAGCCGCACCAGCTCCGGATCCTGCTCGGCGAGGTACTCGTCGGCCCACAGTGCGTGGTTGCGGCTCGTGGAGAACTTCTTGCCCTCCAACAGGTACAGCTCGTTGACCACCGCGCCGCGCGCCTTGGGGCCGGGCACTCCCGCGGCCGCCAGGATGGCCGGGTAGAGCACGGTGAAGTAGAACGTGTTGTCCATTCCGTTCATGTGCCAGACGCCGTCGATCTCGTGCCAGGCGTCCACCCATTCGGTCAGCCCGCTCGCTGCTGGACGCAGCGCGTGCGCGGAACCGTAGAGGTAGCTCAGGCCGAGCTCGGTCGGAAAGTCCACTCGCAGCCCGGAAAGCGGGCCGTCGCACTCGATGCCCCAGTTGGTCGGGTAGGCCAGCGGGATGTCGGGCAGCGGCGCGTCCTGGTACTGCCGCATGACCGTGCGCACCCGGTTCGGCCACTCGCCGCGTAGCCACTCGGTGACCAGCCGCTCGCGGTAGTCCTCGAGATGCAGCACCGGGACGGTGACCTCCATCGGCTCGGGACCACCGCCGCACCGGGCGCAGCTGGGGTTCACCAGGTGCTGCGCGGAGGTGAACCCGCCGCAGCCCTCGCACGAGGTGCCGTTGGCCCCGGTGCCGCACACCGCGCACTTGCCGACGACGTAGGAGTGGTGCAGGGTCCGGCCGCAGTCCGAGCACCGGTGCAGGGTGATCCGCTCCATCGGCACGGTCCCGCGCTCGACCAGCTCGCGCAGCATGCCGGCGACCGCCGACCGGTAGCCGTCGTCCTGCGGGTCGAGGAACGCGTCGTGGCCGATCTTCGCCAGCTCGAACGCCCTGGTGATCTGGCTGCGGTAGGTGGCGACCATCTCGTGCACGTCCATGCCGATGTTCTCGGCCTTGGTGAGCACGTAGTTGGGGTCCACGTCGACGCCGGCGAGGGCCAGCACGCGCTCGCCGCGGGCCCGCGCGGCCCGGGCGGCGATGTCGCCGGCCAGGTACGGGCCGGACAGGTGGCCGATATGCAGCGGACCGTTGACCGTCGGCTGCGGGAAGACGATGACCGTGGTTCCCCCCTGGTGCTCAGTCATCTCGCCTCCTCCAGCTCCGGTTCGGCCGCCGCCGGGGCCTCGGTCGGCTCGGCCGGCATCCAGTAGGTGGTGAACACCTGCAGCGGAATTTCGGCCGACCGGTTGTGGATCACGTGTGCCTCGGAGCTGTCCAGCAGGAAGCAGGAGCCGGCCGCCACCTCGGTGACCGTCTCGCCGGTCTCCACCCACGCGGTGCCGCTGATGACCACGGACAACTCGACCTCGGGGTGGCAGTCACGCGGGCTGCTGGAACCCGGCGGGACCGTGTACCACATCGCCTGGAAAGGGAGCCGGTCGCCGAGTTCGTACTGCTCCCATCGGGCTACATCGACCACGCCAACGGAGTAGGAATCGGCGGAACCGCGAACGAAATGACGCATACGAACCCTTCCGGCAGGCGCGACACAAGGCGCTTGGACAATCTAATGGCGATCAGAACTAATCCAAATTAGAAAACGTTGGCAGGCACGAGCCCACGTGTCACTACTCCCTTCGGCCGCATCACCGGACCAAACGGCTCAACAGGTCGTCCGTTCCAGTGAACGTGGCGCTGAATCGCTTGGAGAATAAGACGACCTGCTTCATTCTGTCATCATGGGGAGGTGATCAGTAACCCGAATGGAGGCAGGACGCGTAGATGTCCACGCCGCCGGTCGCTCTGAGTACTCGGGTTCGGATCCTTGGCGGGACGGCGATGCCGATGTATACGGGGGCACGCTCGGTAAGCAATTGACCACCGAGACGAGTTTCGTGTTACGAACCGTCGGGTCTTTTCCGTTGATTAACAGAGTCTGTTGATGCCGGGCGAACGGGCGGCTAACCTGCACCCGACCAAATAGGCTTTCCGGCGGCCGTCTGGCCGTTCGGACACTTCTTCATTCAACCGTTCGGCGTATTGCCGTACGCCGATGACTTCAGCGAACCATGGAGGGGCCGACGTGACCACGGGCGCGCCGTCGAAGGACGCCGCGGCTATTCCACTCTGGAATGCCGCCTACGACACCAGTCAGGTACGCGGCAGCGGGAATCTCTGGGGCGATCCCCCGGTCCCGCACGCCGAGCGTGCCGCCAGCCTGTTCGCGGCGAGCTCGGCCCGGGTGGTCCTGGACCTGCCGTGTGGGGACGGCCGGAACCTGCCGCCGCTCGCGGCGGGTGCACCGATCCTCCTCGCGGGGGACACGTCACTGAACGCGATGGGCATCGCGGAGCAGGTCGTGGAGCGCGCCGGGGTGCGGGAGAAGGTCGTCTTCGTCAAGGTCGACGCGTTCGACACCGGACTGCTCGACAACTCCGTCGACGGCATCTTCTGCTGGGACCTGCTCGGTCATCTGACCAACCCGGAGGAGGCGCTTCGGGAGCTGCACCGGATCCTGCGGCCCGGCGGCCACCTCGTCGCGAACCAGTGGACGATGAACGACTGCCAGGTCTCGGACCCGAACATCCGCGAGATCGCGCCGAAGGAGTACATCGACCACTTCGACTTCTACTGCCGCTTCTACGACCGGTCCGATCTGGACTCGCTGCTGGAGTCGGTGGGCATGACCGCGGAGTCGGTCGAGGTGCAGCGTTGGTGGGAGCCGCCGCACGCCGGCTACCGGGACTACGAGCACGAGCACGAGAGCCTGGTCTTCACGATCAAGAAGGCTGGATAGTGCGCCACGGTCCCCAACTGAGCACGTCGACGGCGCGGCCCGGTCCCGCGGCCACCTCGAGCGAGGTCGGGATCGGGCACGCGCCGGCACACCACGGCGAACTGCTGCAGGGCGTGTTCGCCGACGAGGACGGCCGGATGCGGCGCGCGCTCGTCACGCTCCCCCAACCGGAGCTGCGCAGCCGCGCGATCTTCCACCCGAGCCACCACCACTGGGGAGTCGTGGGCACTCCGGAGCTGGAGAAGGTGCGCCGCGCCGCCGCCCGGGCACTGCGTGAGTTCGGCGCCCGACCGGCCGCGGCCAAGGGCGGCTGGATCGAGATCACCAGCGACGTCCCGCGCGGCATCGGCATGGGCTCGTCCACGGCGGACGTCACGGCCGCCATCCGCGCGGTCGCCGACTACCACGGAGTGGCGCTGTCGGTGGCGCAGGTCGCCCGGCTCGCGGTGTCCGCGGAGTGCGCGTCGGACTCCGTCATGATCGACGGTCGGGTGGTGCTGTTCGCCCACCGCGACGGGGTCGTGCTGGAGTCGCTCGGCGACCAGCTGCCGCCGATGACCGTGGTCGGCTGCGACACGGACCCGAGCGGCGCCGGCGTGGACACCCTGGCCCTGCGGCCGGCCGAGTACGACGAGCGGGAGATCCTCGTCCTCGAGGCGCTGCGTGCGGCCCTGCGCCACGCGGTGGCCGCCGGCGATGTGGCCCTGCTGGCCGAGGTGAGCACCGAGAGCGCCCGGCTCAACCAGCGGTTCCTGGCCAAGCCGGCGCTCGAGCCGCTGCTCGAGCTGAGCGACGGGTGCGGCGCGCTCGGCATCCAGGTGGCGCACAGCGGAACCGTCGCCGGACTGATCTTCGACCCGCGCCTGCCGGACACCGAGAGCAACGTCGCCACGGCGCGGGCGGGCCTCGCCGACCTCGGCCTCCCGGAGACGACCGTGATCCGGGTTCCCTCGCAGACCGCCGACGAGCCGGTCCTGCCCCGCGTGGAGGTGATCGCCGGATGAGCGAGCTTGCGAGCGAATCATCGACACAGGGCGACCGCGAGCGGCGCCTCGGAGCCTGCGAGGAGGCGTCGTGACCGGCGCGTTCGAGTGTGCCGTCGAGGCGTACCAGACACCGCGGCTCATCAAGCTGCGGCCGAACCTGTACGGCGTCTGCTTCACCCTCATGAAGATGATCCCGGCGCGGTACATCCTGCGCCAGGCCGCCGACCGCGGGCAGCTCGAGCCGGGCACGGTCATCGTGGAGACCACCTCCGGCACGTTCGGCCTCGCGCTCGCCATGGAGGCGGTGCACCAGAACCGGCGCCTGATCCTGGTCAGCGACCCGGTGGTGGACGCCCGGCTGTACCGCAGGCTGACCGACCTCGGCGCGACCGTGGAGCGGGTGCCCGCGGCGGCCGGCCGAGGGCCGGGCGGGTTCCAGACCGCACGGCTGGACCGCGTCGCCGAGGTGCGCGCCGAGCTGGCCGCGGAGGGCCACGCCACCTTCTGTCCCGAGCAGTACTCCAACCCGGACAACCCACGCTCCTACGCCACGGTCGCCGACCAGCTGCTGGCGTCGCTCGGTCAGGTCGACTGCGTGGTCGGCCCGGTCGGCTCCGGCGGCTCGATGTCCGGCACGGTGTCCTACGTGCGCACGGTCTCCCCGGACTGCCGGGCGATCGCGGTGGACACCCAGGCGAGTGTCCTTTTCGGACCGCCGGACGGGCACCGCGAACTGCGCGGGCTCGGCATGAGCGTCGTCCCGGCCAACCTGGACTACCGCGTCCTCGACGACGTGCACTGGGTGTCGGCCTCGCTCGCCTACGCCGCGACCCGGCGGCTGCACCGGCAGCACGCGCTGTTCATGGGACCGACCAGCGGCGCCGCCTTCCAGGTGGCCAACTGGCACGCGACGAACAACCCGGACTCGATGACGGTGGTGATGATGCCCGACGAGGGCTACCGCTACCTGGACACCGTCTACGACGACGAGTGGTTGCAGGCCAACGGACACGGCGCACCGGCCGACCCCGCCGACCCGGTGGCGACCACCGACTCGACCCGGCCGCCGGTCCCGTGGTCCAGCTTCCGGTGGGACCGGCGCAGCCATGCCGAGGTGCTCAGCGGCCAGGAACCGGCGGCAACCCGGTGAGTACCGGAAGACTGGTCGGCCAGCTCGGACCGCGGACCCGGCGGGTCGTGTACGGCGACCTGGCGCAGGCCACGCTCGCCGCCGAGCTGCCGCTGATGATCCAGGTGGACCAGGCGCACGTGGTGATGCTGGCCGAACGCGGCCTGATCACCGCGACCGCGGCCAGGGATCTGTTGCGCTGCATGGCGGAGCTGACCGAGCAGGACTACCGCCCGCTGCTGTCCCGGCCGGCGCCGCGCGGGCTCTACCTGATGTACGAGGGCTTCCTGGTCGAGCGGCTCGGCTCGGACGTCGGCGGCGTGCTGCAGACCGGCCGGTCCCGCAACGACCTCAAGGCCACCATGACCGCGCTGCGACTGCGCCGGTGGCTGCTGGAGTTCGGTGAGCAGGCCGGGCGGCTGGCCGGCGTGCTGCTGTCGCGGGCCCGCGCGCACCGGCACACCGTGATGCCCGTGTACACCCACTTCCAGGCGGCGATGCCGGTCACCTACGGGCACTACCTGCTCGGCGTGGCGCTGGCGGTGCAGCGGGAGCTGGCCGCGTTGCGGTTCGCCGCCGCCGGGCTGGAGGCCTGCCCGCTCGGCGCGGGCGCGGTGGCCGGCACCGACCTGCCCATCGACGCCGCGCACACCGCCCGGCTGCTCGGCTTCGAGCGGCCCGCCGCGCACGCGCTGGACGCGGTGGCCAGCCGGGACGTGCCGCTGCGGCTGCTCGGTGCCGCGACCGGGCTCACGGTCGTGCTCAGCAGGCTTGCCACCGACCTGCAGCTGTGGAGCACCGCGGAGTTCGGCCTCGTCGAGTTCCCCGACCGGCTGGTCGGCGGCAGCTCGGCCATGCCGCAGAAGCGCAACGCCTTCCTGCTCGAGCACGTCAAGGCCAAGCCGGCGCAGGCGATCGGGGCGTGGGCGGCGAGCGCGGCGGCGACGGCCGGCACCCCGTTCACCAACACCATCGAGGTCGGCACCGAGGCGGTCGCGAACCTCGAACCGGGCTGGCGGGCCGCGGAGGAGTCGGTCCTGCTGAGCCAGGTGCTGGTCTCCGGCGCGCGGCCGCGGCCGGACCGGATGCTGGAGCGCACCGAGCAGGGCTTCACCACGGCCACCTCGGTGGCCAACCGGCTGGTGGTCTCCGGGGTGCCGTTCCGCACCGCGCACCACCAGGTCGGCGCCGCGGTGCGGGAGGCGGTGGCCGCGGGGTCCACCGCCTTCGCTGAGTTCGGCCCGCCGGGCTGGCTGGCCGGCACCGGCCTGAGCGAGCTGGACCCGCCGTCGCTCGCCGCCGCGCACCGCTACGGCGGCGGCCCGGGTGACTTCGCCGAACCCCACGACGACGCGGTGGCCCACTGGGCCGAACACCGCCAGTGGCTGGCGGACCGGCGCCACACCGACATGGAAGCGGCCGGAGAACTGGCCGACGCGGTCGCCAAAACGGTGGCGGTGGCATGACTTCACCCGCCTCGCAACCGCACCTAAGGGGAACGGGACGCAACCCAGCCACAAGTACGCACGCGACGGAACCGAACCAACCCACGGCGACCAAGCGTTTGAATTCCGGAGAGGCGGAACATCACGAAGGTAAAAGCATGACCAACGAGTCACTGGTCTTGGTGGAGAGCAACACCACGGGGACCGGTCGGTTGTTCTGCGCCGCCGCGCGCCGGCTCGGGTTGCGCCCGGTGGTCCTCGCCCGCGATCCCGGCCGCTACCCGTACCTGGCGCAGGACCAGGTGGACACCCGCGTGACGGACACCGGCTCCGTCGCCGCCGTGCTCGCCGAGTGCGCCCCGCTGGACGGCCGGGTGGTGGGGATCGCCAGCAGCTCGGAGTACTACGTCGGCGTCGCCGGGCAGGCGGCCCACACGCTTGGCCTGCCGCATCCGGACCCGGACGCCGTGCTGGCCTGCCGGGACAAGCACACCCAGCGGGTCCGGCTGCGCGACGGCGGGGTCCGCGGACCCCGGTTCGGGCTGGCCACCGATCCTGACCAGGCGGCGGACCTGGCGCGCGAGCTCGGTTTTCCGGTCGTGGTCAAGCCGCCGGCCGGCAGCGGGTCGATCGGCGTGCGCTGGTGTGCCGACGCGGCGGCGGTCGCGGCCGCGACGCGGTACCTGCTGGAGACCGACCCGGCGCGGCTGGCGATCCCGGTGCCGGGAGCCGTGCTGGTCGAGGAGTTCCTGTCCGGCGCGGAGTTCTCCGTGGAGACGTTCGACGACCAGGTGGTCGCCGTGGTGCGCAAGCGGCTCGGGCCGCACCCGTACTTCGTCGAGACCGGCCATGACTTCCCCGCCGGGGTGAGCACCGCCGAGCACGACGACCTCGCGGCCACCGCGCGCGACGCGCTGCGCGCGCTCGGGCTGGGGTGGGGCGCGGCCCATGTCGAGCTTCGGTTGACCGACGCGGGCGCCGCGCTGATCGAGGTGAACCCGCGCCTGGCGGGCGGCATGATCCCGCGGATGCTGCAGGAGGCCCTCGGCGTCGACCTGATCGAGCGGCAGGTGGCCAGGGCGGCCGGGCAGGACAAGGCCCCGCGACCGAGTCGCGAGTTGGCCGCGTCGATCCGGTTCCTGGTCGCCGAGACCGCGGGCACGCTGTGCGGCGTGGACGGGGTCGACCGGGCCCAGCGGGTGCCAGGCGTGGTCGAGGCCGGGCCGATCCGGCCGGCGGGCTTCGAGGTCGTGCTCAGCAACTCCTTCCAGGACCGGCTCGGCTACGTGATCGCCACCGCCGACGACCCGGCCGCGGCGGTGCTGGCGGCCGACGCCGGGCTCGCCGAGCTGTGGCCGCACATCGACTCCGGCGCGCTCGCCGGCGAAGGAGCCAAGGCATGAGTCGTACCGCGGTGATCGTCGGGCTGGGCTCGCGCGGGCTCGGCGTGCTGGAGCGGATCGTCACGCTCGCCAAGCTGACCGGACCGGACGCCGGCGAGACCGTGGTGCACGTGGTGGACCCGACCTGCGGCGGCGAGGGTGTGCACCACCTGGACCAGCCGGACTACCTGCTGCTCAACACCACCTGCGCGCAGGTGTCGATGTTCCCCGACCGGCACAGCGTCGGGTCCGATGTGGACGCCGGCGGGCCGACCCTGTTCGACTGGGTGACCGAGCGCGGGCTGCGCATCGACGCCGACGGGTTCACCGTCGGCACGCGGGGACGGCCGATCCGGGAGTGCGACTTCCTGCCGCGGCGGGTGCTCGGCGAGTATCTGGCCTGGTTCCTGGGCGTGGTGCTCGACCGTGCGCCGAACTGGGTGCGGGTGGTGTGGCATCGCGGGGTCGCGGTCGACCTGGCCGACGGACCGGCCGGCGGGCTCGTGGTCACCATGGCCGACGGGACCACCGTGACCGCCGAGTACGCGTTCCTCACCACCGGCTACGGCAGCCGCGAGGAGGTGGACGGTCCCGGCGAGGAGCGGGTGGTGCCGGCTCCCTACCCCGTGCCCGAGCGCACCGCGGACGTGTTGCCCGGCCAGAGCGTGGCGATCGGCGGGTTCGGCCTGGCCGCCATGGATGTGCTGGCCGGCCTCACTGTCGGCCGCGGCGGCCGGTACGTCACCGAGGGCACGACGCTGCGCTACCTGCCCAGCGGCCGGGAGCCGAACGTCCTGCTGTACTCCCGTTCCGGGCTGCCGTGCCGGGCCCGGCCACAGATCGTCGAGTTCGGCCCGGCGTACGAGCCGGTGGCGTTCACCACCGCCGCCATCGACGCGCTGCGCGCCGACCGCGGCGGTGCCCTGGACTTCGACGCGGACGTGCTCGCGTTGGTACTGACCGAGATGCGGGTCGGCTACCACCGGTGCGTGGCCCGCGGCGCCGGCACCGAGGCGGACCTGGTCGCAGAGTTGGCGCGGGTCGGCTCCCCCGGCCTGCTGCCGCTGCTCGACCGGCTGGACCGCGAGCACGGTCCGTTCGACGCGCAGGCCACGTTCGAAGGTGCCGCGGGCCTGCTGCTGGGCGATCACCAGATCTACCAGAAGTGCCTGGCCGGTCTGCTGCGCGCGGACCTGGCCGAGGGGCTGCTCGGGTTCGTCCGCAGCCCGGTGAAGGCGGCGCTGGACGTGTTGCGCGAGCTGCGGGACACGTTCCGGTACGTGGTCGACTTCGGCGGTCTCACCCCGGCCTCGCTGGACCGCTTCACGTTGCACACCATGCCGATGCTCAACAGGGCCGTGGTGGGGCCGCAGTTCGAGCGGCACACCGAGCTGCTGGCGCTGATGGACGCCGGACTGGTCCGGGTGCCGTTCGGCCCGGCCCCGATGCTGAGCTGGCACCGGCCGACCGGGCGCTGGCGGGTCAGCTCGACCCGGCTGGCCGAGCCGTACTCGACGGAGGTGGACTGGCTGGTCCGGGCGCACGTGCGGCCACCGTCCGTCGTGGACTCAACCAACTCGCTGGTGTCTTCGTTGCACGCCAACGGATGGATCCGGCCGCACCGCCCGGAAAGCCCGTACGTCGGCGGCATCGACCTCACGCCGGACCAGCACCCGATCCGGGCCGACGGCACGCCGGAGCGGCGGGTGTGGGTACTCGGCCCGCTGTGCGAGGGCACCACGTTCTACAACAACCTGGTCCCATCGCCGGGCCGCTACTCCCGTCCGGTGTACGACGCCCACCGCTGCGCGAAGGCCATGGTGGGCCGCTAGTGTCGCGCGTCATTAATTCGTTGACACTTGGGACGATGGGGTATGCCATCACCTGCACTGGAACTGAGCGATGCGGATCGCGTTGCGTTGGCGTCGTGGACGAGGTCGCGCACGCAATCGGCTGGCCGTGCTGAACGGGCTCGGATC
>NZ_JBOHGA010000139.1:0-16746 GCF_050699915.1 Actinophytocola sp.
GGCTGGAGCTGCTCGCCGCGGCCGGGGTGCACGGCTGGTTCCTGCTCGCGGCCGGCCGGGTGGACGAGGCGGTGGCGGTCGCGGACGCCGTGCGCCGAACCGTCGGTCGTCAGGACGCGGCCAGCCGGCTGCAGGCGGGGCTGCTCACGCTCGCGGCGGCCCGGCTGCGAGGCGATGCCGGGGCGGCGCGCCGGGCGGCGACGGAGGTGTCCGGCCTGCGACAGCTGGGCTTCGCCGCGATCGCACACGAGGCGTACCGGTTCGTTCCCGGCCTCGCCGGCAGTGAGCCGGGCTTGCGGATCCGGCTCGTCGGTGCGGTGGCGATCGAGGCCGCCGGGCGTTCGGTCGACCGTGACGCGTGGCGCAGCCGCAAGGCCCGCGAGACGTTGTTGGTGCTCGCGGCGGCCGGGCCGGGTGGGCTACGCCGGGACGAACTGGTGGAGGCGGTGTGGCCGGGTCGGGAGCCGGGCCGTGGGCGGACGCTGCTGCGCACCGCGCTCGCCGAGGTGCGCCGGACGCTCGAGCCGGACCGGCCGGCGGGCGAGCCGTCCGCGTACCTGCGTGCCGACCGGGAGCGGGTGGCGCTGGTCGCCGACGTCGACCTCGACGCCGCGCGGGAGCACGCGGCCGCCGGCCGGCACGGCTCGGTGCTCGCCGTCCTGGCAAGCGAGGTCGCTGCCAGCGACCCGGACGTTCTCGGGGATGCCCGCGCGGAGGCCGCCGGCCTGCGGTTGCGGGCGGCGACCGCGATCGGTCGGGACGGCTCCCGGCCTGCGGCGGAGCGGGCCGCGGCGTACGAGGCGGTGCTCGAGGTCGAGTCGTGGCGGCACGAGCTCGCCGAGGAGCTCGTCGCGCTGTGGTGGCGGGCGGGCGACGCCGAGCGGGCCGGCGCGGCCGACCGCCGCTGGCTCGGCGGATCCCCATAGTCGGAACCGACGAACGCCGGTTATCGTCTGCGCCGCCGGCCCGGGTTTTCACGATCGGTTCGCGGTCGACCGGCAGGGTCTGCATCACCCGGCCGGACAGTCCGGCCGGGCACAGGCGAGGGAGAGCTTCGATGAGCACCACGCACCGCCTACTCGTGGCGGCCGTCCTGGCGGGGGTCGGGCTGGCGACCGCGGCCTGCGCCGGCAACGACGCCGGGTCCCCGGCGACCGAGACCGTGACCGTCGAGCAGCCGGCCGCGGCGGAGTCGGCCGCGGACCCGGCCGCCGCGGACCACGTCGGTTCCCAGCTGCCGGCGAGCTTCCCGGACAAGGACTTTCCGATCCCGCCCGGGGTGCAGGTGATCGAGGCACAGGAGCCCGACGAGAAGGGGATCGTGCTGACGGGCATGGCCCCGGACGAGGTGGCGGCGTTCTACCGCTCCGCGCTGCCCGCCGCCGGCTACGACATCACCAAGGACGCGTCGGTCGGCGTGGGTGGCGTGCAGGTGGTCGGCCTGGAGTTCACCGGCCAGGGCTACAACGGCAAACTGGCCGTGGTCTCCAGCGCGGTCGCCATCAGCCTCGAGGAGCGGTGACGCCGGGCTAGTCCCAGTGGCCGAGCCATTTCGGCACGGTCAGGTCTATCTCGGCGGCGAGGTCCTGGGCGTCCTGGCGGCGGCGGGCCAGTTCGTCCTTCGGGTCCGGGGCCGCGAGGACCGCCTGGATGACCTCGGCCAGCGCGTACGAGTCGTGCTCCCGCGCCGCGGCTCGCACGGGGGCGGGCACCGTCGAGTCGAAGGCCACGTCGAAGCGCCGCAGGCTCGACCCCGTCCGCTCGCACGCCGCACAGTCGCAGTCCGTCAGGCCGGCCTTGAGGTCGATGCCGCGCTGCCAGTTGAGCAACCGGGGCACGAACACCTGCGGACTGCGCTTGGGCCGGACCCCGTCGGCACGCCGGGCGACCGGGCCACCGAGATGGCGCGTCGACGACGACAGCCCGATCGCCGCCAGCGACGCGCCCGCGGCGATCGCGGGGATGCCGACCGGGCCGGTGCGCAGCAGCTCCAGCTTCCGGCCCGTCCGGGAGCTCCATCGCAGCAGCCGCTTCAGGCCGAGGACCTTGTACGACGAGTCCACCGGATCGAACGGCGCGCCGAGCACCAGCGACACGTCCCGGTCGGCGGCCCGCAGCTGCTCCGCGAGGACCCCGCTGTGCTTGGACCCCAGCCAACCCCCGTCGAGCGCGAGCGTCACCGACACCCGCACCGGGTAGTCGCGGTGCAGCTCCGCCTTCAGCTCGTCGACCTGTCCCACCCGCAGCCGCGGGCCCGCGGTCCGCACCACCGGCAGCCCGAGCTCGGCCTGCGCCTCGACCCAGTCGAACACCGGCAGGTCCAGCTCGAACCCCAGCTGCCCCGCGACGACCGGCGCCGGCCGCTTGGCCCGCGCGAGGTACGCGGCCGGGTCGAGGTCGACACCGCCCAGCGCGCCGGCTCGGGCCAGCACTCGCGCGACCCGCAGCCCGTGCACGCCCTGCAGGGTCACGCCGCCGAACCGGTCCCGGTTGGCCGCCGCGTCCCCGGCACTGCACCGCCCCAGGTACGGCTGCACCAGGCCGAGCGACCGCGCGGCACCTCGCGCCCGTCGATCGACCATGACACAACGGTAAGCCACCGTTGCCGATTTCCCGTGCGCGGCGTATGAATCGCACGGCGTGGTGTGACTTCCGAATGGGGGACGTGATGGCAGGCAAGGGACTGGGCAGATTCTCGGTCGCGGCGTTGGTGCTCGCGCTGGCATGGGTCGGGGTCGGGGTGCCGGCGCTCGCGGGCGACCGGCCGGCGGCGAACCCGCGTGCGTGTCTCATCGTGGACACCGACGTCGGGTTGGACGACTTCCGCGCGCTAGCGGTGTTGGCGCCGGCCCGGGACGTGCGCGCGGTCGTCGTCACCGAGGGCATCGCGGGCGTGCGGCACGGCGCGACCGCGGTGTCGATGTTCCTCGCCGCCCGCGGGCAGACGCCGCCGGTGATCACCGGGCTCGCGTCGCCGAACCCACCGGCCTACGACTGGCTGCCGGCGGCCCGGGCCGGCGCCGAGCGGATCAACAACTTCCTGCACGCGCCCGTCCCGTTCGGCGGCCGGCCCGACCGGCTCGGGCGCGAGGTCGCCGCCGCGGTGCGCGGCTGCGCCGAGGTCGACGTGCTGGTGCTTGGCCCGTGGACGTCCTACCCGCGGTACGCGAAGGCCTTGGGGTCGAAGGCGGACGTGGTCGCCTCGGGCCGGTCGTTCGCGGAGAACAACCCGGACAACTTCAACTGCGAGTACGACCTGGCCGCGTGCCGCGCCGTGACCACCGACCTCGGCCGCCGTGCGGTGTTCGTCGACCTGCCGCCAGCCGGCGCGGAGCCGACCTACGACCCGACCGAGGAGATGGTCGCCCGGTTCGACCGGGCCGGGCTGCCGGGACTGCTGCGGACCGCGCTGCAGGTCGACCCGACGCAGTGGCTGGGCACCCGGCTGTGGGACGACGCGGCGGCGCTCTACCTCCTCGCGCCTCGGGCGTTCGCGCCGCAGGGTCGCCATGTGGAGCCGACGGTGCCGCAGGACCGGTTCCGCGACCTGGTTGTCGACGCGATCAACGCCGGCTGACACGGGCGAGCCCGGCGGACGCTAGGGTGCGCCGGTGCGCACCGGTTTCGCCACCCTGCTCGTCCTGCTGGGCTGCCTGCTCGCCGGGCCGGCGGTCGCGGCCTACGTCCTGGTCGACGAGATCACCGACCAGCAGACCTACCTCGACGCGGTGACCCCGCTCGCCGACGACCCCGCCATCAAGGCCGAGGTCGCCGACCGGCTGAACGCGGGCCTCGCCGGCTCCGTGCCGGATGTCGCGAGGCCGGTCGTCGACGCCAGCATCGCGAACTTCGTCGAGAGCGACCAGTTCCGGCGGGCGTGGGTGGAGCTGAACCGGGAGGTGCACCCGCAGCTGCTGGCTCTGCTGCGCGACGAGCCCGGCGGCTTGGCCGTCGAGGGCGACGCGGTGGTGCTGGACCTCGGCGTTGTCGCGGACGAGGTGAAGGAACGCTTCGTCGCCGACCGCGTGCCGCTGGCCGACCGGATCCCGGAGGTGCGGGGCCGGGTCGAGGTGGTGTCCGGGCCCGCGGTGCGCCAAGCGGTCCCGGCGTTCGACCTGCTCGAGAAGCTCAGCGTGATCCTGCCCATCGCGGCCGTGGCACTGCTCGTGCTCGGCGTGGCGCTGTCGGCCCGCCGCGGCGCGACCCTGGTGGTGGCCGGCATCGGGCTCGTGGTGGCGATGCTGCTGGTCGTGCTGGCGCAGTGGCTCGCCCGCAGCCAGGTCACCGCCCGCAGCCCGTCCCCGGAGGTGGCGGGCCCGTTCTACGACGCGCTGACCGGCACGCTCACGGTGGTCCTGTGGGTGGTCTGCGGCGTCGGCGGCTTCCTGGTGATCGTCGGCAGCGTCCTGTCCCGTCGCCGTAACTGACCGTGCCTGGGTGAGGCTCCAGTAACACTCTGCGTGATCACCTCGACGGATCCCGCGTGAACATGCGAACCGTGGTCGCGGTGTTGACCGGACTGATGCTGCTCGGGCTGACCGGCTGTGCGCAGCCGACCTCAGGTACCCCCGCACCGGCGGCGACACCGGCCGCCACGGCTCCGTCGACGGTCGCGGCCCAGCCGTCGGTCTCCGTGGTCACGCCGCCGCCGACCACGGTGTACCAGGCGCCGCCCGCGACGGTCACCGTGCCGGCGCAGCCGCTGACCCCGTGCCAGCAGCTGCACGCGGACGGCTACTCCTACGACATCGCGCTCGCCGCGTGGTCGGAGGCCGGGTTCCCGGCGAACTGGGACGCCGACCGCGACGGCTGGCCGTGTGAGCAGTCCTACGGCGACCAGAACTAGCCGCCGGCGTACGCGGTGGTGGACAGCCGCGTCATGATTGCCTCGTGCACATGGCTGCGGAAATCGTCGCGCTGGTCGTGGCCGTGCTGGTGGTCACGGCTGTCGCGCGGCGGATGGACTGGTCGGCTCCCCTCTCTCTGATCGCCGTGGGGGTCGTGGCCTCCTTCCTGCCGGGTGTGCCCGAGTACCGTCTCTCCCCCGAGGTCGTGCTCGTCGGGCTGCTGCCACCGCTGCTCTACTCCACCGCGATCCAGACCTCACTGCTCGACTACCGCCGGATGCGCGGGCCGATCGCGCTGCTGTCGGTGGGCCTCGTCGTGTTCACCACCCTCGCCGTCGGGCTGGTCGCCTGGGCGGTCGTGCCCGGGCTGCCGCTCGCCGCCGGCATCGCGCTCGGTGCGATCGTGGCGCCGCCGGACGCGGTCGCGGCCAGCGCGGTCGCCCGCCGGGTCGGCATGCCGCGCAAGCTGGTCCGGCTGCTCGAGGGTGAGAGTCTGTTCAACGACGCGGCCGCACTGGTCGCCCTGCGCACCGCGATCGCCGCCATCGCCGGGTCGGTCACCCTGTGGGAGGTCGGGTTCGACTTCCTGCTCGCCGCCGTCGGCGGTGGCGTCACCGGCGTCGTGGTCGGCATCTCGGCCGCGTGGCTGCGGCTGCGGCTCACCGACCTCGTGAGCGACACCGCGCTGTCGTTCGCCGTGCCGTTCGTCGCCTACCTGCTCGCCGAGATCATCCACGGGTCCGGCGTGCTCTCCGTGGTGGTCGCCGGGATCATCATCGGGCACAAGTCGCCGAAGATCCTGTCCGGCTCGGCGCGGCTGGCCAGCCGGCACAACTGGCAGACCATCCAGTTTCTGCTGGAGAACGCGGTCTTCCTGCTGATCGGCCTGCAGGTACGGCCGATCCTCGGGGAGGTCGCGGACAGCGAGCTGTCGCCGTCGCTGATCGTCGGGATCTGCGCCGCCGTGCTCGGCGCGACCATCGCGACTCGGGTGCTGTGGCTGATCGGCATCGGGTTCGGCAAGCGCATCGCGGCGCGGGTGCGTGCACGGCGCAAGCCCGTCTGGCCGTGGCGCTACTCCGCGGTGATCGCGTGGGCCGGCATGCGCGGCGTCGTCACCCTCGCCGCCGCGTTCGTGCTGCCCGCCGACACCCCGCAGCGGGCGGTGCTCGTGCTCGCGGCGTTCGTCGTCGTGGCCGGCACGCTCGCCATCCAGGGCACGACGCTGCCACCGCTCGTCCGGCGGTTGCGGCTGCCCCCGCCGGACCCGGCGGAGGACGCGCTGCAGGAGGCCGCCGTGCTCAACGACATGACGAACGCGGCGCTCACCAAGCTCGACGAGATCCGCGGCCCCGAGGACCCGCAGATGGTCATCGACCGGCTGCGCGCCCGCCTGCGGGACCGCTCCGACTCGGCGTGGGAGCAGCTCGGCCGGCAGAGCACGCTCGTCGAGACCCCGAGCGACTCCTACCGCCGGCTGCGCATGGAGCTGCTCCAGGTCGAGCGCGAGGAGGCGCTCAAGGCACGCGACAACGGCACGGCCGACGACGTCGTGCTGCGACGGGTGCTGGAGGCCCTGGACATCGAGGAGTCGATGCTCGACCGCGACGAGGAGGAGCCCGGCGAGCCCGACCGCGAGCTGCGCACCCCCGCGTCGACGGCCGGGGCGTGCAAGCACCTCGACCACGACTGGCGGCAGGCCGAGCCGAGCTCGCCGGACACCTGCGCGGCATGCGTCGCGGAGGGTCAGACCTGGGTGCACCTGCGGCTGTGCCTCAAGTGCGGCAACGTGGCCTGCTGCGACTCCTCGCCGGCCAAGCACGCGAAGCAGCACTTCCACGACTCCCGGCACCCGGTGATGCGCAGCTTCGAGCCGGCCGAGACGTGGCGCTGGTGCTATGTGGACAACCAGTTGGGCTGACCCGGCACAATGCTCGGCGTGGGTGTGCGCGACGATCGGTTCCTGCGGCTGGTGGACGGGCTCGCGGAGGTGGAACAGGCGCAGGCGAGGGACTACACGTCCTTCAGCGTGCGCGGCAAGCGGTTCGGCTACTACTGGCCGCGGACGAAGACGGTCGGCCTGAAGCAGACGCTGTCCGAGCAGCTCGCGCTGGTCTCCGAGCGGCCGGATGTGTTCGAAGTCCAGTTCACCGCCGGCGGCTTCGGCTGGGTGGTGGTCTACCTCCAGAAGATCGACCTCGACGAGCTCACCGAGCTGGTGTACGAGGCGTGGCGGCTGTCCGCACCCGACGCGCTCGTCGAGGAACACCCGCTGCCGTAGAAACTCCGTCGACAGCGCGGCGCCGGCGGCTCACCATTGCCCCGTGGCAGATTCGCTTCCCGAGGGACACCTCGCCCGCGCGCCCGAGCCGGCCGACGTCGAGACGATCACCGGGCTCCTGCGGGCCTACGGGCTCGCCGTGGTCGGGTTGGCCGACTACACCGAGGACGAGGTGCGCGACGACCTCGCCGAGCCCGGGTTCGACGCCGCACGGGACGCGCGGCTGGTGTTCGACGGCCGCGGTCGGGCCGTCGGGTACGCGACGGCGGACGTCCAGGACGGGAGCGACCTCGTCGACATCGACATCGCGGCACCGGATCCCGCGGTCTGCCAGTGGCTGTTCGCCTGGGCGCTGGACCGCGCGCGGGAGGCGGGCCGCGAGCACGGCCACCGGGAGGTGACCGTCGCGCACGGCGTGTACCGCGTCGACGAGGCGCTGCGGGCGCAGGCCGAGGCGCACGACTTCCGCGTGGCGACGACCTTCCACCGGATGCGCATCGACCACAATGGACACCTGCCGGTGCCGCGGCCGCCGGCCGGCGTGGAGCTTCGGGTGGGCACAGAGCCCGCGGTCCGCGAGGCGGCGCACGCGGTCCTCAACGCGTCGTTCGCCGACCACTTCGGCTGGGTGCCCAAGCCGTACGACACCTGGCACGAGAGCCACGAGCAGAAGTCCACATTCGACTGGACCAAGCTGTTGGTGGCCGAGCTCGACGGCCGGCCGGTCGCCGTGCTCATCTGCACCGACTACTTCGTCCCGGACGAGGGCTGCGGGTACGTCGGCGACCTGGGCGTGCTGCCGGACGCCCGCGGCCGCGGCATCGCGAAGTACCTGCTGCGCCACGCCTTCGCCACCGACGTCGCCGCGGGCCGCAAGGGCACCATCCTGCACGTCGACTCCAACAACACCACGCCGGCGCTCGCCCTGTACGAGTCGGTCGGCATGCGGCCGGTCCTCGTCATCGACGTCTGGCGGCGCACCGTCGCGATCGACTAGGCCGGGACGAGCATGCCGTGGCGCACGAGCTCGCGCACGAGCGACAGCGCCGCGTCCGTGTCGATGTCGCCGTAGGCCGACCCGAGCAGGGCCAGCAGGTCCTCCAGCGGCAACGCGCCGCGGCAACCTGCGAGCAGCCGCGCGGTCGGCTCGTCGACGTCGTGGCGCCAGCCGGGGCCGTCGAGGCGGTGCAGGCGCCGCACGGCCGGCGACCAGCCCTCGTCGCCCCGTTCGGAGATCTCCTCCAGCAGCACGGTCGGCGGCACGGTGAACCGCGTCGCCGCCAGCTTCTCGCCGTGCTCGCGCAGCCACGACACGGCGTCCAACCAGCGGGCCGTCTCCGGGCCCAGCGGGTCGTCGTAGGCGTGCCGCAGGTCCTCGCACACGATCTCGGTGTTCGCCTCGTCGGTGCGGCGCAGCGTGACGTAGCCGAAGCCGACGCCCTCGATGTCGTTGTCCGCGAACCAGTCCAGCCACGCCCCGGCCTGCTCGCGGCCCGCCGCCGAGCGCGGGTCCACGCCGGCGTCGCGCAGCCAGGTGCCGACGTACAGCGCGGGGTCGGCGACGTCGCGCTGCACGAACCACGCGTCCACGCCGCCCGGCAGCCACGCCGTGACGCGCTCGGCCCAGTCCTCGCCCCGGCGGTGCAGCCAGGACGCGAGCACCTGACCGACACCACCCTCGGCGAGGTGCGCCGGCAGCCGGCGGACGACGAGCGCGCTGGCGTCGTCGCCGCCGAGCCCCGAGTCGCGGTAGACGTAGTCCACCCGCGGCGGACCGACGACGAACGGCGGGTTGCACACGACCTGGTCGAACCGGCGGTCCGCCACGGGATCGAACCACCTTCCCGCCACCAGCTCGACGTCCAGCTCGTTGAGACCGAACGTGCCCCGCGCGAGCGCCAACGCGCGCGGCGACACGTCGGTGGCGGTGATCCGCTCCGCGTGCGTGCCCGCGTGCAGAGCCTGCACGCCGCAGCCGGTGCCGACGTCGAGCAGCGTGCCGACCGGGCGGCGAGCCGTGGCGCGGGCCAGGCTGACCGAGGCGTGGCCGATGCCGAGCACGTGGTCGGCCGGCACGGCACCGCCGCGCTGGTCCGCGCCGAGGTCGGCGACCACCCACCACGCGTCCTCGTAGGGGCGGATGTCCAGGCCCGCCCGCCAGTCCGCGGTGATGACGTCGTTCGCGACCGCGTCGGCGACGTCGACCGGCCCGAGGGCGGCGCGCACGGCCCGTTCCTGCTCGGCGTCGCCCAGCAGGAACAGCCGGATCAGCGTGCCGAGCGCACCGGCGTCGCGGCTCGCGCGGCGGGCGGGCTCCGGCTCGCCGCGGCCGAGGGCGCAGTGCGCCTGCGGGCCGAGTGCCGCGAGGACGCCGGCGGCGGTGTAGCCGGTGGTCAGGAAGGCCTCGCGCAGGCGCGCGCAGAGGTCGGCGGAGAGGTCGGGGTGCACGAGATCACATGCTTTCACGAGATGAGCTGAACGATTGCGACCGCAACGTCCGTATATGAGTTGGTGAAACAGTTGAGGAGCTGGCGATCGGCCGCACTGGTGGCCCTGGCCGCCGTGACCGCGTTGCTGGCCGGCGGCTGCGGGGACACCGAGGAGAAGACGGCGGGCCAGGCGGCCAAGGAGAAGGCCCAGCGGACCGCGACGAGCAGCGTCAGCATCGAGCCGACGAAGCGCTACACCGTGCAGCAGCTCGCCGCCACGGTGGGCTGCACCCCGAAGTCGACGGGCAAGACCAAGGACTTCCGGCAGGCCGGCTGCGTGAAGGACGGGGACAGCTTCGTCTTCCTCGACTTCGACACCTCGCAGGGGCAGCAGGAATGGCTCAGGTACGCGACGTTGTACGGCGGCGTCTACCTCGTGGGCGACCGGTGGGTGCTGTCCGGGAAGTCCAAGGAGTACATGGAGTCCATGCGCGACGAGCTCGGCGGCACCATCCAGGAGAAGCCGCAGAGCTGAGCAGCGCTCTCAGGCGACCTCGAGGTAGTCCAGCTCGGCCCAGCGGGTCAGGAACCGCAGGCGGATGGTGTTGACCCCGGCGGCCAGGTTCACCTCCGTCGACACCTGCGTCCAGTTGTCCCAGCCCCGGTTCGGGTAGTCGACCACCCGCGCCGCGCCGCCGTTGACCGTCAGCGTGTGCTGGGCGTCCCCGAAGCCCGCCGCGTATCCGATGTGGACGGTGTAGGCGCCGGCCACCGGGGCGTACACCGGGGTGTCGACCCAGCTGTCCGCGAAGTCGATGTTGGCCACGACCGCGCCCTGGGAGGCGCCGGCCGCGTTCGTGCGGACCACGGCGTGGTTCAGGTTCCCCCGCTCCGCCTCGTACCGGACCCGGCTGCCTCGCACCACGGGAAGGTCGCCTGCCCAGCCCAGGCTCGCGGTGTACATGCCCCGGCCGGCGCCGATGTGCCCGTGGAAGAAGATCCGGTCGCCGGTCACGTCCGCGCCGCCGGGCCCGTTGACCGCCCCGTCCAGTGACGCCGTGGTCAGCAGCGGGCGGAACGCGCGGGCGTAGGGGCCGGTCAGCGAGCCCGAGACGGCGTAGCTCGTGTGGTAGTTGCCGGTCGTGTACACCCCGGCCGCGAAGAACAGCACGTACTGCGACGGTCGCCGCACCAGCACCGGCGCCTCGATGACGCCCTGCTCCTCCGGCCGGTCGTTGCGCAGCAGCTCGACCCGGCCGCCGGTGAAGGTCACGCCGTCGGCCGCGGTCGGCTGCAGCCAGATGATCGTCGGCTGGCCGATCGCGTTGCCGTCGTTCTTGTAGAGCAGGTAGCGAGCCCCGTTCGTGTCCACGAAGCTCGACGGGTCGATGTCGCCGCCCTCGCCGGCGTTGCACACGAGAGGCTGCGCGGCGGTCGGCTGGAACGGTCCGGCCGGTCCGTCGGCGAGCGCCGCACCGAGGCACATCCGTCCGGTCGCGACGCTCGGTCCGGTGAAGTACATGAGGAAGCGGCCGTCCGCGCGGCGTGACACGTCCGGCGCCCAGAACCCGCCGTCCCCCGCCCACGACGGCTTCTGCGGCAGCGCGTCGCCCCGGATCGTCCACGGCCCGGCCGGGTTGGCGGCCGTCGCGTACGGGACGCGGCCGGCGCCGGAGCTGGTCGAGTAGGCGTAGTAGGTCCCGCCGGCCTCGAGGACCTCCGGGTCCGGGAAGTCCGAGCCGATCACGAGCGACGGCGGCACCGACCGCGCGCCGGACTCGGCGGCGGCCGGCCCGGCCGGCACGAGCGAGACCGCCACGGCGGTGACGAGAAGGACGACGAGGAAGCGGTCACCGAACCGGAAAGATCTCACGCCGTCCTCCAGACGGTTGGAGAATCCCTTCCATCGGAAGTACCGCAGCGCGGCGGGAAACGCCAGAGCGGCCCCGCTAATGGCCTAGCGCCGCGCTAGAGCTGGAGATCGACCGCGGCGAGCAGGGTGCGCACGCACAGCACGAGCAGCTCCTCCTGCGTGACCGTCTGGTGGTCGAGCCAGTCGAGGATCACTGAGCTGACGAACATCAGCCAGCCGTGCACGGCGAGACGCGTCGCGTCGGTGACGGGCATCAGCTCGCCGAGCACGGCCAGGATCCGCTCCTGGTTCGCGGCCAGGCCGGCCTCGCGGATCTCCCGGATCTCGGCGTCGGCGCCGCTCGCCGCGCGGTGCACGATCCGGTAGCCGTCGGGGTGGGTGCGGGCGAACTCGAGGTACACGTCGAGCCCCGCCCGCAGCTGCTCGGTGAGCGGCAGGGACGGATCGGGCTCGCTCATCTCGAGCAGCCGGTCGCGCTGGCCCCGCACGATCTCGGCGAAGAACTCCTTCTTCGTCGGGAAGTAGTGGTACAGCAGGCCGCGCGAGACCTGGGCGATCTCGGCGACCTCCTCGATCCACACCTCGTCGTAGGGCCGGTTCGCGAACAGTCCGGCCCCGATCTCGAGGAGCTGCGCGCGCCGCTGCTCGGTGCTCAGCCTGGTCCGCATCCGCCCACCTTACTTGACACGAGTTCAGTAACACGGGAAGGTGGCGCTATTGAATCCAAGTTCAGTAGGAGGCGTGCGTGGACACCACCGGCATCCCGCACCGGCCGGGCCGCCTGCCCGTGATCGGCGATCTCGTCGGGAGCAACCCGCGCACGCCGGTGCAGGACACCGTGCGCGTGGGTCGTGAGGTCGGCCCGATCTTCACCCGCAAGCTGCTCGGCCTCGAGATCGTCTTCGTCTCCGGCGTCGACCTGGTCGACGAGCTGAACGACGAGGCGAGGTTCGGCAAGCACGTCGGGCTCGGCCTGCGACACCTGCGCGCGCTGGCCGGCGACGGCCTGTTCACCGCGCACACCTCGGAGCCGAACTGGCGGCTGGCGCACGACATCCTCCAGCCCGCGTTCCGGCAGGAGGCCATGCGCGGCTACCACCCGATCATGCTCGACGCCGCGCGGGAGCTGCTCGCGTCCTGGGACGCGGCGACCGGTCCCGTCGACGTCGCCGCCGACATGACCCGGCTGACGCTGGAGACGATCGGACGCGCCGGGTTCGGCTACCGGTTCGGCTCCTTCGAGCGGACCGAGCCGCACCCGTTCGTCACCGCCATGATCCGCGCGCTGCGGTACGCGCAGCTGCAGAACATCCGGCTGCCGCTCGTCAAGCGGCTGATCGCCGGCTCGGCACGGCAGAACAAGGCGGACATCGCGACGATGACGGACCTGGTCGACGAGGTCATCGAGGCCCGGCGAAGCGGTGGCGAACCGAGCCGCGACCTGCTCGGCCTGATGCTCGCCGAGGGCCACCCGGAGACCGGGGAGCGGCTGGATCCGGTGAACATCCGCAACCAGGCGATCACGTTCGTCGTCGCCGGGCACGAGACGACCTCCGGGGCGTTGTCGTTCGCGCTGTACTACCTGACCCGCCACCCCGACCTGCTGGCCCGGGCGCGGGCCGAGGTGGACGCCGTGTGGGGCGATCGCGAGCCGGAGTTCGGCAGCGTCGCGAAGCTGCGCTATGTCCGCCGGGTGCTGGACGAGGCCATGCGGCTGTGGCCCACCGCGCCGGGCTACTCACGAGAGGCGCACGAGGACGTGGTGCTCGGCGGGCGCTACGCGATGAGCGCCGGCGACTGGGTGCTCGTGCCGCTCCCGCTGCTGCACCGGGACCCGGCGGCGTGGGGCCCCGACGCGGAGACGTTCGACCCGGACCGGTTCGACCCGGCCGCGGTCCGCAAGCGTCCGGGCCACGCGTACAAGCCGTTCGGCACCGGGGAGCGGGCGTGCATCGGCCGCCAGTTCGCCCTGCACGAGGCGGTGCTGGCGCTCGGTCTGGTGCTGCAGCGCTACGACCTCGAGGCCGACCCGGACTACCGGCTCGAGATCGCGGAGTCGTTGACGCTCAAACCGGCCGGGTTCACGCTCACGCCCCGAGTGCGAGCGCTGGTTCCTCAGTCCTGAGTGGACAGCTGAGCGACCAGCTTCTTGCTGGCGATCAGCCGGAAGCTCTCCTCGACCCACCGCGCGAGCAGGTCGACCGGCGGCGGGTCCGCGTCCGCCAGCGCCACCGTGACCCAGCCGTGCGCACCGACGCGGTACCGCTCTGGTTCGGCGGCGGCCAGGGCGGTGGCCTCGGGCAGCGAGTCCCGGAGCTTCAGGCGCAGGTCCTCGGAGCGGTGGAACAGGAACGCCTTCCCGCCCGCGGTGACGGTGTGGGCCTCCATGGCGGTGCCCGCGCACGCGATGTCCTCGGCGGTGCCCGGCAGTGCGAGGGCCAGCTCGCGAAGCTCGTCCATGCGCTACATGCCCAGGAACGCGCGGAACGCGGCCGGATCCACGACGACGGTGCTCCGCACGAGCCGGCCGTTCTCGACCTCGAGGCGCTCGACGACCCGCACAGTGTTGCCGCCGTTGACCGCGTCGTACATCTGGAAGCCGTGGTCGTCCTGGTAGGCGTCGGCGACCAACGTGGTCGTCGCGCCCTTCGGCCACGCCTGGGTCTCCAGCACGGCCTCGCGGCCGTTCAGGGTGACCATGGCGCTGTCGAAGACGAAGTCCTCGGCGAGCGCGTTGGCCACGCCCTCGCGGTCGGCGGTGGTCCAGGCGCGGAAGTAGGCGCGGGCGATCTCGGCGGTCTGTTCGGTCGACATGGTCCACAAGTTAGCCGCGGACGGTCCGCGACCGGGATGGCCGACAGGACATCGAACCCCTACGCTTGGGCCATGTCGCGGCAGCGAGTGCACGTGCTGGTGTTGCGGGACAGCCCGGCGCTCGTCTCCGTCGGTCTGATGGACATGCTCCGCAAGGCCGACGCGCTGGCCGCCGAGCTGTCGCCGACGCCGAGGCGGCTCGCGACCACTCTCGTCTCCCCCGGTCCGGATCGGACGGTCGCGCTGGCGGGCGGGATCCGGCTGGAGTGCGAGGCGACGATCGACGAGGTGGACGTGCCCGATCTGGTCGTGGTTCCCGCGCTGGACCCGGACATCCAGGAGCACCTCGAGCTCAACGCCGCCGTGCCGCCGTGGCTGCGCCGCGTGTACGACGCGGGCGCGGACGTGGCGAGCGCGTGCACCGGGGCGTTCGCGCTCGCCGAGGCCGGCCTGCTGGACGGGAAGGCGGCGACGACCCACTGGGCGTTCCAGGCGGACCTCGCGCGGCGGTACCCGGCGGTGGAGCTGCGACCGCAGGCGATCATCGTCGACCAGGGACGGGTGGTCACCGCGGGCGGGGCGACGTCGTTCCTCAGCCTGTCCCTGCACCTCGTCGAGCGCCTCCTCGGCGGCGAGATCGCCCGCGCGGCGTCGAAGATGTTCCTGATCGACCCCAACAAGTCGCCGCAGGGCGCGTACGCGATCTTCGGACCGCAGAAGGCGCACGGCGACGAGGAGATCCTGCGCGCACAGGGCATCATCGAGCAGGAGCTGGCGCTGCCGCTGACCGTCGACGACCTCGCGCGGCAGGTGGTGATGAGCCGGCGCAACTTCGTCCGCCGGTTCACCGCCGCGACCGGCAATTCACCGCGGGAGTACCTGCAGCGTGCCCGGATCGAGGCGGCGAAGCGCGCGCTGGAGACGACCCGCCGTCCCGTCGCGACGGTGGCGAGCGATGTCGGCTACGAGGACGTGGTCGCGTTCCGTCGGATGTTCGCGCGGATCACCGGCCTGGCGCCGTCGGCGTACCGGGCCCGGTACGGCCTGGCCGAACCGGGCGCGCTGGTCTCGTCGCGGCGCGCATGACGACTCCCCCGCCCACGAACAGGAGCTGAGCCACGTCCGTTGGCTCGCCGGCGGCACGAGACGTTCGGCTTCGTCCTCGAACGGCCCGGGCAGGCCGTCTTCCTGCTCCCCGCGCCGGAGTTCCGGCGCACCGCGCTGAGCCGCGGCTACGCCGACCCGGACCGGGCGCGCGCGAACCGGGGTGACCTCGACCCCGCCGCGATGCTCGAGGCCCGGTTCGCCCGCGACGTGTTGTGGGACGCCGAGGTCGCGCGGCAGGCCGGTAGGCGGTCACGCGTCGGCCAGGTCTCGGGCGGCGCGTTCGATGCCGCCCTCGTCCACCAGGACCAGGGTGGCCGCGTCGCCGAGCGGGATGAAGCTGTCCTCGCCCGCGAGGCGCGCGATCAGGCCCGTGAAACCGTTGTCCACCAACGCGGTCACCACGCCCTCGGCGACGCCGCCGGTACGTCGCGTCTCGTCGACCACCAGCACCCGGCCGGTCGCCTCCGCCTCGCGGACGATGTCGGCCACCGGCAGCGGGGCGAGCCAGCGGAGGTCGACCACCCGAACGTCCACACCGGACCCCCGCAGCCGGCGGGCGGCCCGCAGCGAAAGGTAGAGACCGTTGCCGAAGGTCAGCACGGTCAGGTCCCTGCCGGCGCCGTGGGTGCGTGCCCGGCCGACCGGCACGTGGCCGGCCGCCCAGCGGTCGGGCGGCAGGTAGGGCGCCAGCCACTGCTCATCACCCGGCTCGTGCAGGTCGCGAGTGTGGTAGCGGGCGATCGGTTCCAAGTAGACACACACCCGGCCGTCCACCTCGGCGGCGGCGAGGCAGGTGCGGAGCATGCCCGGCGCGTCGGCCGGGCTCGCGGGCGCGGCGATCAGCAGCCCGGGGATGTCGCGCAGCGCGCCCACCGCGTTGTCGTTGTGGAAATGCCCGCCGAAACCCTGCTGGTACGCGAGCCCCGGGACGCGCACCACGAGCGGGTTGCGGAACCGGCCCTGCGAGAAGAACGACAGCGTCGCCGCCTCGCCGCGCAGCTGGTCCGCCGCGTTGTGCAGGTACGCGAGGTACTGGATCTCCGGCACCGGCAGCAGCCCGGACAGCCCCGCCCCGAGCGCGAGGCCGAGGATCGTCTGCTCGTCCAGCAGCGTGTCGAAAACCCGCCGCACGCCCACCCGCCGCGCCAGCCCGCGGGTGACGCCGTACACGCCACCTTTGCGCCCCACGTCCTCGCCGAACACGAGCAGCCCGGGGTGTCGGGCCGCCGCGTCGAGCAGCGTCCGGTTGATCGACTGGGCGAGCGTGAGCAGGCCCTCGGACTCCGGCGGCGTTCCCTCGAACAACCGGTCGCGCGCGGCCGCGGACGCCGAGCCGGCAGCCACCTGGGCCACCGCCTCGGGCCGGTGCGGCGCGAGCGGTCGCATCACCTCGGC
>NZ_JBOHGA010000140.1:0-16688 GCF_050699915.1 Actinophytocola sp.
CGGCGGCGCGGCGTGGGCTCGCCGTCGCCGTGCACGGCGACGGCCGGCTCGCGGTCTCGGTGGCCTCGCTGCTCGCGTCCGCGGGCGTGGGCTGGGTGCACGTGAAGGCCGGCGGCACAGTCCGCCCGGAAGACACGGGCACCGGCTACCTCGCCGAGGACGTCGGACGCCGCCGCACGACGGCCGCCCGCGAGGCGGTGCGACGCGTGGATCCAGCCGTGCGAACCGGCCCGTTCCGCGCCGATCGCGGGCCTGACCTGGTGATCCTCACCGATGCGGTGGTACCGGAACCGACCCGGGTCGCCGCGCTGGTCTCGGCCGGCGTGCCGCATCTCACCGTGCGGCTGCGGGACGGCACCGGCATCGTCGGCCCGCTCGTGGTGCCCGGCCTGACCAGCTGTCTGCGCTGCGCTGACCTGCAGCGATGCGATCGCGACGAGTGCTGGCCGCAGCTCGCGGTCCAGCTCGCGGGCAAGGTACAGCTGGCCGATCTGGCGAGCACGCAGGCGACCTCGGCGTTCGCGGTCGGCCAGGTTCTCGACGCTGTGCGATGGCTCGAGGGTGCGGCCGAGCCGCCCGCGACCTGTAACGCCACCGTTGAGCTGGACGTTTATTCGGCTGGCATCAGACACCGGGCATGGCCTGCTCACGCTGCGTGTTCGTGTGGGGCCGTTGAGCGGTGGGCCGATGTTGCTGCACATACCGTCGATCAGTTGAGAGAATCAAGTCGTGACGGAGATGCCTCGTAACACCGCGGCACGTACTGCGCGGCTGGCCAGCATCCCGCTCGGAGTGGCCGGCCGAGCGGTCGGCGGTTGGGGAAAACGCCTGGTCGGAGTGAACGCCGAGCAGGTGAGCGCCGAGATGTCGGCGAAGACCGCGGAGCAGTTGTTCGCCGTGCTCGGGCAGCTCAAGGGCGGCGCGATGAAGTTCGGCCAGGCGCTGTCGGTGTTCGAGGCGGCCGTGCCCAGCGACATGGCCGAGCCGTACCGGGAGGCGCTGACCAAGCTGCAGGCGGCCGCGCCGCCGATGAGCAGCCAGACCATGCACCGGGTGCTCGCCGAGCAGCTGGGCCGGTCGTGGCGCGAACGGTTCGCCTCGTTCGACGACACGCCCGCGGCCGCGGCCAGCATCGGCCAGGTGCACCGCGCGGTTTGGCACGACGGGCGCCGGGTAGCGGTGAAGGTGCAGTATCCGGGGGCCGACCAGGCCCTGCTGTCCGACCTGCGGCAGCTGCAGCGGTTCAGCCGCCTGTTCCAGGTGCTGGTTCCGGGGACCGAGGTCAAGCCGTTGCTGCAGGAGCTGACCGACCGGATGAGCGAGGAGCTCGACTACCGGTCGGAGGCGGCGAACCAGCGGGCGTTCGCGAAGGAGTTCGCCGGCGACCCGCATGTGATCGTCCCGCGGGTGGTCGCCAGCGCGCCGAAGGTGCTGGTCAGCGAGTGGGTGGACGGGCGGCCGCTGGCGTCGGTGATCCGCGAGGGCACGCGGGACGAGCGAAACCGGGCCGGGCTGCTGCTGGCCGAGTTCCACTACTCTTCGCCGGCGCGGGCGGGCATGCTGCATTCCGATCCGCACCCGGGCAACTTCATGATCACCGCGGACAGCCGGCTGTGCGTGATCGACTTCGGGGCGGTTGCGCAGCTCCCGGACGGCCTGCCGGCGGCGCACGGGCGGATGATGCGCCTCGCGCTCGACGGCCGGTCGGCTGAGCTGCTGGAACTGTTGCGACACGAGCACTTCGTGCTGCCGGGCGTGCACGAGCCGGAGGCCGAGCACGTGTACGCGTACTTGGCGCCGTTCGTGGAGCCGCTGCACGAGGAGACGTTCCACTTCACGCGGCGGTGGATGCAGAAGCAGGCCATGCGGGTCGGCAACGTGCGCAGCCAGGACTTCCGTACGGGGCGGGCGCTGAACCTGCCGCCGCAGTACCTGCTGCTGCACCGGGTGCTGGGCGGGTCGACGGGCATCCTCTGCCAGTTGGACGCGGAGATTCCGGCGCGCGAGCTCATCATCCGCTGGCAGCCGGGTTTCGCCACGTCATAACGGGTTCGGCGGTGCGAAAGGTCCATTCGCACCGCCGAGTTGTCCACAGCCTCCGCCTCCACCTTGGCCTTCGCCCCGCCCACGCCGAAGATCGAGTCATGACCCGATCCGCCGCCGCCCAGGCCCTCCCCGACCCACACCGGACCGCGCTCGACGGCGTCGTCCGGGTGTCCGATCTCCGTGCCGCGGGATTGTCCAACCACGCGCTCGCGGCCAGATGCCGGCCGTCCGGGCCGTGGCAGCGGATACTGCCCGGGGTGGTCGTGCTGTCGAACGCGCCGCCGACGCGGCGCCAACGCGTGCGCGCGGCCATGCTCTACACCGGCCCGGACGCCGTGCTGTCGGGCGTCGACGCCATGCGCGCGCACGGCCTGGCGCCGCCGGAGTCCGACGAGGTGCTGGTGCTGATCCCGTCGGAGCGGCGGCAGGCCGGCCGCGCCTACCTGGCGGTGGAGCGGACCACTCGGCTGCCGCCGTCGGTGCGGCGTGCCGGCATGCCGGTGGCGCCGGTGCCCCGAGCGGTCGTGGACGCGGCCCGCCGGGAGCGGGACAACGACCGGTTGGCGGCGTTGGTGTTGGCGCCCGTGAAGGCCGGCGCGTGCACGGTGGGCGACCTTCGGGTCGAGCTGAACGACGGGAACCAGCGGGGCACCGCGGCCGTTCGTGCGCTGCTGGCGGGCCGGGAGCACGAGGTGGTCCCGGTGACCCACGGCCTGGCGAGGCGCGTGCTGCGTCAGGCGCCGCTACCCCCGCCGAGGTGGCACGCGGAGCTGCACGCCCGCGACGGCACGGTCCTCGGAGTGGCGGACGCGTGGTGGCCGGAGGCAGGGTTGGCGTGGAGCCTGGGCACGCAGCAACACCCGCTGCCGAGGGACGCCCCGACGACGTCCGAACTGGCGGATCTGGGCATCACGGTCCTACACACCGACCCGACCCAGCTACGCACCGCCCCGGACACGGTGATCGCCGACCTGGCCGCCGCCTTCACCTACGCGACCTCGAACCCCCATCACAACCGCAGATGACCGTGCCCAGACACCGCGCCGATTTCCGACCACGGCCACAGTCATGGCCACGGTGCTTCGATCACCAGACCTGCTCGCGGCATTCAGCGGCCTCCGCAGCCTGGGCCCCGGCCGGTCGATCGCCGTCGCGGTGTTGCTCAACCACCCTGCCGGAACGAGCACCCGGTCGGCAGGAGCCGCCAGCCAGACCCGACCGCACCTCGCCCACCCCGATTGAAGCCAGCTCGATCGACACGACGCTTTTTGGTCCCGGGAGCAGGGCACGGAGCCGTGGCGCTCTCGGCAGGCGAACCAGAACCCCAGCCGAACCTGGCGACCCCGGCCCTTACAACCACACGATCGGAGACGGCGATGCCGAACGGTCACCAGTACTCGTCGGGCAGCTTGCCCTCGATGTCTCGCACATGCGTCCGGGCGCACGACGGGCACAGCCACACTTGGCCCCGCCTGCCGTTCTCCATGCTCCACGCGAGCGCCTCGGCCGGTGGGGCGTCCGCCCGCGAGCGGCCACAACGCTGGCATATCGGGGGTTCCGGGGACCGGTCAGCCATGGCGAACAAGCCTACGTCAAGCGCGGCGTCCCAGGTGGACCGTCGAGGCGCCGAGCACGAAGACGTCGTCCCGCGCACCGACGTAGGCCTCGTCGTCCGGATCCAGCAACCGTTGCACGACCTCGCGATCGGACTCGGACAGCCCGTCCTCACCCACACCGGACATCCACACCAACCAGTCCACAACGGACTGGCGCACCGGTTCCGAGGCCGGCGCGGGGTGGTCGACCACGAAGCTGAACGAACGCGTGTCGCTCAGGCCGGCCACGGCCAGCGCGCTGGTCCACCCGATGGGCAGCCGCACCGAGCCCGGCATCTCCGCGCGCATCCGCTCGAACCAGGTGTCCCGGGCGGCGGTCAGCCGGCTCCCCAACCCGGGCTCGCCGATGCCGAGGTCCCACGGCAGGCACCGCGTCGCGAGGCCGCCCTCGGACATGGCCAGCCACCCGCCCGGCGCCAGCAGGCGGGCGAGCCGGTCGATGGCCTTCTGCTGGTCCGGGAGGTGATGCACCACGCGTGAGGCCCAGACGAGGTCAGCCGCGGGCAACAGGTCGGGCAGGTTCTCGTCGGCGGCGTCAACCTGCACGCCCTCGACCTGAACCGTGTCGCCGGCCACGCCGCGGGTGTGCTCGACGGCGACGGTGAGCAGCTCCTCGACGGCATCGGCGAGCACCACCCGGCCGCCACCCCGCGAGGCGAGCGCGGCGGCGAACGCGGCGCTCATGCCGCCCGCCCCGGAACCGATGTCCACCACCACGGGAGGAGAACCGCCTGGAGTCAACGAGTCGACCAGCCGCTCGGCGACCGCTCGGTTGAACTCGGCGTCGAGCGAGTCGGCGCGGCGCAGGGCGACGATCCGCTCGGTCCAGTCGATGCCGTCGTGCGTGTGTGCCATACCCGCGACGTTAGTCGCACTCGGGCGGCGTCAGAGCTTGCGCAGCCCGACCAGCACGCGCTGCATGAAGTCGAGATCCGGCAGGCCTGGCGCGGTGGGATGGACGATGACGGACCCGTCGGAGGCGAGATCGCCGACCAGCACCCGGGCGACTCCGAGCGGCACCGCCAACATGGCCGCGACCTCGGCGACCGACCGGGGCTGGCTGCAGATGTCGATGATCATCCGACGCTGCGCGGTGTCCCCGACGGTCGAGAGCGCCTGCTGGCTGGTGGAGACGAGCGCCTCGAGCGCGAGCTCGTGGCTGGACCGGGTGCGCCCGCGGGTGCGTGCGTAGGGCCGAACGATCGCCGACGCCCACGGCAGCGCCGCCGCCCAGTCGGGCGAAACCAAGGTGGGCCGTCCGTCGGGCCGAGTCGTGGGCGGCGCCCCGTCGGGCTCGGCCGCGTCCGGCGTGGAGGGATCGTCCGCCACGGTCAGGTGCCGAGGCCCGACGTGGGCCCCGGTCCGGTGCCGGGCCTCGCCGTCGGCGACCTGTCCGACGCGGGCGCCGGGCAGGTCGACCTGGCTCGGCTCCCCCGGGTCGGGCCGGTCCTCGAATGCCACGGCGAGGGCGAGCGGGCCCGTCGCCTGGGTACTCCAGTCCGCACCGTCGCGAGCGACGCCAGGTACCCAGCCGGCCGCCTCCGGTAGTCGGCCGGCGTCATTCGGTGAGGCCTCGAGTTCGCCTTGGTCGGTGGCCGGGAAGGGGGCCCCGGTTCGTTCCACCCCGCGCGTTCGCCATGTCTTGCCCGAGCGTCGTCGGGTGGATCCGCGATTGGATCCGTCACCTGTTACCACTGCATATGCCCCCGTTGGCCGATCTCGATGGGTCGTCGAAGCTAGTCGCTGAATCGACCCGGCATGTTACGACTGACCACGCCGCCGCGGTGCCGCTCACGTTCCGACAAGATCCGCGGAAGCGAACCGCCCGCCACCCAAGGGAGGGTGGCGGGCGGTGTCCGGTCGTGGCTCAGAGCATGTCGTTCGCGCGTTGTGCGCGTCTGGCGGTCCACGCGGAGAGCCGTGCCCAGCGTCTGGCCGAGCTCAACCGGCGGACCAGGCGCGCATGGTTCGCGGCCTGTTCCGCCTCACGCATTCGTTCTCTGGCAAGGCTTTCGTAGATCAGCATTGTCTTGCTCCCATTCGGGCGAGTGTTGGTCATCAGGTCGGAATCGGTCATCGGATTGATCACTGGGGCGTTCATGCGGCTTCCTCCTGGGCACGTGCGGCCCGCTCGGCCGTCTCACGGGCGACGTCTTCCTTGCGCGGACGGCCACGCGGCCGCTTGCGGGCGATGACCGCCCCACGCTCGAAGATCTCGCCACCCCAGACACCCCACGGCTCCTGCCGGGCCAGCGCGCCGGCGAGGCACTCGGTGCGGACCGGGCAGTCCACGCAGAGCCCCTTCGCCCGCTCGAGGTCGGCGGGGGTGTCGGCGAACCACAGATCCGGGTTGCTGCTCGACCGGCAGGGCAGGTCGAGCCCCGCCGACGGCGCGACGTCGAGCAAGTCGCTCACGCCGAGCAGGTCCGGTGCTCCACTCGAGAGTGGAACAGTCGCGGTAGACATGACGTGCTACTCCTGTTCTCGAACTTCCTTGATCGCGGTTTTTTGTTGATATACCTGAAAAAACACGAAGGCCGCGGATCCGATTTACGGGTCCGCGGCCTTCGTGAGCCTGGCGACTTGACTTGGCGTCAAGTTCTTCGCTCAGAAGTCGTTACGGACCGAACGGACGGGAGATCGGCGTTCTGCGGGACGGTCACACCGGTGGCCATGTAGCGATCACGCTTGGCGAAGACAGACTTCACCTGGTGAACCGGCTGAATGGGCGGGACGGTCAGGACCGTGGTCGCAGCGGTGGTCCCGAACGCAGCAGTAGCCCCAGACACGGGGTAGCCAGGGGCGCACACAGTGCTGATGTTCTTCTCCACGCTGGCCACCTCCTCACTCGTCCGAAGCTCTGCCGGCCGTTCCCGGCTTGTGCATGCAGGCTATGTGCCGACGGCGCACGCTTGCAACAGGTTTTTCGGGAGTTATGCCGACGGCGTTACGGGTCAGCTGTCAGCGCGCAGCAAAGACAGCACCTCGGTGCCGAACTTGTCCAGTTTGCCGGCTCCGATGCCGGCGATCGCGACCAGGCCGGCGGCGTCGGCGGGCCGCTGCTCGGCGATCGCCATCAGCGTCGCGTCGGTGAACACGACGTAGGCCGGGACCTTCAGCGCCCGCGCCCGCTTCGCCCGCCATTCCCTGAGCCGGGCCAGCAGCTCCTCGTCCAGATCCGCCGGGCACGACGCGCACCGGCCGAGCTTGACCGCTGCCGCTTCGAGCAGCGGCCCGCCGCAGACCCGACACCGCGGCGCCGCCGAACCGTCCCGCTGCCGGGACCGGGTCATCCGCGCGGTCGGGTGGTCCTCGGGAATCAGTCCGTAGAGGAAGCGGCTGCGCCTGCGGTTGCGCCGCCCGCCGTCCGCGCGCGCCAGCGCCCACGACAGCGACAGGTGCCGCCGCGCCCGAGTCACGCCGACATACAGCAGCCGCCGCTCCTCCTCGACCGCCGCGTCGTTGCCGTCAGCGTGCAGGATCGGCACGGTGCCCTCGACCAGCCCGACGAGGAACACCGCGTCCCACTCCAGGCCCTTCGCCGCGTGCAGCGACGCGAGCGTCACGCCCTCTACCGTCGGCGGGTGCTGCGCGCGCGCCCGCATGTCCAGCTCGGTCACGTACTGCGCGAGGTCCGCGCCCTCGACGTGGCTCGCCAGCTCTTCGGCCAGCTCGACCAGCGCCAGCAGCGACCCCCACCGCTCCCGGGCCGCACCGCCCACCGGCGGGTCGGCGGTGAGCCCGAGCGGCTCGAGCAGCTCCCGCACGATCTTGGGCAGCTCGCCGGTGGGCCCGGCGGCGGCCGCCGTGCGCAGTGCGGCCGTCGCCTGGCGCACCTCGGTCCGCGCGAAGAACCGTTCGCCGCCACGCACCAGGTACGGGATGTCCAGCTCCGCGAGCGCCTGCTCGTAGGTCTCCGACTGCGCGTTCACCCGGTACAGCACGGCGATCTCGCTCGCCGGCGTGCCCGCGTCGATCAGCTCGGAGATCCGCCGGGCCGCCGCCGCGGCCTCGGCCGGTTCGTCGTCGTACTCGTTGAACACCGGAGCCGGACCTGGCTCCCGCTGACCGACGAGCCGCAGCCGCGAGCCCGCCGGCCGGTCCCGCGCCGCGCCGATCACCCGGTTGGCGAGCGACACGACCTCGGGCGTCGACCGGTAGTCGCGCTCCAGCCGCACCACCGTCGCGTGCGGGAACCGTCGGGTGAAGCCCAGCAGCGGGCGCGGCGAGGCGCCGGCGAAGGAGTAGATCGTCTGGTTCGCGTCGCCGACCACGGTCAGGTCGTCGCGGTCGCCGAGCCAGGCGTCGAGTACGCGCTGCTGCAGCGGCGTGACGTCCTGGTACTCGTCGACGACGAAGCACCGGTAGCGGTCGCGGAACTCCTCGGCCACCGCCTGGTGCTCCTCGAGCGCGGCCGCGGTGTGCAGCAGCAGGTCGTCGAAGTCCAGCAGGTTGGCCTTGCCCTTGAACGACTCGTACCAGCGGTACACGCTCGCCACCAGCTCGACCGACGCCGGCGCCTGTCGACGTGCCTTCCCGGCCGCGGTGACGTAGTCGTCCGGCGTGACCATCGACGCCTTGGCCCACTCGATCTCGGTGGCGAGGTCGCGCAGCACCTCGGCCTCGGTGCCCGCGCCCGCCCGGTGCGCCGCCTGGCTCACCACGCGCAGCTTGCTGTCCAGCAGATCCCACTGCGGACCGCCGACCACCCTCGGCCAGAAGTAGCGCAGCTGGCGCAGCGACGCCGCGTGGAACGTGCGCGCCTGGGCACCGTGCACGCCGAGCGTGCGGAGCCGGGTGCGCAGCGCCCCCGCGGCCCGCGCGGTGAACGTCACGGCGAGCACCTGTCCGGCGGCGACGTGGCCGGCCTGGATGAGCTGCGCGACGCGGTGCACGATCGTGCTGGTCTTGCCGGTGCCGGCGCCGGCCAGCACGCACACCGGCCCGCGCGGCGCCTCGACGGCGGCGAGCTGCTCGGGGTCGAGCCCGGCGAGCGGTCCGTCGTCGGGTGTCGCCGAGTCCGCCTGCCGCCCAACCATGGGAGGCATCCTGACAGACGGCACTGACCGACCCGGTCAGGGACATGCCGGTCGGCCGACTCCGGTGTCGGTACTGCCCCGTATCCTGGTGGTCATGGCGAAGAAGCAGGACAAGGCAGCGGCCGCCGAGGCGAAGAAGGCGCGCAAGGCGGCGTCGAAGGCCAAGCGGTCGCAGATCTTCCAGGCGTTCAACATGCAACGCAAGGAGGACAAGTCCCTCATCCCGCTGATGCTCGCGGTGTTCGTGGTGGTCGCGGGCGGGATGTTCGGGGTCGGCCTGCTCTTCGGCCTGCACTGGATCCTGCTGCCGGTCGGCATCGCGCTTGGCCTGCTCGGCGCGGTGATCCTCTTCGGCCGGCGGGTACAGAAGAACGTCTACGGCAAGGCCGACGGCCAGCCGGGCGCGGCGGGCTGGGCGCTGGACAACATGCGCGGCCGCTGGCGGGTCACGTCCGGGGTGGCGGCCACCACCCAGGGCGACTTCGTGCACCGGGTCCTCGGCCGGCCCGGGGTGGTCCTGGTCGCGGAGGGTGCCCCGCACCGGGTCAAGGGCCTGCTGGCGCAGGAGAAGAAGCGCGTCTCGCGGGTCGTCGGCGACACCCCGATCTACGACTTCACCGTGGGCAGCGACGAGAACCAGGTGCCGCTCTCGAAGCTGCAGCAGCGGATCATGAAGCTGCCGAACAACCTCAAGCCCGCGCAGATCGACACGCTGGAGAAGCGCATGTCCGCGCTGGCCGCCCGCAGCGCCGGCCCGCAGATGCCGAAGGGCCCGATGCCACAGGGCGCCAAGATGCGCAGCGTGCAGCGCGCGATGCGCCGCCGCTGACTTCGCCAGTCGCGCGGCAGGTTCGCGCATGTCAGCCGGGCGCCACCGCTGAACAGCGTCATCGCTGCCACAGGCTCGCGCACCAACGCCGCGGCCGTTGAGCACGGCGCCTGCCCGCGTCGCGCGACACCATGGCGACCTGCTGGATCGCCGCCTGATCACAACCACCGACAAGCCCACGCCAGCAACCGCGCCAGCCTCACGAGATCGCCTCACCGCCGCCGCGACTGTCTGTGCAAATGCAAACGCCTCTTCACAGACGTCTCCGCGCCGGCAAGGGGGACCCCTGGGTCCACGATAGTCGCGGACTCCGACAGTTTCGGGCGAGTGTGCGGCTGCTGTGGACAACTCGCCGCGTTGTGGACAACCGCCACCAACCAGCCGCCACCGACGAACCCGCGCCAACGACCGCAGCCGGCGTCGCGAGATCGCCGCGCTGATCTCCTGCCACCGTCCCACCGCCGGCGGGCGGGTCCACATTGGCGTCACGCCGTGAGTTCTCTGCCCATGGCGCAGCGCAGGAGCCGATGCCCGCGAGACGAGACGGCGGTCGGCTAGCGGGTGCGCAGGACGATCGTGCCAACGGCCTTGTCGTGCAGGCCTCGGCCGTCGGCGTCCCAGACCACTGCCGGCACGATCACGGCGGTCATGATCGCGCGCGGGATCGCGCGCAGCGGGCCCACCATCGACGCGCCGTCCAGGCGTGCGACCCGGATGCCGAGTGCGGCCATGCCGGCCGTGAAGCCGAACAGCGAGATCGCGACGACCGAGATCACGAACCACACCAGGATCGCCCAGTAGTTGAACGTCTGCATGACCTCCGGGCGCGTGATGTCCGTCGGCACGAAGAGGCTCGTCACGAGGGCGGCGATGACGAGGTCGAGCAGCAGCGCCGCCAGCCGCGCGCCGCGGGAGGCCACCGAGCCCCGGCCCGACCGCGGCAGACCGAGCCGCTCGCCCGGCCACTGCTGCGGGTCGCGCCGGCCGGAGGCCGCACTCGGCCCGGACAGCCACGTACCGGTCCACCTGGTCGGCTGCTCGGGCTCACTCACGACGATCCCCGCGAATTTCGCACGCTGCACTCACAAACCCAGCGTAGAACCAGATGCGCCCGACCGTGCCGGCTGGCATGCTCGAAGGCTGCACACCCGGTCGTTAACACCGGCGAAACATGAGGGTGATGGTCGGGCAACACCCCACTCATAGCTTGGCCGCGAGCGTTTGAGCAAGAGGTAAGGAGCCAACGAGCGTGTTCAACACTTCCGACGAGGTCCTCAGCTTCATCTCCGACGAAGAGGTGAGGTTCATCGATGTCCGGTTCTGCGACCTCCCGGGCATCATGCAGCACTTCACGGTGCCGGTGCAGTCGTTCGACGAGGGCACGATCGACGAGGGCCTGGCGTTCGACGGCTCCTCGGTGCGTGGCTTCCAGCAGATCCACGAGTCGGACATGCTGCTGCTGCCCGACCTGGCCACCGCGCGCCTCGACCCGTTCCGCACCGACAAGACGCTCAACATCAACTTCTTCGTGCACGACCCGCTGACCCGCGAGGCGTACAGCCGCGACCCGCGCAACATCGCGCGCAAGGCCGAGGAGTACCTGGCCGAGTCCGGCATCGCCGACACCGCGTACTTCGGCCCCGAGGCCGAGTTCTACATCTTCGACTCGGTTCGCTTCGACAGCGCGGAGAACGGCTCCTTCCACGAGATCGACTCCGTCGAGGGCTGGTGGAACACCGGCTCCGACGAGGTCGGCGGCAACCGCGGCTACAAGACGAAGTACAAGAGCGGCTACTTCCCGGTGCCGCCGGTCGACCACTTCGCCGACCTGCGCGCGGAGATCGTGACGAACATGATCGGCTCCGGCTTCACCGTGGAGCGCGCGCATCACGAGGTCGGCACCGCCGGCCAGGCCGAGATCAACTACAAGTTCAACACGCTCCTGCACGCCGCGGACGACCTGCAGCTGTTCAAGTACATCGTGAAGAACACCGCGTGGGACGCCGGCAAGAGCGCGACGTTCATGCCCAAGCCCCTCTACGGCGACAACGGCTCCGGCATGCACTGCCACCAGTCGCTCTGGAAGGACGGCGAGCCGCTGTTCTACGACGAGTCCGGGTACGCCGGGCTGTCGGACGCCGCGCGGCACTACATCGGCGGGATCCTGCACCACGCGCCGAGCCTGCTGGCGTTCACCAACCCGACGGTGAACTCCTACCACCGCCTGGTGCCGGGCTTCGAGGCGCCGGTGAACCTCGTGTACTCGCAGCGCAACCGGTCGGCGTGCGTGCGCATCCCGATCACCGGCGACAACGCGAAGGCCAAGCGCATCGAGTTCCGCTGCCCCGACTCGTCGGGCAACCCGTACCTCGCGTTCTCCGCGATGATGATGGCTGGCATGGACGGCATCAAGAACAAGATCGAGCCGCCCACGCCGATCGACAAGGACCTCTACGAGCTGCCGCCCGACGAGGCCAAGGACGTGGCGACCGTGCCGGCCTCGCTCAACGCGGTGCTGGACAGCCTGGAGGCCGACCACGAGTTCCTGCTCGAGGGTGGCGTCTTCACCCCCGACGTGATCGACACGTGGATCGACTTCAAGCGCGAGAACGAGATCGACCCGCTGCGGCTGCGCCCGCACCCGTACGAGTTCGCCCTCTACTACGACGTCTGATCCCGAACAGGACTACGGCCCGGCGGTCGCGGGAACACCCGACCGCCGGGCCGTTTCATATCCACATCGCCCTAGTCGGTGGGGGCTACCTTCTCCGGGTCGAAGCCGCCCGCTACGAGGGCGGCTCGCGGGTCCGTCAGCAGCTTGCGCGCCTCGAGGTTCATCAGCCCGACGATGCAGTAGACCTCGGCCGCCACGGTGCCGTCGGCTTTGATGATCATCGAGTTGACGTTGAAGGTCTTGCCTGTGCCGAACTTGATCTCGCAGGTGACCTCGAGGCGGTCGTTCGCCCGCAGCTCGCGGCGGAAGTTGACCGTGGTGCTGAGCAGGACGGGTGCGACCCCGTCGTCCATCAGGCCGTCCCAGTCGCAGCCCGCCGCGGTGAACCCGGACATGCGGGCGACCTCCGCGTACTGGTGGTACACGGCGTGGTTGACGTGGCCGAGCGCGTCCATCTCGTAGCTGCGCACGACGATCGGGATGCTGAAGCCACTCATGCACCAACTGTAGGAGCGAGCACCGACAAAACCGGGCGCCGAGTGAGTCACGCCTCGTAGAACAGCTGCTCCACGACCCCGCGGGCGCGCCGCAGCGTGCGCCGGTAGGAGTCGAGGAACTCGCCCGGGTCGGCGTCGGGCGACAGCACCGCCGCGACCGCGGCCAGCTCCCGGCCCGCGGACGGCAGCTGGTCGGACACCTTTCCCCGCACGAGCGTGGTCGCGTTGCGCGCCCGGGTGGCCAGTAGCCACGCCTCGCGCAACGCGGTCGCGTCCGACTCCAGAACCAGGTCCGCCTCGACCGCCGCGGTGAGGCCGTCCATCGTGGAGGTCGTGCGCAGCGACGGCACGTCGTGCGCGTGGCGCAGCTGCAACAGCTGCAGCGTCCACTCGACGTCGGCGAGCCCGCCGCGGCCCAGCTTCATGTGCGTGGCCGGGTCCGCGCCGCGCGGCAGCCGCTCGGTGTCCACCCGCGCCTTGATCCGCCGGATCTCCCGGGTGCGCGCGGCGTCCAGGCCGCCGTCCGGGTACCGGATCGGGTCGATCATCTCGATGAACCGCGCGCCGAGGTCCTCGTCGCCGGCGATCGGCCGCGCCCGCAGCAGCGCCTGCGCCTCCCACACCTGCGACCACTGCCCGTAGTAGGCGCGGTAGGACTCGAGCGTGCGCACGATCGCCCCCTGTCGGCCCTCCGGCCGCAGGTCGACGTCCACCTGCAGCGGCGGGTCCTGACTCGGCGCGCCCAACAGCTTGCGCACGCTCTGCGCGACCCGACTCGCGTATTTCACCGCGTCCGAGTCGGCCACCCCGTCGACCGGCTCGCACACGAACAACACGTCCGCATCCGAGCTGTAGCCCAGCTCCGCGCCGCCGAGCCGGCCCATGCCGATCACCGCGAGCCGCGCCTTGCGCTCGCCGGCCGACACCGCCTCGGCCCGGTCGACCGCGGCGAGCGTCGCCCGCAGCACCGCCATCCACACGCTGGACAGCGCCTGGCACACGGTCAGCACGTCCATGAACCCCAACAGGTCGGCCGACGCGACGCGCAGCAGCTCGTGCCGGCGCAGCGACCGCGCGGCGGCGACCGCGTTGCCCAGGTAGCCCTGCCTGTTCACCGCCTGCCGCAGCGACGCGGCCACCTCGGCGGTGTCCCGGCCGGCGAGCTGGTCGGGGTCGCCGAGCAGCCGCAGCACCTCGGGCGCCCGCACGATGAGGTCGGGCACCAGCCTCGAGGTACCCAGCAACAAGGCGAGCCGCTCGACCACGGCCGCCTCGTCGCGCAGCACCCGCAGGTACCAGTCGGTGGTCGTCAGCGCCTCGGACACCTTGCGGTACGCGAGCAGCCCGCCGTCCGGATCGGGGGTCTCGGCGAGCATCTCGAGCAGCGCCGGCAGCAGCGCGCGCTGGATCGCCGCGCGCCGCGAGACGCCCGCGGTCAGCGTCTCGATGTGGCGCAGCGCGCCGTCCGGAGCCGCGTAGCCGAGCGCGGACAGCCGGGCCTCGGCCGCCTCGGCGGACAGCCGCAGCGCCTCTCCCGGCACCCGCGCCACGGCCTCGAGCAGCGGGCGGTAGAACAGCTTCTCGTGCAGCCGGCGAATCAGCCGCAGGTGTCGCTGGAACTCCACCTGCAGGAGCTCACCCTCGGCCTTGCCGCGGTCCGGCCCGATCCCGGTGGCGCGGGCGAGCCAGCGCAGCTCGTCGGTGTCGCCTGCCTCGGGGAACAAGTGCGTGCGGCGCAGCTTCTGCAGCTGCAGCCGGTGCTCGATCAGGCGCAGGAACCGGTAGGACTCCCCCAGCTCGGCGGCGTCGGCGCGGCCGACGTAGCCGCCCTCACCGAGCGCCGCCAGCGCGTCCACAGTGGACCGGCGGCGGAGCGTCTCGTCGCTGCGGCCGTGCACGAGCTGCAGGAGCTGCACGGCGAACTCGACATCGCGCAGTCCACCGCGGCCGAGCTTGAGCTCTCGGTCGAGCACCTCGGCGGACAGATGGCTCTCGACCTTGCGGCGCATCGCCCGCACGTCGTCGACGAAGTTGTCCCGGTCGGCGGCCGCCCACACCAGCGGCTGGACGACGTCGAGGTAGTCCGCGCCGAGCTGCGCGTCGCCGGCGATCGGCCGGGCCTTGAGCAGCGCCTGGAACTCCCACGTGCGCGCCCAACGCTGGTAGTACGCGGAGTGCCCGTCGAGCGTGCGAACCAGCGGACCGGCCTTGCCCTCCGGCCGCAGCGCGGCGTCGACGTCGAAGCAGGCCTGCCCGGCGACGCGGATCATCGTGCTGGCCATGCGGGTGGCGGCATCGAGGTCGCCGTCACCGACGAACAGTACGTCCACGTCGCTGACGTAGTTGAGCTCCTGGCCGCCGCACTTGCCCATGGCGATCACCGCGAGCCGGCACTTGTCCCGGCCGGTCGGCGCGATCGACACAGCCACCGCGAGCGCGGCCCGGATGGCGGCCTCTGCCAGCGCCGTCAGCCGGCCGGTGGTCTGCGCGTAGTCGGGCACCGGCAGCTCGCGCTCGACGAGGTGGCCGAGGTCGTCGGCGGCGATCTCCAGCAGCAGTCCGCGATAGGCGGCCCGTAGCGCGCGGACCGCCTCGGACCCGGTCAGCCCGGCGATCCCGTCGGTGGCTGTGTCGACCGCGCCGACCGCGTCGAGCAGCACGCCCGCGTAGTCCGCGACCGAGCGCTGCCGGTCTGTCAGCAGGCGGCGCCACTCGCCCTCGCGCGAGATCACGAAGTCGGCCAGCGCGCTGGAGCCGCCGAACACGGCGAGCAGCCGACCGCGCAGCCCCCGGTCGGTGGCGACGGCGCGGTCGAGCGCGGGCCAGCCGTCGGCGTCCGAGGTGCGGATCCGGTCGAGGGCCAGCAGCGCCAGGTCGGGGTCGGGGCTGCGGGACAGCGCGACCATGCTGGTCTCGCGGTCCGACGCCGGTCCGCCCTCGTTCCACCAGCCGGCAGCCCGCAGGTACTCGGCGGCGCGGTCGTCGGTGAGGCCGTACCGGGCGGTCGACTGCGCGGAGCGGACGCGGTCTGTCATCAGGGGTGGCCGAGCAGCGGCAGCCCGGCCGGTGCCGCCGGTTCGAGGTCGCCGGCGGCCAGGTGGACGAAGCGCTCGGCGAACGGGCGCCAGGTCTCCGCGATGTCGGCGTGCAGCTGGTCGAGCCGCTCGGCGGTGAGCGCGTCGGGCCGGGCGAACTCGGCCTCGCCCGGGCTGTCGCGGGCCCAGTCGAGCACGATCTCGGTGGTGGTCTCGATGTGGAACTGCAGCCCGTAGGCGCACCGGCCGATCCGGAAGGCCTGGTTCGGGTAGCGGGTGGCGGACGCGAGCTGCACGCTGTTCGGCGGCAGCCGGTCGATCGCGTCGGAGTGGAACTGGAGGACGTCCGGCATGAAGGGCAGATCGGCGAACAGCGGGTCGGCCCAGCCGACGTCGCGCTTGGCGATCAGATGCGGCCCGACCTCCGGCCCGTCCGCCCCCACCACGACGGAGCCGCCCGCGGCGACCGCGAGCAGCTGGCCGCCGAGACAGATGCCGAGCGTCGGGAGCTGGGCGGAGACGGCGGCGGAGAGCAGCCGGCGGACGTCGGCGAGCCACGGGTGGTCGAGGTCGTCGTAGGCGCCCATGCCACCGCCGAGACAGATCACCCCGGCGTAGCCGGCGAGGTCGGCGGGCAGCGGGTCGACGGGCGGCGCGACGACGTGTGGCTCGGCACCGGCGTCGGCCAGCCAGGCGCCGAGCGGGCCGGGCGGGTCCTCGGGATCGGGCTGGATGACGAGCAGACGAGTCACGTTTCCAGGGTAACCAGGCGTTTTCGGCGACCGTCAGGGCGCGGGGGTGAACTCGATCTCGCAGATGTCGAACACCGGGCGGTAGCCGATCTTCTGGTAGATCGAGTTCGACGTGGGGTTGGCGAGGTCGGTGAACAACAGGACGTGCCGCGCGCCGGCGTCGCGCGCCCAGCGGGACGCCGCGGCGGTGACCGCCGAGC
>NZ_JBOHGA010000141.1:0-16606 GCF_050699915.1 Actinophytocola sp.
GCTCGCGAGCGCGTGCCTGCGGGCGCTCGCGAAGGACCCGGCGGACCGGTTCCCGACGGCCGCCGCGTTCGCCGCCGCGATCCGCGACCAGACGGCACGCCCATCGACCGACACCGCGCTGCTGTTGCCCCACGTCCAGCCCGAACCCGCGCCCGCTGTCCGGCCCGAGCCCGCGACACGCCGGCACCCCACGGTCGAGACGGTCGAGGTCGCCGAGCCGCCCCCGCCGCGCCGCGCGTCCCGGCCGGTGGACCGGCGCCCGGCGCTCCTCGGCGGCCTCGCGGTCGCGCTGCTCGCCGCGGTGCTCGTGTTCTGGCCCGACGGCTCACCGGCCAGGACCGGCGCCGGCACCACGAACGAGGTGCCGGCACAGCAGGCCGGACCGCAGCGGTCCGAGGTCGCCGGCGCGATCGACACGCTGCTAGAGGACGTCGCCGACGCGACCGAGTCCGGCGACATCCTTCGCGACACGGCCAGGGATCTGGCGAAGTCCGTCAGGGAGCTGCGCAAGCGGCACGCGGCCGGCGACCCGACGGAGGTCGCCCGGCGCCTGGACGACCTGGACTACTGGGTGACCGAGCGTGCCGGCGAGGGGAAGATCGAGGTGGGGGCGGCCGCCACCCTCCGTGCCGACATCGAGGCGATCGCCACGGCCGCCGGGATCTCCCGCTGACCGCGTCACCCACGGTCAGGCATAGGAGAACAGCGGCGGGAAGGCGAGCACGACGATCCACGCCCAGGCCGCGTACACCGGCAGGTAGGCGGTCTGCCAGCGTTCCAGCGCGGTGAAGGGTGCCTGCCGGCGGATGAACCGCAGCAGCAGCCACGCCGACCAGGCGAGGTTGGCCAGCAGGATGACGTTCTCGCCGAGCGCGGCCGCCTTGTTGGGCGTGGTGCCGAACTCGGTGATGCGCCCGGTGATCTCGAACAGCACCAGCACGTCGATGGCCAGCGCGCTGAGCACGAGGGCCAGCTGCAGCTTGTCGAACACCCCGGGCGGGGCCAGCGGGTCGCGGGCGGAGATCGAGTAGAGCAACAGGCCCAGCACGACCACCAGCAGGGCGTCGAACAGGATCAGCGCCTCGCGCTCGACGTCGATGCCGGTGCTGGTCACGACGAACGCGATCAGGAAGGCCAGCAGGACCGCGGTGAACAGCGGCGTGAACAGCCGGGTCAGCACCGGCGCGATGTTCTCCACCACGCTCTGCTTGGCCTCCACGAGCCAGCCGGCCACCACGGTCGCGGCCACGGCGCCGCAGGGCATCAGCCACTCGGCGATGAACAGCTCCGAGGAGACGCCGATCGCCTCGAACGTGCCGAACATGATCCCGGTCAGCACCCCGCCGCCGAGGCCGATGAGTACGAAGTAGACGAACCACTCACCGGTGAAGCGGACGAAGTCCATGCGTCGCCGCGACGCGCGCCAGTCGTCGGCCACGTAGGCCAGGCCCACCACGAGCCAGAGCGCGATGGGGAGGTGGAGGATGGTGATGACCAGCGACTGGGACTCCTCCGCGAGCGGGAAGGCGTTGGCCGCCACCGCGCCGAGCGCGAACAGCGCCACCAGGATCCCGATCAGCGCCGGCCTGGCCCGGCGCCGCCAGGCCAGGAAGGCCGCCAGCCACGGCAACGCGAACAACGAGAGGTTCGTCGCGTAGAACACGCCGTCCTGTTCGAAGTCCGCCCCGAACAGCGCCGGCACCTTGACCGACAGCGCCGCACCCGCCGCGCACAGAACCATCACCGGCAGGTCCCGCGACGGCGCGTCCGCTGAGCCATCGGTCTGGCCGGTGAGCATCAGCTGCTTCCACAACCGTTCCGAGTGCTCCCGCGCGAACTCGCGGGACAGCTCGTCCAGGTTCCCCATCCGCTTGACCGCGACCAGGAACGCCTCGTCCGCGCTCAACCCGAGCGCGACGAGTGAGTCCACCGAACCCCGTAGATGATCTTCCAGCTCGTCGGCGTCCGAGCTCTGCAGCTCGGGCCGCCGCCGCACGTACTCGCGCCACTGCGCGAACTGTGCCTCCAACTCCTCCCGCACCTCCCCCGTCATGCCCCACACCCCACTAACGCCGGCACCGGCATCGCGAGCAGCGGCCGGCGATCACCCCGACTCAGCCAGACCTCCTCGAGCGCGTCCACCACCGTGTCCCACTGCCGGCGCTGCTCGACGAGCTCCGCGCGCCCCTTGGCGGTGATCCGGTAGTACTTGCGCCGCCGCTCCCCGGCCACCGCCTGCCAGCTCGACTCCACCCAGCCCAGCCGCTCCAACCGGTGCAGCAGCGGGTACAGCAACCCCTCGGTCCACTCCAGCTCGCCGCCGGACAGCTCGCTGATCCGACGCAGGATCGCGTAGCCGTAGCTGTCCCCGTCGGCCAGGATGCCCAGCACCATCGGCGTCGCCGAAGCGGCCACCAGATCCTTCGCGACCCGCACCCGCACTCCCTCCACCCCTAGAACCTCAATGCATAGTAGCTCTAGGTATTGGTCGGCGCCAACCGCTCGACCGGTCAGGAATCGAGAAGCGCCGACCACCAGGCCGGACCTAGCGTGATCGTCATGAACGAGACACCGAGACAGCAGGCAGACAGCCGAGACAGGCGCAAGGCCGGCACGCCGGGAGCGTTCTCCCGGTGGGCGCAGCGAAAGACGAACGCGCACATGGCCCGCAAGGTCCGCGGCGGCCGCGGCACGTTCATGGGCATGGACGTGCTGATCCTGAACACGGTGGGGCGCCGGAGCGGGCAGCCGCGGGAGACGCCGGTGGCGTGGTTCGCCGACGGCGAGGACTCCTGGTTGGTCGTCGCCTCGGGCGGCGGAAGCCAGCACCCGGACTGGCACGCCAACCTGATGGCGCACCCCGACCGGGCGACGATCGAGCTTCCCGGCCGCGACGCCGTGCCGGTGACGCCGCAGCGGCTCGACGGCGCCGACCGTGAGCGGACGTGGCAGCGCATCACCGCCGCCCAGCCTCGGCTGGCGAAGTACCAGGCCAAGTCCACCCGGGAGTACCCGGTGATCCGACTCGCGCCACGGTGACCGCACGGCTCGTCCCCGCCGCCTACCGCCCGGTGCTCGCCAACCGGGTGTTCCGCAGGCTCATCCTCGGCTTCGCGGTCTCCTACCTCGGGGACGGGATGAGCTTCGTCGCGGTGGCGTGGCTCGCCATCGAGCTCGCGCCGCCGGAGACCGCGGCGCTGTGGGTCGGCGGGGCGGTGGCCGCCTACACGCTGCCCGGCGTGGTCGGCGCGCTGGTGTTCGGTCGCGTGCTGCGCCGGGTGTCGGCCAAGCGGCTGCTGCTGGTCGACAACGTGGTGCGCGGCGTGTTCCTCGGCGCCGTCCCCCTCGCCTGGCTCGCCGGGCTGCTCACCCCGCCGGTCTACGTCGTGCTGCTCGCGGCCTCCTCGCTGCTGCACGCGTGGGGCAACGCGGGCAAGTACACCCTGCTGGCCGAGCTGCTGCCCGCCGAGCAACGGCTCGCCGCCAACACCCTCGTCAGCTCGCTCAACTTCGCCGCCACCATCGCCGGCCCCGCGATCGCCGGCGTGCTCGTCACCTACGTCGGCTCCGCGCTGGTGCTCGGCCTGGACGCGCTCACCTACGTCTTCCTCGCCGTGCTCGTCGCCCGCACCCGGCTGCCCGACCGAGTCGACCACATCGGCCACGTCGACCCCGTCGACCAGGCCGCCGCCCGGGGCGGGTTCGCGTTGCTGCGCACCCACCCCGAGCTGCTCGGGCTGCTGGGCCTCACCTGGTTCTTCAACTTCCTCTACGGCCCCGTCGAGGTCGCCCTGCCGCTGCACGTGACCGACGACCTGCACGCACCGGGCACGCTGCTCGGTCTCTACTGGACCCTCTTCGGCGTCGGCGCGGTGCTCGGCGGGCTCGCGGTCGGCACGCTGCGCCGGCTGCCGCTCTGGCCGGTGACCGTCGCCATCGTGATCGGCTGGGGACTGACGCTGCTGCCCTTCGGCCTGGGCGCGCCGACGGTCCTCACGATCGCGTCCTTCACCCTCGGCGGCGCGATCTACGGACCGTTCGTCGCGCTGTCGGTGACCCTGATGCAGACGAACTCACCACCGCAGTACCTGGCCGCCATGCTCGCCGCCCGCAGCGCGGCCCTGCTCACCGCCTCCCCTCTCGGCACCGCACTCGGCGGACCGCTCGCCACCGCGCTGGGCCCACGCGCCACCCTCGGCGCCTCGGGGCTGGTCACCGTGGCGCTCGGCGTCGTCGCCTGCCTCCTGCTGCTGGCCCGACGCCGAGCCCGGTGACGCGCTACGCCGACCGCTGGTTCCCGGCCGAGGCGGGTGCCCCGAGCTCGACGAGCCCGGTCAGCGCCTCCGGCAACGGTCCCCGGTGCAGGACTCCGAGACGCTGGGTGGCGCGAGTGAGGGCGACGTAGAGCTCGGCCGCACCACGCGGCCCGTCGGCGATGATCCGTTCCGGCTCCACGACCAGCACGGCGTCGAACTCCAGGCCCTTCGTCTCCGAAGGGACCACCGCGCCCGGCACGCCGGGCGGGCCGATCACGACGCTGGTGCCCTCGCGACCCGCCTCGTCCTTCTGGAACTCCTCGATCGCCGCGGCCAGCTCGTCCTCGGTGACTCGCCGGGACCACGGCGCGACGCCGTTGGCGCGGACCGACTCCGGTGGCGCGACCCCCGGCGCGAACTCGGCGAGCAGCGCGGCCGCGACCGTCATGATCTCCGCCGGGGTGCGGTAGTTCACCGTCAGCGACCGGTAGACCCAACGACTCGGCACGTACGGCTCGAGCATCGTGTCCCACGACGTCGCACCGGCCGCCGACCGGCGCTGGGCGAGGTCGCCGACCACCGTGAAGGACCGGTTCGGGCAGCGCCGCATCAGCACCCGCCAGTCCATTTCGGACAGTTCCTGGGCCTCGTCGACGACGACGTGCCGGTAGGTCCAGTCGCGATCCGCGGCGGCGCGTTCGGCGAGGTCCCGGGTGTCCTGCTCGACGAAGCGGTCCGCGAGGTCCTCGGCGTACAGCAGGTTCTCCGCGGACAGCATGATGTCCTCGTCCATCTCCTCCCGGTCCAGCTTCATCATGTCCAGCACACGGGCGGCGTAGTCGGCTTCGGCCTGCTGCTCCCGCTCGACGGTCCTGTCGACCGGCTTGTCGCGGCCGAGCAGGTCGACCAGCTCGTCGAGCAGCGGCACGTCCGACACCGTCCACGCCTCGCCGTCGGCACGCAGCAGCGACTCGTCGCCACCCGCCGCGTGCAGCCGTTCCGCCGACGTGTACAGCTCCGCCAGCAGCGAGGTCGGCGTCAGGGCCGGCCAGAGCGCGTCGAGCGTCGCGGTGAACGTTTCGTCCTCGGCGAGCTCCTTGAGCAGGCCCGCCCGCATCTGCTCCCACGCGTCCCTGTCCTTGCGGTTGAGCCAGCCGCGGCCGATCTTGCCGATGGCGCGCTCGGAGAGCACGTAGGTCACGATCTCGGTGAACACCGCTCGGGCGTCGTTGTGCGGCAGCCCGCTCTCGCGCGCCTCCTCCCTGGCCCACTCCGCGGTCTCGGCGTCGATCCGCACGGTGACGGTGCCCAGGTGGATCGGCACCGGCTGTTCGGGCAGCCGCTGCCGGTCGGCGACCGCGGCCCGGAGCACGTCGAGGATCTTCAGCGAACCCTTGAGCCGCGCGACGTCCGGACCGTCCTCGGCGGTCACCTGCAGGCCGGGCAGGAGGTCGCCGGGTGTCATGAACACCACGTCGGTCTCGCCCAGGGACGGCAGCACGCGGCCGATGTGGTCGAGGAACGCCGGGTTGGGCCCGACCACGAGCGCGCCGTGGCGTTCCATCCGCTCCCGCTGGGTGTAGAGCAGGTAGGCGACGCGGTGCAGCGCCACCACCGTCTTTCCGGTGCCCGGACCACCCTCGATCACCAGCACGCCCGGGTGGTCGAGCCGGATGATCTCGTCCTGCTCGGACTGGATGGTCGCCACGATGTCGCGCATGCCCTCGCCGCGCGGTGCGTTGACCGCGGCGAGCAGTGCCGCGTCCCCGCCCTCGGCGACGTCGGGCCGGCCGAACACCTCGTCGGTGAAGTCGACGACGCGCCGCCCACGGGTGTGGAACTGCCGGCGTCGGCGCATGTTCTCCGGATGCGCACCGGTGGCGACGTAGAACGGCCGCGCCGCCGGCGCCCGCCAGTCGAGCAGGACCGGCTCGTACTCGTTCTCCTCATCGAAAAGGCCGATTCGGCCGATGTAGGAATGTTCACCCGAAATGGTGTCCAACCGACCGAAACACAGTCCGTTGTCCGCCACGGCCAGGCGCTTCATCTCCCTGGCCCGGGCGCGCACCTCGACGTCGCGTTCCATCGGCGTGCCGCCGGTGCCACGCAACGCCGCCTGATACTCGCCCTTCACCCGCACGCGCTCGGCGTCGAGCCGCACGTAGAGCCCGGCCACGTAGTCGCGCTCGGACCGCAATTCGTCGTCGTACCCCTGAGTTGACACAGGCCCCTCACAGTGCTTAAACTGGCATTAAGAACGGCGGGTTCTCCATCGACTTATGGAGTGCACGCCGATTTTTTATTCTCCCCCACGTGTCAAATTCCCTCGATTTGTGCGCTGACCGAGAACCGAACGGACGAGGCGCACGTCGTAACTAGAGCAGGGTGACGCAGGCGAGGGGACGGGGAGATGCAGGACCAGCCCGGCCAGGGCGACCGAACGGCCGCGCGGAACTCCGGTCCCGGCTGGTCAGGGCCCGCGCCACGGCAGCTGGGACCGCACGATCCGCCGGAGGTCGGCGGCTACCGGATCCGCGCCGTGCTCGGGGACGGCGGGATGGGCAAGGTCTACCTCGCCGAGACCACGGACGGGCGCCCGCTGGCGGTCAAGGTGGTGCGCCACGAGTACGCCGACGACCCCGCCTTCCGGCGCCGCTTCGAGCAGGAGGTGGCGACCGCGCGCCGGGTGCACGGCGCCCACACCGCGCCGGTGATCGACGCCGGCACCCAGGCGGCGCAGCCGTGGCTGGCCACGGAGTACGTCCCCGGCCCGCCCCTCCAGTACGCGGTGGGCGCGCACGGGCCCCTGCCGGTGCAGCGGGCGCTGACCCTGGTCGCCGAGGTGGCCGAGGCGTTGCAGTCCATCCACGCCGCCGGGGTGGTACATCGCGACCTGAAGCCCTCCAACGTCATCCTCTCCCCGGACGGGCCCAAGGTCATCGACTTCGGGATCGCGCGGGCCGCGGACACCACGTCGGTGACCAAGACGGGCATGCGCACCGGCACCCCCGCGTACATGTCGCCGGAGCACGTGCGCGGCGAGGAGGTGACCCCGGCCGCCGACGTCTTCGCCCTCGGAGTGCTGGCCAACTACGCCGCCTCGGGCGAGCTCGCCTTCGGCGGCGGGACGGATCCGGGCGTGGCCTACCGGATCCTGGAGCAGGAGCCCAAGCTGGCCAACTGCCCGGAGCTCGTGCGCCCGATCGTGCTGCGGTGCCTGGAGAAGGACCCGCTGCGCCGGCCCAGCACCGCGGAGGTGCGCGAGCTCTGCCTGGCCGCCGCGGCGGCGGCCGAGCCGCCGACCGTGCGCACGGACGCGGTGAGCAACACCAGCTGGACCACGCCCGTGCTGAACCTCGGGCAGCCCGAGTCGTGGGACCGCCCGGCGCGCCGGTGGAAGCAGCCGAGGTTCGCGCTGGCCGGCGCGGCCGCGGCGGTGGCCATCGCCCTCGTGGTCGGCCTGCTCCTCTTCACCGACCCGCCGCCCGGCGACGCGAACCCCGCCGCCGACGCGGCCGCCGACTCCTCGACCGAGCCCACCAACACGGAGTCGGGCGGGGCGGCGAGCCCGGGGACACCGGAGTCGAGCACCTCGAGGGGCGACGAGCCGTCCACGACGGTCACCGCGGACAACCAGTCCGACTCCGCGCTGGAGCTCACGTTCGACGTCGCGCCGATCGAGGGCTACCGCATCGGCGACAGCGCCGTCATCGGGCCCGCGCAGACGATCGACGTCCGCAGCGTCGACGCGGGGAGCAGCTCGCTCGCGGCCTGGGTCGAGGTGTACCGGCCCGGGTCGTTCGATCCGAGCGACGCGCTGGACGGAGAGCCCATCACGGCGGGCGACCGCACGGGCTTCTACGACCCGGCCGCCTTCGCCGGTGACGGCGGGCCGCCCAAGCCCTCGGCGATCCTGACCTACGACGACGACGCGTGGTTCCTGGTGCAGAGCGACCTCCAGGGCGCCGCCGCGCGTGACCTGGTGCAGAAGGTCGCCGAGTCCGTGCGCATCGGCACCCGCCGGGCGCTGCGCTTCCCCGTGCAGCTCAGCGTGCCGTTCGAGCTCGGCCCGTGCGGCGCCTGGGACGGCCTCGACCCGGCCAGGCTGAACCCGGGGCCGCGGCTGTCACTGCTCTACCTGTGCGACGCGCAGGTCCCCGACTGGAGCGACCCCCAGGGCAGCCATGCCATCAGCATCAGCATGGACGCCGACCGGTCGACCCTGGAGCAGTACGCGCCGCCGAACACGAAGATCGGCGGGCGCCCGGCGCGGGTGGAGGAGGGCAGCGGCATCCCGCCGTCCGTCATCGTCGACTTTGACGACTTCGTCCTGACGATCGCCGTCTCCGACACGCACGTCGGCGACTACGAGGCGGGGGCGCTGCGCAAGATCGCCGAGGGAGTCACGGTCCGGGACTACGCGGACGAGTCGACCTGGTTCGCCGGCACGGAGGTGCTGGGCAGGAGCTGAGTATTCAGGCCGGTTCGATGCGGTAGCCGACACCGCGCTCCGTGTGGACCATCGGGGGCTTGCCGAGCTTGCGCCGCAGCTGGGTGATCAGCACGTCGAGCACGTTGGACGCCGGGTCGGCCATCCGGTCCCACGCCACCTCGATCAGCTCCGCGCGGGTGGCCGGCCGGCCCTGCTGGGCCACCAGCTGCTCGAGAACGACGAACTCCTTGGCAGTCAACGTGATCAGCACCCCGGCACGGCGCACCTCGTGCCGGGCGCTGTCGATCTCCAGGTCGCCGCAGCGCAGGACCGGCGGTCGGCCGGTGGCGACCCGGCGACACAGACTGCGCACCCGGGCCACCAGCTCGGCCACCGCGAAGGGCTTGACCAGGTAGTCGTCGCCGTGCTCGAGGCCCGCGATCCGGTCGGCCACGCTGTCGCGTGCGGTCAGGAACAACACGGGCACCGCGGGGCGCCGGGCACGCACGTAGTGGAGGGCGTCGCCGCTGGGCAGCATCCGGTCGAACACGGTGCAGTCGTAGGAGTTGACCGCGAGCGCCTCGTCCGCGGGCGGCAGGTCGGCCACCGCGTCGACGGCGAACCCGGCCGCGCGCAACGAGGCGGTGATCGCCACCCGCAGGTCGTCGTCGTCCTCGATCACCAAGACCCGCACCCGACCGACGATACGACCTCAGCCGGCCCGCTCCATCAGCCAGCCGCGGCCGGCGGCCCGGGCGCCGGCCTGGAACCGGCTGCGCGCGCCGAGCTGTCGCATGAGGTCGGAGACCATGCGGCGCACGGTCCGCACGGACACCCCGAGCCGAACGGCCGCGGACTCGTCGGTGCTGCCGGCCGACAGCAGCGTCAGCAGATCCCGTTCGCGGGCACCGAGATCGGCGGTGTCCGGCGGGTCGTCCGCGACGAGTGGCTCGGCGCTCGACCACACCCGCTCGAACAGCTCGGTCGTCGTGGTCGCCACGCTCGGCAGCCGGAACGCGGCCGTGCCGGGACCCTCGCGCAGCACCACGACCGAGCCGTCGATCACCAGCGCGTCAGTCGGCACGTCGGCCGCGACCCGAACCCGCGCACCGGCCAGCGACAGCTCCTCGAGCCCGTCCACCGGCTCGGCTCGCGCGGTGTCCGGCACGACGATCCGGTAGCGCACGCCGCGGCGGAGGTTGTCGTGGTCGACACCCCGGATCCCGCCGATCGCGTCCCGGCCCGGCATGCGGCTCATCACGAGCACCTCGCGGTCGGCGGCGGCCCGCAGGGCGGCCTGTTCCGGCCAATTCGCGCGCATCGGCCACACCGACCGTCCGCTCGCGTTACGGTTCTCGATCAAGCCTGCCCTCCGTCCGTCGTGCCTTTCCGGCCCACGATCGGGCGGGACACATGAGGTTTCGATGACACGCGTGCTGGTGGTCGAGGACGACGAGGACCTTCGCGTCGCCGTGTCGGCCGAGCTGGGCGCGGCCGGCCATGAGGTGCATGCCGCCGCGGACCTCGCCACCGCGGACGCCGGGCTGGCGGCCGGAGAGTTCGCGTGCGTGGTCTTCGACCGGATGCTGCCGGACGGCGACGCCATCGACTACGTGCACCGACGCCGGCAGGACGGGTGGAGCGTGCCGGTGCTGTTCCTGACCGCGCGCGACAGCGTGGCCGACCGGATCGCCGGCTTCGCCCACGGCGGCGACGACTACCTGACCAAGCCGTTCTCCGTGGCGGAGCTGGCCGCCCGGGTGCGCATCCTGTGCAGGCGGGCGGCGGGCCGGCCGTCGGTGCTGCGGCTGGCCGACCTCGAGGTGGACTGCGCGGGCCGGACCGTGCGCCGCGGTGGGATCCTGCTCACCGTGACGGACAAGGAGTTCGCGGTCCTCGAGTACCTCGCGATCCGCCCCGGCGAGGCGGTGACGCGCAGCGAGCTGATCGAACACTGCTGGGACTCGTCCGCCGACCCCATGTCGAACGTGGTCGACGTCGTGGTCAAACGGCTGCGGCGCAAGCTGAGGGAGCCGGAGCTGATCCACACCGTGCGCGGCCGCGGCTACCGGTTGGCGGCACCCGGGTGACGAACCGGTCCGCCGCCGATCGGTTGCGCCGCCTGCGCTGGGTGCTGACGCTCGTCTTCGTCGCCGCCAACGCCACCGGCCTGCTCGTCTTCGCCTGGCTTTCGATCGCGAGCGACTCCGAGCGCGGCGAGCAGCGCCTCGACGGCGAGCTGCGCCGGGTCACCTCCGTGGTGATGCGGCTCGTGCAGGCGCCGGGCCCCGACGTGGTGGTCACCGCGTACATCCGGGACGACGAGATCAACAAGGAGTGCCCGCAGTTCGCCGTGCTGTCCGGCGACTCCGACGCGATCGCGCCGTACTTCTCCGAGCGGCGCTGCGTGCGGATGGACGACACGGTGCTCGGCGGGCTGGCCAGGGACGCGGTGGACAGCGGGAAGATCCTCACCGGCTTCACCCGAGCCACCGACGGCCGGCTGGTGCGGGTCGCGGCCGAGCCGTTCCGGGTCTCGTCCGGGCAGTACGCCGGCGCGGTCGTGGCGGTCAGCGACGCCGAGCCCGAGCAGGACCGGCACGACCGGATGGTGCTGTTCGTCGTCCTCGGCTGCGTGGTGGCCGTCGGTGGGTTGGGCCTGTTCGGACACTGGCTGTCCGGGCGGGCGATCCGGCCCGCGGCCGCCGCGCTGGAGCAGCAGGAGGTGCTGCTCGCCGAGACGGCGCACGACCTGCGGACTCCGGTCGCGGCGCTGCGGGCGCTGGCCGAGTCGGCGCTGCGCAACCCGAACGAACGCGTCGAACTGCTGCCGCGCACGGTCCGGCTCGCCGTGCGGATGGGCAGCATCATCGACGGCCTGCTGGTCCGTGCCCGGCTCGCGGCCGGCGTCGACCGCCTTGCGCTGCAACCGGTTTGGCTGGACCAGCTGGTGGCCGGCGTGGTCGACGAGACCCCGACCGACGGCGCGAGCGTGACCCTCACCGCGGCGCCGACCAAGGTCCACGTCGACCCGACGCTCGTCCAGCGCGCGATCGGGAACCTGCTGGACAACGCGCTGCGCTACGGCCGCCAGCCCGACCAGCAGGCCATCGTGCACATCTCCGTCGCGGGCGGACGGGTGACGGTGGCCGACCACGGGCCGGGTGTCGACGAGTCGCTCGCCGAGGACGTCGAGCGGTTCCACACCGGATCGAGCGGCAAGGCCGGCTCCACGGGGCTCGGCCTGTCGATCGTGCGTTGGGTGGCCCAGGCCCACGGCGGCTCGCTCGTGGTCTACAACGCCGAGGACGCGGGCGCGATCTTCGTGCTGGTCCTGCCCGTGCTCGACTGAATGGCCCCGGAACGTTCCGTCTTCCTGCGCAAAGCCGCGCGGGAAACCCTCCGTATCCGTTAACTTACGGTGTGACCATTGACGGGGTCGTCTCGCGGTTGGGTAATGGTTGGCGGGCCAAGGTGCCCGCCATGGCCGTCGCGGTCGCCGTGGTGGCCTCTGTGGTCGCCGCGATCACCGGCGCTGCCAACCCCCTCAACGCCATCCAGTTCCTCCCGGCCGGACACTGGACGTACAACGTCGCGCTCGAGACCGTGTACCACATCGCCGGCGCCACCGGCGACGTCGACGCAAGCGTCGGGGTCGACGGCCAGGGCAGCAGCCAGGTCGTGCAGGGCGACACGAGCGGCTTCGTGGTCGGCAACGGGCGAGTCACCGAGTTCGGCAAGTCGAGCCTGGAGGTCGTCGACACCGCCGAGCCGCCGGTCGCCGGCGAGGTCCCGGTGGCACTGGAGGTCGCCGGCGGGCCGTACCTCGTCTACCGGGACGGCGGCATGGTCGTCCGCCTCGGCGAGCAGCCGCTGACCATCGACGCCGGTCCCTGGCTGGGCAACCCGGTCGCCAGCAGCGACGGCACGGTCTGGCTGCCGCGGGTCGGCGCCGGGCTGATCTGCCAGCTGCCGAACGGCGCGGACCGGGTGACCTGCCCGGTCCTCGTGCCCAAGAACCACCGCGGCGCGATGTCCATAGTGGACGATCGACCGGTGTTCGTCGACACCTCGACCGACCTGCTGCACCCGATCGAACGCGACGGGCTCGGCGAGGGCCGCGCGCTGGGCATCGACATCCCGGACACCGCCAAGATCGCGTCCACGGAGGTGTCCGGCCGGCTCGCGATCCTCGACGCCGACCGCACCGAGATGCTCCTCGTGGACACCGCCCTGGGCAAGCCGCAGGCCCCGGTCCGGGTCGACCTGCCGGCCGGCGAGTACGACGCCCCGGTGTCCACGGGCACCGTCGTGGCCATCATGGACAAGGTCACCCGCACACTGTCCACTTTCGACAGTGACGGGGAGATGCAGGACCAGGAGAAGCTGCCCAAGTCCTCCGGTGACCCGCGGCTGACCCGCGGCGCCGACGACCGGGTCTACGTCGACGGCGCCGAGGGCGACCACGTGCTCGTGGTCGACACGGACGGCCTGGTCACGCCGGTGCCGGTCGGCGGCGAGGACGGCGAGCCGGGCGGCGGCAGCAGCAGCGAGCCCGGCGACGGGGACGACAGCAGCGACTCCGACGAGGACTCGGACGAGGACTCCGACGACAGCGAGGAAGCGGACCTGCCGGACGAGCCGGAGGACGAGGATCCGCCGCCGGTGCCGGCGAGCGCGCCGGGCGCGCCGCCCGGCGTCACCGCGACGGCCGGCGACGGCTCGGTGCGACTGTCCTGGGAGGCCGCGGCCGACAACCGGTCGCCGATCACCGCCTACACGGTCAGCTGGGCCGGCGGCACACGGGAGTTCGCCGCCGACGCGCGCGGGACGACGATCGGCGGGCTGACCAACGGGACGCGCTACACGTTCACCGTGGCCGCGCGGAACTCGGAGGGCACCGGGCCCGGCGCCGCCAGCGGCGCGGTCACCCCGGTCGCGGTCGCGCGCCCCGCCACGGCGCCACCCAACATCGAGATCGACATCGACATCGCGACGAACGACGCGACGGTGTTCTGGGGCCGGCCGAACCTGGGCGGCGGCACCCTGGTGCACTACGTCACCGGTGTCACCGGTCTGGCCAACCAGACGGTGCCCGGCCAGACCGCCCAGTGGCAGGGAATCCCCCCGAGCGACGAGCTGGTCTTCACCGTCTCCGCGGTCACCCGCACGCCCGACGGCCGGACGCTGACCGGCGCCACCGCCTCCCGGCGGATCGACGTGACGCCGGAGATCGTGCTGACCCGCGGCGCGCCGTTCGAGGACGAGGCGGAGGGCTGCGACGCGCCCGACTGTGCCCGGCTGAACGTGGCGATGACCGGCTTCGCGCCGAACACCGAGTACCTGGTCTTCGCCGAGTCCAGCGACGACGGCGAGTTCGCCGACATCTTCGTGGTCACCGACGACAACGGTGCCGTCACCTTCAACGACCTGTTCTTCGACGGCGCCGGGCAGGACGTAGTGGTCACCGCGGACGGCCCCGAGGGGCAGACCGAGTCCAACGAGCTCTTTTGGGAACCGCGATGAGCGAGCTTGCGAGCGAATCATCGACACAGGGCGACCGCGAGCGGCGGCACCGAGCCTGCGAGGGGGCGTCGTGAGCGAGCTTGCGAGCGAATCATCGACACAGGGCGACCGCGAGCGGCGGCATCGAGCCTGCGAGGGGGCGTCGTGAGTCAAATGAGGGCCGGCGAGGTCTACGAACGGATCTCGACCAACGTGCAGGGAGTCATCCGCGGCAAGCCCCAGCTGGTGCGGCTCGCCGTGGCCGCGCTGCTGGCCGAGGGGCACCTGCTGATCGAGGACGTGCCGGGACTGGGCAAGACGACGCTGGCCCGCTGCCTCGCGCGCAGCATCGGCGGCTCGTGGAGCCGCATCCAGTTCACCCCGGACCTGCTGCCCGGCGACATCACCGGCGTGCAGATCTACCACCAGGGCGCCGAGCGGTTCGACTTCCGCCGGGGCGGGGTGTTCGCCAACATCGTCGTCGCGGACGAGATCAACCGCGGCACCCCGAAGACCCAGTCGGCGCTGCTCGAGGTGATGGCCGAGCGCACGGTCACGGTCGACTCGGTGCGCCACGAGGTGCCCCGGCCGTTCCTCGTGGTGGCCACCCAGAACCCGATCGAGATGGAGGGCACCTACCGGCTGCCCGAGGCGCAGCTCGACCGTTTCCTGATGCGACTGGCGGTCGGCTACCCGAACCTCGAGGCCGAGGTCATGGTGATCATGAGCGACTGCGCGGGCGTCGGGCCGGACGAGCTGCACCCGGTCGTCGACATCCCCACGCTGCGCCACGCCGCCGCGGAGGTTCGGGCGGCACACATCGACCGGGCCGTCGTCGAGTACGCGGCCCGGCTCGCGGCCGCCACCCGCGAACACGTGGCCCTGCGCTACGGGGCGAGTCCGCGCGGCAGCATCGCATTGATCCGCGCCGCGCAGGCGGTCGCGGCGACGCACGGCCGGGGCTTCGTCACACCCGACGACGTCAAGGAGGTCGCCAAGCCCGTCCTCGAGCACCGGCTGATCCTCACGGCCGAGGCCGAGCTGAACCGGCGCAGCACCAGCGACGTCGTCGACGAGGTGCTCTCGGCGATCCCGGCCCCGATGGTCAGTTCCGCGGGTGCCTAGATGCCCCGGCTCACTGGTCGCGGCGTGGCCGTGCTGGTCGGCGGGGTGGTGTGCGTCCTCTTGGGCCAGTTCCTCGGCTACCCGGTGTTGCGCGGGATCGCCGGCGCCGCGCTCGGCGCCGTGCTCGCCGCGTTCCTGGTCACCGCCAAGCGGCCGCGGGTATCGGTCAGCCGGGAGGTCTACCCGGAGCGGGTGCGCCGCGGCGAGGCCGCGTTCGCCCGGCTGCGAGTGGAGAACCCGGGCACCCGTCGACAGGGCGAGCTCACCGCGGACGACGTGGTCGGGGTCGGCTTCCAGGCGGTGACCGTGCGCCCGCTGGCCCCGGGCGCGCAGGCGGTGTACCACTACGAGCTGCCGACCGACCGGCGCGGCCGGTTCCAGGTAGGGCCGCTGACCATGCGCCGCTCGGATCCGTTGGGGCTGGGCGCAAGCAGCCAGACCACCGGCGACACGACGACCCTGTGGGTACACCCGCGGGTGTACCCGGTGCGGGCGCTGGCCGGCGGTCGCCCACGCCACCACCACGAGGGCCGCACCGGCGACGACCCGCTGCACGGCTCGCTGGACCTGCGCGACGTGCGGGAGTACGTGGTCGGCGACGAGGTCCGGCACCTGCACTGGAAGGCGGTCGCGCGGACCGGGCAGCTGATGGTGCGCGAGTACACCGATCCCGAGCAGCCGCGGTTCACCGTGCTCCTGGACACCCGCCGCCCACTGTCCACACCGGACGGATTCGAGGAGGCGGTCGACCTGGCCGGGTCGCTGCTCGCCGCGTCCTCCCTGGCCGGGCATCACTGCCGGCTGGTCACCCCGGAGGCGCTGGACGTGAGCGAGCGCGGCGGTCCGGTCGGCACGCGCCGGCTGCTGGACGAGCTGTGCCAGCTCGCCCCGTGCGACTCCGACTCGCTGGTGCCGACCGAGCTGGCCCGCGGCGGCGGGCGCGGCGGTGGTCACGGCGGCGGCCTGGCGGTGGTCCTTTCCGGTGCGGTGGAGGCCGACCTCGGGGCGCTCGCGGCACTGCGCCGGCACTACTCGACGACGATCGTGTTGGTGCTGGGCGGAATGGCACCGATCGAGCTGCCGGACGGGATGCGCCGGGCCGAGGTGGACGTGCCGGGCGTGCGGGTGCTGCGCGTCTCGAACGCCCAGGACGCGGCCCGCCGCTGGAACACACTGGTGGCCGCATGACGCCTCGCGCCGCGCTCGCCCTGGTGGTGCTCGCCGCCACCGGACCCGGCCTGCTGTTCGTCCCCGTGTTCGGGCTGCCCGCGCTCGCCCTGCCGCTCGC
>NZ_JBOHGA010000142.1:0-16487 GCF_050699915.1 Actinophytocola sp.
GCCCCGCGGGCCCGGGGCGAGCACGGCCAGCACCGCCGCCTGTGCGGCCAGGCCAGCGGCGACCGCGCGCAGCGGCAGCACGGGCACCTCCGGGAGCAGTTATGGTGATCATGAGCCTAACCGGAGGAGGGCGCCAGGAGATGGAGCGTGCGTTCTGGCTGCGCGCACCCGGGGAGTGCGAGATCCGCCCGGTCGAGCTGGCCGCACCCGGTCCCGACGACGTCGTCGTCCGCACCCTCTACTCCGGGGTGAGCCGCGGCACCGAGGCCCTCGTGTTCCGCGGCGGCGTGCCGGCCAGCCAGCACGCCGCCATGCGTGCACCGTTCCAGGAGGGCGAGTTCCCCGGCCCGGTCAAGTACGGCTACCTCAACGTCGGCGTCGTCGAGCAGGGCCGGCACGCCGGGCGGACCGTGTTCTGCCTCTACCCGCACCAGACCCGCTACGTCGTCCCCGCCTCGGCCGTGACGCCGGTGCCCGACGGAGTGCCGGCGGCGCGGGCGATCCTGGCCGGGACCGTCGAGACCGCGGTCAACGCGGTCTGGGACGCGGCCCCGCACGTCGGCGACCGGATCGCGGTAGTCGGCGCCGGGATGGTCGGGGCCAGCGTCGCGCGGGTACTCGCCGGGTTCCCGGCCACCCGGGTGCAGCTGGTCGACACGGACGAGTCGAAGCGCACGCTCGCCGCCGCCCTGGGCGTCGCCTTCGCCACTCCGGCCGACGCCGAGGGCGAGTGCGACCTGGTCGTGCACGCCAGCGCCACCGACGCCGGCCTCGCCCGCGGTCTCGAGCTCCTCGCCGTCGAGGGCACGGTCGTCGAGCTGAGCTGGTACGGCGACCGGCGGGTGAGCGTGCCGCTGGGTGAGTGGTTCCACTCGCGACGGCTCACGCTGCGGTCGAGCCAGGTGGGGATGGTGTCGCCGGCCCGCGCCGGCCGCAAGGGGTACGCCGACAGGCTCGCCGTGGCCCTCGAACTGCTCGCCGATCCGGCCTTCGATGCGCTCGTGACCAGGGAATGTCTGTTCGATGAACTACCGGTGGTGCTGCCCGGGTTGATCAGCGATGAACCCTCTGCGCTCTGCCTGCGTGTTATGTACGACAACACGTAGTCGACAGCAGGAGGCGCGGGTGTACAGCCTCACCGTCCGCGACCATGTCATGGTCGCGCACAGCTTCAACGGCGAGGTGTTCGGGCCCGCGCAACGGCTGCACGGTGCGACGTTCATCGTGGACGCCACGTTTCATCGTCCCGAGCTGGACGCGGACAACATCGTGGTCGACATCGGCCTCGCCACGCGCGAGCTGCAGGCGATTCTCGGCGACCTGAACTACCGCAACCTCGACGAGGTGCCCGAGTTCGCCGGCATCAACACCTCCACGGAGTTCCTGGCCAAGACCGTCGCCGACCGGCTCGCCGAGCGGATCCACGCCGGCAAGCTCGGCGAGGGAGCCAAGGGGCTGTCCGAGCTCTCGGTCATGCTGCGTGAGTCCCACGTGGCGTGGGCGACCTACAGGCGCGCGCTGTGAGCGCGGCCGGGACGACGTTCGTGCTCCCCGCGGACGTCGACGACGTGACGTTCGCGAGCGGGGGCAACGCCTACGACCGCCGGATGTGCGAGGTCCTTGGCATGCGGGAGGTCGGGGTGTCGGGCCAGTGGCCGACGCCGGACCACGCCGCCAGGAGCAACCTGGCGAGAGAGCTGGGCGAGCTGCCGGACGGGTCCGTCGTTCTGTTGGACGGACTCGTCGCGTGCGGCGTGCCGGAGGTCGTGGTGCCCCACGCCCGCCGGCTGCGCCTCGCGATCCTGCTGCACCTGCCGCTCGCCGACGAGGTCGGGCTGCCCGAGGAGCGGGCGGCCCAGCTCGACAGGCTCGAGCGGGCGACGCTGCACGCCGCGGTGGCCGTGATCGCCACCAGCTACTGGGCGGGGCGCCGGGCGATCGCACACCACGGCCTCGACCCGTCCCGCGTCCACGTGGCGCCACCCGGGACGAGACCCGAGCCGCTGGCCACAGGCACCGACGGCCGGCTGCTCTGCCTCGGTTCGGTCACCCCGCGCAAGGGGCAGGACGTCCTGGTGGAAGCCCTCGCCGGCGTCGCCGACCTCGGCTGGACCTGCAACTGTGTCGGCTCCGTGCGCCGCGACCCGGAGTACGTAACACGGGTGGAGGAGCTGATCGCGCGGCACGGGCTCAGCAACCGCATGTCGCTCACCGGCCCGCTGCCCGACGAGGACCTCGACGCGCTGTTCGGCCGTACCGACCTGTTCGTGCTGCCCTCCCGCGGCGAGACCTTCGGCATGGTGGTGACCGAGGCGCTCGCTCGCGGCATCCCGGTGCTGACCTCCGACGTCGACGCGCTGCCCGACACGCTCGGCCAGGCGCCGGACGGCAGCGTGCCCGGCATGCTGGTGCCGCCCGGCGACCCGGCCGCGCTGTCCGACGCGCTGCGCCGGTACCTGACCGACGCCACGCTGCGCGGCCGGCTCCGCGAGTCGGCTCGCGAGCGGCGGCGCTACCTCGAGGACTGGCCGCAGGCGGCCGCTCGGCTCGCCGCCGTGCTCGACGGCCTGCGAGGCGGTGAGCCGTCATGCGCCGCCTGAACAAGCAGAAGCTGTGGGCCTGGGCGAAGCTCCTGGTCGGGGTGGGCATCGTCGTGGCGCTGATCTGGAAGGTCGGCGCGGACGGTTTCCTCGACGGGTTCCGGGTAATCAACCTCGGTGAGATCGTCGCCGCGCTGGGCATCGGGCTGGTGACCACCGTGCTGAGCGCGTGGCGCTGGTGTCTGGTCGCGCACCGGCTGGGGCTGCGGCTGCCGCTGCGCCGCGCCGTCGCCGACTACTACCGGGCGCTGTTCCTCAACGCCGTGCTTCCCGCGGGCGTGCTCGGCGACGTGCACCGGGCGGTGCAGCACGGCCGCGACGAGGGCAACGTGGGCGCCGGCGTGCGCGCCGTCGTCCTGGAGCGGACCGCCGGGCAGATCGTCGTGGTCATCGCCGGGGTCGTGGTGCTGCTGGCCGGGCCGACCATCGCGCCCGCCCGCGACATCGGGCTGGCCGTGCTGATCGTCGCCTCACTGTTCGTGTTCGGCTACCTGGCGATGCGTCGCTGGACCGGACCCGACTCGCGTTGGCGACGTACGCTCGACGACGTCCGGCACGGGTTGCTCGCCCGCGACGCGTGGCCGGCGGTGGCCGTGCTGTCGGCCGCGGTGCTCGCCGGGCACATCACGCTGTTCATCGTCGCGGCGCGTGCGGCGGGCGCGGACGTGCCGGCCGGCGAGCTCGTCCCGCTGGTGATCGTTTCGCTGCTCGCGATGGGTCTGCCGTTGAACGTAGGAGGGTGGGGACCAAGGGAAGGAGCGACGGTGCTGATGTTCGCGGCCGCCGGTCTCGGCGCCGCTCAGGGACTCACCACTGCCGTGGTGTACGGATTGCTCGGGCTCGTGGCGAGCCTGCCGGGCGCAGTGATGCTCGTTCGCCGCCGACAGGAACGCCGAGGAGTAGTGACCGCATGACCAACGTTGCCGACATCGGACGCGGTGGCGCCGTGGAACGGGTGGTCGAGACCCGTCTGCCCACCATGTACGGCGAGTTTCGCGCCGTGGGCTACCTGGACCGCTGGGGCGGGCACGAGCACGTGGCGCTGGTCCACGGCGACGTCACCACGGCCGACCCGCTCACCCGCGTGCACTCGGAGTGCCTGACCGGGGACGCCTTCGGCTCCTCCCGCTGCGAGTGCGGCGACCAGCTGAGCGCGGCGATGCGGCAGATCGTCGCCGAGGGCGCCGGCGTGCTCATCTACCTGAAGGGCCACGAGGGCCGGGGCATCGGGCTGCTGGCGAAGCTGCAGGCGATGGCGCTGCAGGAGGAGGGCCTGGACACCGTCGAGGCGAACCTGGCGCTCGGCCTGCCGGTCGACGCCCGCGAGTACCACATGGCCGCGGAGATCCTCCACGACCTCGGCGTGCCCGCGGTCCGGCTGCTGTCGAACAACCCGAAGAAGCTGGACTCGTTGCTGCACGACGGGATCCGCGTGTCCGAGCGGGTCCCGCTGCTCGCGACGCCGACCGACGACAACCTGCCCTACCTACGCACCAAGCGCGAGCGGCTGGACCACTACCTGCCTCACCTGGAGGGGCTGCCGAGCGCGTCGACCACGTCGGCGAAGGACTCGACCAGGCTCGCGAGCGCGGCCTTGCCCTTGGCGGCGGAGGCGAGCGAGGGCCGGCCGACCACACCCGACGCGGTGTAGGCGGCCAGCCCGCGGGTCAGCATCCGGTTGCGCTCGTCGGCGAGCTCGTCGTGGTCGGCGTAGTCCGCCCGCACGAGGTCGGGGTGCGCGTGCAGCAGCAGTGAGGTCTCCAGCTCGCCGGCGTGCATGTCGCTGTCCGGGCCGAGCTCGATGCCGCCGGCGGCGCGTGCGGTCAGCCAGTCGGCCTCGGTCGGGAACAGCGCCAGGTGCTCGCCGCGTGCGCTGGCCTCCTGGACCACGTTGCCCAGCACGTAGTTGCCGCCGTGCCCGCTCACGAGCACGAGTTTGTCGATGCCGTTGCGCCGCAACGACTCCGCGACGTCGTTGACCGTCGCATAGAGGGTCGCCGCCGAGATGCTCACCGTGCCGCGCCAGCCGGCGTGCTCGTGCGAGCAGGAGATCGTGACCGGCGGCAGCAGCAGCGCGGGGTGCGCCGCGGCGACCGCGCGGGCGACGGTGACCGCGATGACGGTGTCCGTGGCGAGCGGCAGGATCGCGCCGTGCTGCTCGAAGCTGCCGACCGGCAGCAGGGCGAGGTCGGCGTCGCGCGCCCGCTCCTCGGGTGCCGTGCTCGTGGGGAGGAAGTAGTCGTCGGTCATGCGCCCATCATGGTCGCTCGCAAATTCCTGCTCGAAGCGCGCAAACTCGGGGCAACATCTTGTGGGAATAGCGACCACGGTCCTATCGTCGCCTCACCAGTCCGAGAGAAACGGGTCCGCGATGGCACGGACAGGGCGTTCCCAGAGTCGGTCGCGATGGCTCACCGTGGCGGTGGTGGCCGCCACCGGACTCGGACTGGGCGTGGCCGACGGCACCGCGGCCGCCGACTCCCGCGCGCCCGTGGTCACGCGCGCCGGGCTGGACCCGGCCCTCGTCGCCGGGCGCGGCGCGGACGTCGCCTTCCTCGAGCAGGAGGCGGAACACGCCGCGACCACCGGCACGGTCATCGGCCCGGACCGGACGGCGTACACGCTGCCGGCGGAGGCGTCCGGGCGCACCGCGGTCCGGCTCGCGCCGCGCCAGCACGTCGAGTTCACGCTGCCGGCCGCGGCGAACGCGATCACCGTGCGGTACAGCATCCCGGACGCGCCGGGCGGCGGCGGCATCACCGCCCCGCTGGACGTGACCGTGAACGGCGGCCACCGCCGGAGCATGACCCTGACCTCGCGGTACGCCTGGCTGTACAACCAGTACCCGTTCACCAACGACCCGAACGCCGACCTGCTGCACCCGGACTGGTGGCTCACCGAGTGCTCGTGCGTGCCCGCCGAGACGAACCCGCCGCCGGCCATCCGGAAACCGTTCCGTCCCAGCCACTTCTACGACGAGCAGCGCCTGCTGCTGGGCCGGACCTACCGCGCGGGTGACACCGTGCGGCTCACCATGCCCACCGGCAGCCGTGCCGAGTGGACGGTCATCGACCTGCTCGACTCCGAGCTCGTCGACCGCCCGCACGTGAACCCGCGCGCGCTGAACGTCCTGCTCCTCGGCGCCGACCCGACCAGGGCGACGCGACTCCGCGCGGGCCTTCGAGCACGCGATCGGCCTCGCGCGGTTCCTCGACCTTCCGGTGTACGTGCCGCCCGGCACGTACCAGGTGAACCGCCACATCGTCGTCGACGACGTGACCATCGAGGGCGCCGGCAACTGGCACACGATCATCAAGGGTCGCGAGGTGGCACTCGACCCGCCGGCCCCGGACGGGTCGGCGCACACCGGCGTCGGCTTCTACGGCAAGGACGCGACGGCCGGCGGCAGCCGTGGCGTGCACCTGTCCGGCTTCGCGATCGAGGGCGACGTCCGCGAACGAATCGACACCGACCAGGTCAACGGCATCGGCGGGGCGATGAGCGACTCGACGATCACCGACCTCCACATCCACCACACGAAGGTGGGCCTGTGGTTCGACGGCCCGATGTCGAACACCACCGTCCGCGACAACATCGTCGTCGACCAGGTCGCCGACGCGCTGAACTTCCACATCGGAGTCACGAACTCGGTGGTGCGGAACAACTTCGTGCGCAACACCGGCGACGACGGGCTCGCGATGTGGGCGGAGCACGCGCAGAACGCGAACAACACCTTCGACCACAACACCGTGCAGACCCCGGTGCTCGCGAACGGCATCGCGCTCTACGGCGGCACGGACGACACCGTGTCGAACAACCTGGTCGCCGACCCGGTCCGGGAGGGGAGCGGCATCCAGCTCGGCTCCCGCTTCGGCGCGCAGCCGTTCACCGGGCACGTGTGGCTCACGAACAACACCGTGGTCCGCGCCGGCACCTACGAGCTGAACTGGAACATCGGGCTGGGCGCGATCTGGATCTACGCGCTCGAGCGCGACATCGAGGCGGACATCGAGGTCGTGGGCGACCACTACCTCGACAACACCTACAACGCGATCATGCTCGTCACCGAGTTCGCGGTGAAGGACGAGTACGCGGTGCCGAACGTGCACTTCAGAGACATCCGGGTGGACGGCACGGGCACGTCGGTGCTCAGCGCCCGCACCGCCGGGGCCGCGTCGTTCGAGAACGTGGACGCGCGCAACGTCGGCGCGGTGGGGGTCAACAACTGCGGGTCGTTCCACTTCACACCGGCCGGCTCGGAGTTCGGGCTGACCGACCGGGGCGGCAACGACGGCGGCTGGCTCGCCCCGTGGATGCTGCCGAACACGATCACCTGCGACGACCGCCCGCCGGTCGTGCCGCCGCCACCGCCCACCGGGTGGTGAACCCAGCCGGAGGCTTGAAAATCTCGGCGTCGGGGTACTAGGTCGCCGTGTTCGACACCTACCTGCTGCCGGTCACCACGGCGATCTCGATCTTCCCCGTCATCGTGTTGATCGTGCTGCTGCCGGTAGCGGTGGTCAGCTACCGTCGCCGCGGCCGCGCGGGTGGGTGGACGACGCTGGTCGTCTACGGGTTCCTGTTCTACCTGCTGGCCGCGGTCATGCAGACGGTCATCCCGCTGCCGAGCGATCCCGGCGAGTACTGCGCCACGCAGAACTACGCGAGCACCCCGCAGCTGCGGCCGTTCTACTTCGTCCAGGTGCTCCAGGAGCGGGCGCGGGGCGACTGGAGCCTCGCCTCGGTCGTGTCCTACGGCGTGGTGTGGAGCACCGCGCTCAACCTGGCGGTGCTGGCGCCGCTCGGCTTCTTCCTTCGCTACCTGGTCGGCATGCGGTTCCTGCCGGCGGCCGGGCTCGCGTTCGGCGTGTCGCTGCTGTTCGAGCTCACCCAGCTGACCGGGCTGTGGTTCGTCTACCCGTGCGCGTACCGGCTGTTCAGCGTGGACGACCTGATGCTCAACACGGTGGGTGCGGTGGTGGGCTGGCTGCTCGCCGGCCCGCTCGGCCGGTTGCTGCCCGCGGTCGAGCCGGAGCGCGAGCGGCGCCGCTACGCGACGCGGGTGACGGTGAGCCGGCGGCTGTTCGCGCTGCTGGCGGACGTTGTCGGGTTCGTCGTGCTGACCGGTCTCGTGGTCGGCCTGATCGTCCTGTTCGGCGGCCCGACCGGTGGCCAGGCCAGCGATCGTGGCCCGATCGTCGCCGTACTCGCGGGAGTGTGGTTCCTGCTCGTGCCGGTGCTCACCGGCTCGACGGTCGGCAAGCGGGCGATGCTGCTTCGGGTGGAGCGGACGGGCGGGCGGCGCGCGGGGCCGGTGTCGCTGTTGGTCCGCCAGGGCGTCCTGCTCTCGCCGCTGTGGCTGCTGTGGCTCGCGCTGTCGGTCGACCACTGGGACGTGCTGGCAAACCCGGAGCAGCTGCTGATCCCGGCCGGCTTGCTGGTTTCGCTGTTCGTGGTCGGCATCTGGACGCCGCTGGCCGTCTTCTTCGGCGACGAGGCGGCCCCGCACGAACGCCTGTCCCGCACCCACAACGTGGCGATCATGTCCGTGCCGCCGCGGACCCGGCGGACCGCGACCGCGAAACTGTCCGCTTAGGACGCTTCGACCGCCTTCTTGATGCGGTCGGCGAAGTTCGGGGCGTCCTTGCGGGCGGCGCCGAGCGCGAAGCCGGCGATGAGCTTGCCCAGCCCGTGTCCTTCCAGGACGTTGTAGACACGCAGCCGGGTCCTGTCGCCGGCTACGGCCTCGAAGTCGTAGCCGCCCTCCACGGCGGTCACCAGGTTCTTGGACTGCTCCGCCCAGCGGATCTTCTGGTCCGGCACGAACTCGGTGATCCGGAACTCGCGCCGGGTGGTCAGGCCCGCGTCCTTGACGGTGCTCTTGTAGACGGTGCCCACGGAGGTCGGGCCGTCGCCCGTCTTCTCGATCCGCTGCACTCGGGGGCTGAACTTCGGGTCGTTGCGGCCGTCGGCGAGGAAGGCGAACACCTCCGCGACGGGGCGGTCGATCTCGACGGTGGCCTCGAACTGACCGGCCATGTGCCACTCCTCGGGTCGTGCGATCGGGTCACGATCATCCCGCGGTTCAGCCGGGGGAGCCAACCGGCTCGCCGAGGGCCGGCTCCTCCTCGACCGGCTCGGGTTCGTCGGGCTCCACCGGGGCGGCCATCAGCACCGCGGTGATCGTCCCGGCCAGCGCCACCGCCGCCACCACGAAGACCGGCAGCAGGAAGGTGAACACCTCGACGCCTTCCGGCGAGGGCGCGTTCGGGTCCAGGTTCGCCCGGACCGCGGCCATCCCGGTGTAGTGCATCCCGGTGACCGCGATGCCCATGACGAGGCCGGCGAGCACCCGCAGCGGCAGCCGGTCGGTCGCCACGGTGAACCACAGCGCGGCGGTCGCGGCCAGCACCGCGATCGCGACCGACAGCACCACCAGGCCGAAGTCGTAGGAGATGCTGCCCTTGACGTTGAGCGCCCACATGCCGGTGTAGTGCATCAGCGCCACGGCGAGCCCGGTGATGGTGCCGCCGACCAGCAGCCGCCACAACGAGTACCTTCGGCGGGCGCCGAACACGAGCAGTCCGACGAACACGGCGCCGACCGCGAGCACCGCCGAGATCGCGGTGCGCCCGACGTCGTAGCGCACCGGCAGGCCGGGAGTGGTGAAGCCCAGCATCGCGATGAAGTGCATGAGCCAGATGCCGACCCCGCCGATCGCCACGGCGGCCAGCGCCAGCCAACCCAGCCGCGCGGCCTCGCTGCGCGCGTAGCGGGCCAGCGGCGTGCACGCCAGGCCGACGGTGGAGCCGACCACGGACGTGGCGTAGGCGAAGAACATCAGCCAGGTGCCGAGGTCGAAGTGATGGACATGGTTCATGCGGTGGGGCTCCTCAGCGCACGCCGCGGACCCGGACGGGTCGCTTGGGCAACGGGGCCGGCTCGGGTGCCAGCTTGGACAGCGCGTGCTCGCTCGCCGCGATGAGGACCTCCTTGGTGGAGTCGCGGGAGCGTGCGTCGCAGTTCATGATCATGACGTCCGCGGGCAGCGAGAGCGCCTCGCGGATCTGGTCGAGGGTGTACCGGCGGGCGCCGTCGAACTGGTTGACCGCCACGATGAACGGCAGCCCGCGCTCCTCGAAGTAGTCGATGGAGGCGAAGCCGTCGGCGAGCCGGCGGGTGTCCACGAGCACGACCGCCACGATCGCGCCGTGCACGATGTCGTCCCACATGAACCAGAAGCGGTGCTGGCCGGGCGTGCCGAAGACGTAGAGGACGAGGTCGTCGGCGAGCGTGATGCGGCCGAAGTCCATCGCCACCGTCGTGGAGAGCTTGCTCGACGACGCCGAGACCTCGTCGATGCCGACACCGGCGCTCGTCATCAGCGCCTCGGTGCGCACCGGTGCGATCTCCGACATCGCCCCGACGAAGGTCGTCTTGCCGACGCCGAACCCGCCGGCCACGACGATCTTCGCCGAGGTTATCCGTTTCCTCGGCGGGTTATTGAGCACGTAGTCCACTGAGCACCCTCTCGATCAGTTGGCGTCGCTCGTCGGTGCCGGCGTCGTCGGACAACGTCGCCTCGACCACCACCAGCCCCTCCTCGAGCAGGTCCCCGACCAGGACCCTCGCCACCCCCAGCGGCACCGAAAGGTGTGCCGCGATCTCCGCGACCGAGCTCGGCCGCGCGCACAGCTCCGTCACCGTCCACATCGCATCGGTCAGCCGCCGCGGCAGCCGCCGCCCGCGCGGGGTCGTTCGCACCCGCGCCTCGACAGCGAGCTCGACGGTCGGCTGCGTCCGGCCCTCTGTCCACGAGTACGGGCGAGCCAGCGCCGCGAGGTCGCCGTCGTCCGTTTCCTCGGTCACCGCGTTCTCTTTCAGCGCAGTTCCCCGGCCCCGCGGACCGGGGTGTCGACCATCCGCCCGACGCGGTCGACGAGCAGCGTCATCTCGTAGCCGACCAGGCCGATGTCGCACCCGGCGGCGGCCAGCACCGCGAGGTGCGAGCCGTCGCCGATGCTCATCAGCAGCAGGAAGCCGCCTTCCATCTCGATCACCGACTGCACGACGCGGCCCGCGGTGAACAGCTGCGCGGCACCGACCGTGAGGCTGGTGAGGCCGGCGGTCAGTGCGGACATCTGGTCGGCCCGGTCGCGCGGCAGGCCGTCGCTCGCCGCGACGAGCAGGCCGTCGGCGGAGACCAGGACGGCGTGCGTAACCCCGGGCACGTCCTGGGTGAAGGCCGAGACGAGCCAACCCAGCGTCGGCTCGGCCGCGGTGGTGGTGCTCTCGGTTGTCATTGATCCCTCCCTCGGATCTGAGCGGGCGGGTCTCCCAGCCCTCCGCCCGCTCCTGTCGACAGGTTCGTCGGCGCCGCGCTCCCGTGCGGCCATGTCAGCTCTTCGCCTCCGGTGCGGACTCGGAATCGGACTCCTCTCGAGCGCGGCGCGCCGCCTGCATACCGCTGTAGTGCCTGGACAGGTTGCTGCGGATCGTGTCCGGATCGCGGAAGGCCGCGCTCGGCTTGCGGGTCGGCCCCGAGGTCGACCCGCTGGCCGGCTTGGACTTCTTGGCGCGCGAGCCGCCGCCCGGCGTGCGTACCGGCAGCCCCGCCGCCGTCACGCGGATGGTCGGCGAGTCGTCGTTCGACGTGCCGTCCGCGTCCGGCTTCGCGGCCTTGGTGCTCTTCGTGCTCGCGGGCGTGCTCTCGTCCTCGGCCGGCTCCCGCGGGGCCGGCGTCGGGGGCGTGGCCGGCGTGAGCCAGCCGCGAGTGCTCTTCTCGGTGGCGTTCCCGTTTCGGGGGACGTCCTCGACCGGCACCTGCGGGGTGAACCAGTCGAGCTGGTTGCCGTTGCTGAACGGGATCAGCGGCAACGCCGGCACCGGTGGCACGGTCGGCGGCCCGCCGGCGAACACCGGGACCGGGCTCTCCTCGACGTCGGCGGGCTCGTCGGAGGCCGGTACGGCGGGCAGCGGTGCGGTCGGCGGTGCTGTCGACACTGGCGCGGCGGTCGGCTCGGCCGCCGCCGGCGCGATGGTCTCCGGTGCGCCGGCGGAGAGCACGAGCGTGCCCGGTACGTGCACGCTGGCGGTGAGGCCGGCCTGCTTCGCCCGTTCGTAGGTCGGGCGCAGCCGGACCGTCAGGCCGTGTCGGGCGGCGAGCAGGCTGACCACGAACAGGCCCATCCGCCGAGTGGTCTCCGGGCCGATGGCGTCCGCGGCGGCGAGCCGGCGGTTGGCCTCCTCGAGATCCTCCGCGGCCATCCCGAGCCCGGTGTCGATCACCTCGAAGAGCAGGCCGCCGTCGGTGCCGCGGTCGGCGGTGAGCACGACCTTGCGGTCCGGCGGGGAGAACCGGGTCGCGTTCTCCAACAGCTCGGCCAGGATGTGCACCACGTCGGTCGCGGCGGTGACCCGCACCAAGGCGTTCGGTGCGTGCCCGAGGCTGACCCGCCGGTAGTCCTTGACCTCCGACGTCGCCGCGCGCAGCAGCTCGACGACGTCGACCGGCCGGTTCCCGCGCTTGGGCGGCGCGCCGCCCGCGAGCACCTGGAGGTTCTCGCCGTTGCGGCGCAGCCGGGTGGCGAGGTGGTCGAGCCGGAAGAGCCCCTCGAGCCGGCGCGGGTCGTGCTCGTCGGCCTCCAGGCCCTCGATCACGCCCAGCTGCAGCTCGACGAGCGACTGGCTGCGCCGAGACAGCGTCATGAACATCTCGCTGACCTGGTGGCGCAGCTCGGCCTGCTCACCGGCGAGCCGCACGGCCTGCTGGTGCATGTCGTCGAACGCGCGGGCGAGCTGGCCGATCTCCTCGTCGGTGCGGACCGCGACCGGCTCGACGGCCCGCCAGTCGACGTGCTCGCCGGAGCGCACCCGCTCCACGGTCTTCGGCAGTTTGTCGTGCGCGACGGACAGTGCGGCCGCGCGCAGCCGGCGCACCGGCACCAGCAGCGTGCGGGCCACGGTCAGCGCGATCGCCAGCGCGGCGAGCAGCGCGCCGAGCACGATCGCGGCGTCGCGCAGGGCGTCGGAGCGAGCGACGTTGGTGCGAGTGGACACGGTGTCGACGAGCTCGGTGAACTTGTCGTCGATCAGCCGGCGCAGCTCGGTCTGCTCGGCCTGCAGTTCCGGCAGCAGCAGCTGCAGGTCCGCGGTCCGGTTCTTGGCCACGGCCTCCTGGATCTCGTCGCGCCGCTCGGACCAGGTGCTGGTGGCGGCGACGAACTCGGGGAGCTCGGCGGCCGGGAGGTCGAGCGCGAGCTGCTGGCCGAGCACCGCCTCCTCGGCGGCGGCGTGCTGGATCGAGGCGGCGACGTCGTTGCTGACCGCGGCGCCGTTGCCGGAGGCGATCAACGCCTCCTCGCTCGCGAGCGAGGCGCGCAGCTGCAGCATCGACAACACCGTCGACGCGAGGTCGTCGAGATCCTCGGCCCGGGTGATGGACACGACGCGCGGTACGAGCTCGCCGAGCTCGCCGATCACCGCGCGGTAGGCGAACGCCTCGGTGACCGGGTCGGTCTCGTTCTCCGCCGCCTGCTCGCGGGCCGCGGCGAGGTCGCTGAGCGCGTCGCCCAGCTTGCGGCTCACGTCGGCGGGCAGCTGGGCGAAGTCGGCGGCGTTGCGGACGACGGCGACCTGCCGGTCCACGGCCTCCTCTTGAATCGGCAGCTCGGCCGGGTTCGGCGGCACGGCGGCGACCATCTCCTTGGCCGCCAGGTCCGCGAGCGTCACCGCCTCGCCGAGCACGGCGAACTGGTCGCGGACGGTGCTCAGGCCGTTGGCGTCGTCGAGCTGGAGCTGCAGGCGCAGGCCGCCGAGAGCCAGCGCGACGACCGCCGGCACGACGAGTACCACCGCGACCTTCGTACGCAGGCTCCAGCTGTTGAGTCGCCACCTGGTGGCGTCCTGCTGACCTGACTCCGGCACCACATGTCCCATCTGACCGTCGGCTGCGCAGCCGGTGCCCCCTGCAGGTCTGGCGGGTAGCCAGAAGCCCTGCGAAATTGGACGCACTGGCGACTTCGGCGATGCAAGCCGAACGGTTCGGGAAAGTCAAGGCTATGTCCTGTGTGGCGCCGCGTTGATGGTCAACAAAGGACTTTGGTCCCTTAATGCGTTACTCCATTCGCAGTATCGTTCGAGAGCTGCCGTCGATCGTGGTCGCGATCCGTGCCGGCTCGGTGTCTCTCCAGGTGAGTAGACACTTCCGGTCGTCGCAGCGTGGCGTCGCCGCGCGTGACCAACCGGCCACGCGCAGGGTTCGAAAGTAACTTTCTGACGGGTCGGAACGATGGAGGAATCGCGGACGAACCAGGCGCGCATCGAATTCGTTTATCGGCCCGCCGGGAATTGTTTGACACATTCTCGGCGTTCGTTTCGCTAGGTGCTACTTGCGTTGCGCATGGGTTCCCTCGGGCAGGTCCAGGGCCAGCAGCGCGTAGGAGACGGTCAGCGCGTTCTCGAAGTCCTCGAGCGAGCGGCCGAGCAGGCTCTCCACCTTGCTCATCCGGTTGATCACCGTGTTGCGGTGGCAGTACAGCCGCTCTGCCGCGGCGGCCGGCGACCGGTTGGACCGCAGCCATGCCGACAGCGTGGCGAGGAGCTGCTGGCGCTCGCCGTCGGGCAACCGCAGCAGCGGGCCGAGCACGACCTCGACGAGCCGGTCGACGAGGTCCGGGGAGCGGACGAGGAGCGCGGCGGGCAGCCGGTCGTCCAGTCGCGCGGTGGTCGCGATGCCGGCCGGGAGCGTGCGCAGCGCGAGCACCGCCAGCTCGTGGGCCGTGCCGACCTCACCGAGCCCGTGCACGCGCGGGCTGACCCCGACCCGGTCGCGGACGGCCGTGCGCAGCAGGTCGAGCACCCGGTCCGCGTCGTAGCGGTCGAGCGCGACCAGCCCGACGGTGTGCCGTGCGTGCGGCTGCCAGATCGAGCGAACGCCGTGCACCGCGAGGTGATCTTCGGCGCTGGTGTCCTGCCGCAGGTCCGCGGCCAGCACGAGGAAGTCGACGTCGGCCGGCAGGTCGAGCTCCGCGGCGGCCTCCGCGGCGAAGGCGGCGTCGCGGCCGCGGCCGCGCAGCAGGTCGGTGAACAGCGTGAGCCGCCGGTGCTCGTCGAGCCGGCGCAGGCGCAGCTCGGTGCGGCGGTAGGCGCCGGCCACCGCGGAGGACACCTCGTCGACGACGGTCCAGACCGCGGCGGCGACGTCGACCATGTCGTCCCAGCCGATCGAGCCGTCCTCCCTGGCGACCCGGGCGAGTGCGTGCCACACCACCCGGCCACCGATGCGGAACGAGCGCAGCACGGCCTCCAGCGGCGCGCGCCGCTCGGCCCGCCGGGTGCCGGTGAGCGCGGCCGCGTCCACCGGGTCGACGCCGGGCGGCACCATGTCGCCGAGCAGCTGCAGCACCCGCTCGAGGTTGTCCCGGCACGACCGGCGCAGCTCGTCGAGCGGGACCAGCTCCGCGTCGACGTAGCCGGCGTTCTCCCGGAGTATCTCGAGGACCAGCTCGTCGGTGAGCTCGTCCAGTCGCAGGATCACGAGCTGGGTCAACCGCCGGGTCAGCTCCATGGTCGCCTCCACGCGCGGGGCCGCGCTGTCCACTGACGACCTAACGACACCGCGTCGTGCCCGGTCACGACGGTATGCCCGATTTTCTCGCTGACGCGGAAATCCGGCCGGCGCGCGGCCACGGAGCGCGATCAGCGGCGGTCGTAGGCGGCCGCCGCCTCGGCCTCCGCGCGTCCGACGCACACGATCACGTGCGTGTCGCCGTGCTGCATCGCGTAGCCGCGGAGGTCGGCCAGGGTGAGCACGGCCGGGGGCTAGCGGAACGCCTCGGCGAGCCACCAGGAGCCGCCGTCGCTGGTGATCTTCGCGTCGACCAGCAGTGGACGGTCGCGCGGGCCGTCGAGCCAGGCGGTCACGCCGTCGAGGTCGGCTGCGCCGCGGACGGTGAGTGCGGCACAGCCGAAGCCGGCGCCGATGGCGGCGATGTCGGTCTCCGGGAAGCGGACCGTGCCGTGGTCCTGGCCGGTGAAGTGGTGCACCTCGGCGCCGTAGGCCTCGTCGTTGTAGACCACGACGAGCAGCGGCAGGCCAAGTCGCACGGCGGTGTCCAGCTCCGCGATGCTCATCAGACAGCCGCCGTCGCCGAGTGCCGCGACCGGCAGCCGGTCGGGCCGGGCGAGCGCGGCGCCGATGGCGGTGGCGAGGCCGAGCCCGATCGACTGGAAGCCCTGGGTGAGGCAGTACCCGTACTCGTCGGGGACGGCGAGGTAGGCGCTCGGGTAGCCCATGAAGTTGCCGGAGTCGACGGCGACGAGCCGCTGCGCGGGCAGCAGCTCGTCGAGCCGGCTGCTGAGCGTACGCGGGTCGATCCTGTCCACTGTGGACTCATCGGTGACCGGGACGTCCCGCCAGCGGCCGTGCGCCGCGATCCGCGTGCGCACCTCCGGCGTGCGGTAGCCGTCCTGAGTGGACTCCAGAGCGGCGAGTGTGTCTCGTGCGGTGTGTCCGGCGTCGCCGAGCACGCCGAGATCCACCGGCCGGTGTCCGCCCAGTGCTGCGGGGTCCGTGTCGACCTGGCCGACCGTCGCGTCGGGACCGATCAGCCGGCCGTGCCGGGTGGTCCAGTCGTTCAGCGCGCATCCCCACCCGACGACGAGGTCGGCCGCGCCGATCAGCTCAGCGGCGAGGGGCGAGGCGAAGCCGCCCGAGATGCCGAGCGACCACTCGTCGCCCGCGAAGAGCCCGTTGGCGACGGCGGAGGTGGCGAGCAGCGCGCCGGAGGCCTCGGCGAGTGCCCGCAGCGGTGGGCCGGCGCCGCGGGCGCCGCGACCGGCGACGAACACCGGCCGGCGGGCCGCGCGGATGACGCGGGCCAGCTC
>NZ_JBOHGA010000143.1:0-16278 GCF_050699915.1 Actinophytocola sp.
GCGCGCAGCACGGCGTTCCAGCCGGCGAGCTGCGCGCCGCCGCGCCCGCTCAGGAACCTGCCGAAGAGCACGCCACCGCGACCCAGGTGCCGTGGTGCGTGGCCGGCGCCAGCTGCAGCGCGAGCCAGCTGATCGCCACGACCGACATCCCGTCCCCGAGACCGGAGATCACCAGGCCGGGGCAGCACCTTTCGCAGCCGCGGGTGGGTGACCACGGGCCAGTACGGCGACGAGCAGGGAAATCGCGGCGCGGCGTCCATGCCCTCACCGCACCGTCCGGATCCCCGCCGGCGCAACGAAGATCGCGGTCAGCGGACTCCGCCCGCCGCGAACGTGTCCGTTGTGGACGGACGGTCAGCCGGCGCGCCAGAGGTGCATGCCCGCGTACGATCGCCACGGGCGCCACGCGTTGCCGTGCGCCACGAGGGCGTCCGGGTCCGCGGGCAGGCCCAGCGCCCGCGCGCCCTTGCGCAGCGCCACGTCCGTCGACAGCAGCACGTCCGGCGCGCCGAGCACCCGCATGAGCACGTAGCCGGCCGTCCAGGGGCCGACACCGGCGAACTGTTGCAGCGCAAGGGAAAGCTCGTCCGGGTCGGCACCCACGTGGACGTCCAGCTCATCGGCGGCCAGCGCGGCGTTCACCGTCAGCACGGTGTCGATGCGCCGCCGCGGGCCCCTGAGCACGGACGCACCACCCTCGGCGATCGCGGCCGGGGAGGGGAACAGCGTGGTCAGCCGGCCGTCCGGGGACGGGAGCGGGTCGCCGAGCGCGCCGGTCAGCGTGCCGAGCGCGGTGCGTGCCGCGGCGACCGAGATCTGCTGGCCGATCAGCGCCCTGGTGACGATCTCCGCCCCGTCGACGCTGCCGGGCAGCCGCACGCCGGGCGTCGCCGCCACCGACGGGGCCAGCGCGGGGTCCGCGCAGAGCACGTCGGCCACCGCGGCGGGGTCCGCGTCCAGGTCGAACAGGCGACGCAGCCGCGCGACCGCGCTGCTCAGGTCCCGCATGTCGGTCAGCCGCAACGTGCAGTCGAAATGCCCGTCCGCCGGGCGCAGCCGCGCGGTGCCGGTGCCGTGCGGCAGCCGCAGCGTCCGGCCGTACTCACCGTCCTCGACGTACTCCACACCCGGCACCGCCCGCGCCGCGAGGAACGCCATGCCCCCGGCCGCGTCGTACGGCGCCCGGTACGGCAGCCGCAGCGTCACCTTCCCCGCCGCCGGCCCGCCCGCGCGCGACCGCCGCCGCGCCGCCACCCGCAGGCCCGACGGCGTCGTCGCGAACACCGTGCGGATCGTGTCGTTGAACTGGCGCACGCTCGCGAACCCAGCCGCGAACGCGATGTCCGCGAACCCCAGCGCGGTCGTCTCGATCAGCAGCCGCGCGGAGTGCGCGCGGTGCGCCCGGGCGAGCGCCAGCGGTCCGGCCCCCAGCTCCGCGGTGAGCACCCGGGTCAGGTGCCGCTCCGAGTAGCCGACCCGCCGCGCGAGGCCCGGCACGCCCTCGCGCTCCACCACGCCGTCGCTGATCAGCCGCATCGCGCGGCCGGCCAGGTCCGCGCGCAGGTTCCACTCCGGCGAGCCCGGCACCGAGTCCGGCAGGCAGCGCCGGCACGCACGGAAACCGGCCTGCTGCGCGGCCGCCGCGGTCGGGAAGAACAGCATGTTCTGCCGCTTCGGCGTGATCGCCGGGCAGGACGGCCGGCAGTAGATCCGAGTGGTCCGCACGGCGATGATGAACTGGCCGTCGAACCGCACGTCGCGGGACGCCGACGCCCGGTAGCCCTGCTCCTCGTCTATTCGCACACGGTCCATGCTGCCAGCGCCGACGAGGCCCGGCTCGCGGAAATCCGACACGGCGTTGGACACGGCGAGGCCGCCCCCGGGCGAACCCGAGGGCGGCCTCGTCCGATCTCGCTTGCTAGCTGACCGACTGGACGATCACGTCACCCGTGCCGACCAGCGCGCCGGAGTTCGTCACCACCACGACGTTGCCGAACAGCACCCGACCGGCGGCCGGTGCCGCGGCCGGCGTGAGCGTGCCGGTCACGGTCCAGGTGCTGCCACCCGGCCGCTCCTGGTCGGTGTCCGCGACCTGGAACGTGCCGAACGACGCCCCGGAGAACACGTCGAGGTAGTCGTACTCCGTGGTGCCCGCCGGCACCCCGAAGCCCGCGACCCGCGCCTCCCACGCGCCCGCCGCCGGGTTCGCGACGGTCACCTGCTCCTCGGAGTCGCCGTCCGCGGACACGCCCGCGGACACGCAGGTCCCGCTCGTGCAGTCGAACAGCTCGAGGTCGAGATCCGCGCCCAGGTCGGCCGTGTTGCCGATCTTCACCCGCAGCGAGGTCGCGCCCGCGGTCACCGCGATCGGGATCCGCTGTTCCTCGTCCGCCGCGATGGTTGGCCGGTCGATGTGGGCGCTGCCGAGACTGGTCGCCCGCGCCCGCCCGGTGAACGGACCGAACTCGTTCGTGAGCGTGTACTGCCGCTGCAGCGGCTGGCCGAGCTGCGCCGACGGGATCGTGTCCGGGTTCGGCGAGACGGTCGCGCCGAGCACCGAGGCGGTCATCGTGTACGGCGCGAACGCCGCGTCCGAGGTCCGCCGCGCCTCGACCACGATCTCCCACACGCCCGCGAGCGGGTTGGTGAACGTGCGGCTCGTCGGGCTGCCCGCGTCACACGCGTTGCCCGGCGGCACCGGCGGGTTGTAGCAGTTCAGCGACGACGTGGACTCGATCGGCACGCCGTACGGGTGGTTGCGGATGAACCGGATCTGGCCGGCGCCCGCGCCCGTGCCGCCGCCCTGCAGGTCGACCTTCAGCGCCGGGACGTTCGCCGGCACGCGTACGAAGTAGCTGTGCGTGTCGTTGCGTCCGACCTCGCCGCCGTGCCGGATCTGGTAGCCGCCGCCGGCCGTGAAGTCCTCGGCGCCGATCACCGTGTTCATCGTCTGGTACTCGATGCCGGTGGACATCGGGCTGTCGAGGTTCAGGATCGCCGAGTGGACGCCGGAGGACCGCACGTCGACCGACACCGGGAACTTGACCGCGCTGCCCTTGCGCAGCGTGATCGAGCGTGCCGAGCTGAACGTGCCGTCGTTGCCGACCCACTTGACCTGGTAGGTCACCGGACCGCTCGGGCCGGAGTTGCGGGTGAAGGTGTACTCGCGGGTGTAGCGGTCGCCGCGCTTGACGCCCTCCCGGTCGTAGATGCCGGTGCCGACGCCCGGGGTGGTGAGGAAGTCGGACAGCACCGTGTTGACCTCCACCGACGACTTGATGTCGGTGACGGAGATGTTCGCCCGCAACGCGTTCCACGCCTTGCGCACGTCGATCAGGCCGTTGCCCTGCTCGTAGGCCTGGTAGTTCGGGATGAACCGGGCCGTCGAGGTGAACGCCTGGCGCAGCTGCGCCGGGTCGTGCGACACGTCGCGCTGTCTCGCGGCGCCGACGAGCAGCGCCGCGGCGCCCGCGGTCTGCGGCGAGGCCATCGAGGTGCCCTGCAGCATCGCGTAGCCCGGCGGCAGCGGGTAGGTGCCGACGACCGGGCCGCCCTCCAGCCACGTCGGGGTCGTCGAGATGGCCGAGCCCGGCGCGATCACGTTCGGCTTGAAGCCGCCGTCCTCACGCGGACCGCGCCCGGAGAACGGGTGCAGGTTCTCCTGCTGCGCGGCGTTCGAGCCGTAGTTGCGCTGCCACGACGCCTTCGTGATGTACGAGCCGACGCCGATGACCTTGCTCGCCAGCGACGGCTGGCTGGTCGTGTTGACGCCGGTGCCGTCGTTGCCCGCGGAGATGAACATCTGCACGCCGTGCTCCTCGATGAGCCGGTTGTACAGCTGCTCGCGCGCGGTGGCGCCCTCGTTGACCAGGTCGAGGCCGCCGATCGACATGTTGATCACGTCGACGCCGGCCTCCTCGACCGCGTAGATCATGCCCTCGTCCAGCGCGTGAGAGGTGCAGCCGGCGACGAACAGGCACGCGCGGACCGACACCAGCTTCGCGCCGGGGGCCGCGCCGTTCATCGAGCCGCCGAACAGCTTGTTGCCGGCGACGATGCCCGCCACGTGCGAGCCGTGCTCACCGGCGACGATGCCGATGTTGACCGAGTTGGTCGACGGACTCGTCTGCACGACGAACGGCACCGACTCGGCGACCGGGGTGGCCGGGTCGTCCGTGCCGAACCGGCCGACGTCCTGCTTGACCTTGTAGTCGGTCATCGGCTTGTCGTCGCCGAAGTTCTTGTTCTGGTTGACGTCGACCCAGACGCGGTTGGTCGCCGGGTCCCACAGCACGCCGAACGTGCCGATGCTGCCCGCCGGGTTGCCGTCGCGGTTGACGTCGTTGCCGAGCTCGCCGCCCAGCCGCGGGTCGCGCTCGTCGAAGATGCCGAACCGGTAGCCCGACGGCTGGCCGGGCGCGGGGTCGGACATGTCGATCCACGTCGGGTCGTTGTCCTCGTTCACGCCGCCGGCGAAGGCCGGGTCGGTCGCGGTGACCCAGTCGACGATCTTGCGTTCGCCCGTGCTGGTTGTGTTGAGCGACGGGTGGCCGAGGTCGACGCCGGTGTCCACGACGCCGACCGTCACGCCGCGGCCGTCGAACTTCGGGTTCGACTGGGCGAACTGGGCCGCGCCCGTGTCACCGGTCGGCATGTAGGGGTTAACCCGTGGGGTGTCGCGGCCCGGCGCAGGCTGCGGCGACGGGTCCTGGATGCCCTCCGGGCGCGGGTCGTCGAGCTTGATCGTGCGGTCGACGTTCGCGCCGTCGACGCCCGGCAGCTCGGCCACCGCCTCGGCCTTGCCGACCGGGACCTCGGCGCGGATGTAGCCGAGGTCGTCGGCGCGGTACCTGATCTTCGCGCCCGCGCGGGTGAGGTCGTCGACGACGCCCTTGTCGGCCATGAGCTGCAGCTCGACCGTGCGCTTGCCGTCCTCATCGGCCTGCGCGACCAGCTCACGATCCTGCTTGCCCAGCCCGACGCCGGGGTCGGGGGCTTGTGGTGGTGTCGGCGCGGCACCGGCGCTGGAGGGCAGCGTCGCCAGCGAGACGCCGGCGGCCACCGCGACCAGTGCGGCACCGACGCGGGTTCTGCCCCGACGGCGCGAGCTTGTGTGGGTCATCCCAAGTCCTTGTCTTCCGCGCGCGAGCGAGCACTCACGCGCGGTGAAGTGTGTGCAGGCCAGAGATCACGGAGTTTTGTTGAGGCGGCCACACCTGACTAGCGTCCAAACGGGCTAATCCTTTCCTCGGGCGGTCCGGGGGGTGCGCACCGGGCCCCGTAGACTCACCCCAGTGAGTTTGACCCTAGGGATCGTGGGATTGCCCAACGTCGGCAAGTCCACCCTCTTCAACGCACTGACCAGTAACAACGTGCTCGCGGCGAACTACCCGTTCGCGACGATCGAGCCCAATGTCGGGGTCGTCCCGCTGCCCGAGCCGCGGCTGGCCGTGCTGGCGAAGCTGTTCGAGAGCGCGCGTGTGGTGCCCGCCACAGTGTCCTTCGTGGACATTGCCGGCCTGGTCCGCGGTGCGTCGGAGGGGCAGGGCCGGGGCAACAAGTTCCTCGCCAACATCCGCGAGGCGGACGCGATCTGCCAGGTCATCCGCGTCTTCGACGATCCCAATGTGGTGCATGTGGACGGTCGGGTCGACCCGAAGTCCGACATCGAGACGATCAACACCGAGCTGATCATCGCGGACCTGCAGACGCTGGAGAAGGCGTTGCCGCGACTGGAGAAGGAGGCGCGGACGCGCAAGGAGGCCCGCCCCGCGCTGGACGCGGCCAAGCAGGCCGCCGAGGTCCTCGACTCCGGCCGCACGCTGTTCGCCGCGCAGTCCGAAGTGGATGGGCCGCGACTGCGCGAGCTCAGCCTGCTCACGACGAAGCCGTTCCTGTACGTGTTCAACGCGGACGAGACCGTGCTGGGCGACGCGTCGCGCCGGGCGGCGCTGGAGTCGCTGGTGGCGCCCGCGGACGCGGTGTTCCTGGACGCGAAGGTCGAGGCGGAGCTGCTGGAGCTCGACGACGAGGAGTCGGCGCGAGAGCTGCTGGGGTCGATCGGTCAGGAGGAGCCGGGCCTGTACTCGCTGGCCCGCGCCGGGTTCCACACGCTGGGCCTGCAGACATACCTGACCGCGGGCCCGAAGGAGGCCCGCGCCTGGACGATCCACAAAGGATGGACGGCCCCGCAGGCCGCGGGCGTCATCCACACGGACTTCGAGCGCGGCTTCATCAAGGCGGAGATCGTCTCCTACGACGACCTGACCACAGCGGGCTCGATGGCGGCGGCGAAGGCGGCCGGCAAGGTCCGCATGGAGGGCAAGGACTACGTGATGGCGGACGGCGACGTGGTGGAGTTCCGCTTCAACGTCTGAGCTACCGCGAAGACTTGCCCGGTTGGCCGCGTTCTGCACCAGAATCTCGACCCGCCTGGACCTGAGTTGATCGCGGTCGCCCGGCGGTAAGGGCGCGGACCTTGACGCCATCTCTGCCGTGACCTCGGCTTGTATCGTCTGCTTTGTCGCGGGTGACCTGCGGCGTTCCGAGAGGATTCGCCGAGTGGGACAACTGGACACGTCGATCTGGTACCAACGGTCTGATGGCGAACCTGGTCTCGTTCCTGTGTGCTGCGGTGCCCGCGGTCGTGTTGTCGGTGCTCGGGGTGCCGTTGCCGATCACCGTGGTGGTGATGGTCGTCTGTGGGGTTGGCGGGCTGCTCGTCGCCAACTCGAAGGGCGCCGACGAGCGGCGGGAGACCGAGCGGGTGCAGAAGGCGGCCGTGACGCTCGCCGACTGGGCGCACCGCAACGGCGGACACTCCGAGACCGACCCCGAGGCGCTGCCCGCGGACGGCTGGGAGCTGCCCGAGTCTCACTGGTTCCACGGCGCGGTGCTCGCCCTCGGACGGGTGGACGGGTTCGAGGTCGCGGTCACCTGCTTCCTCGAGGCCAGCACCGAGGGCGCGACGACCCGGCACACCGGCTACCTCGTCCGCCTGCCGGAGGTAGCGCCGCCGGAGACCGCACCGGACACCGCGCCGGAGCTGCGGCTGAACCGCACTGAGCTGCGCCGCATCCGCCGCGGTTCGGGACGTGAGCTGCCCGCGGACGTCCGCGAGCGACTGGCCGCCGTCCCGGCCGACACGGAGTCCGTCGACGCCGTGGACGGGGTGTTGTACCTGGTCCGGCCGCGTTGGCCGGAGTTCAGCGCCCCCGACGAGCAGGTCGCCGCGACGGTCGGGGTCGCGGCCGCGCTCACCAGGAGCAGAGGTTCCTCAGTAGACGACTCAGTGGACGGCTGAGTGCGCGGCGCGGACCGGCTCCGTGGGAGCCATGCCGGCGGCGACGAGCGCTGCCGACCGGATCGCCTCGTGCAGCTGCCAGATCGACTGCGGCGGCAGGTAGAAGCCCTCACCGGGCGGCGGCAGCACGGCGACGCGTCCATCGGACACCGTGACCACGAGGCTGCGCTGTCGGTCAAGACCGTCGACCACTGGAACATCCCAGATCATCTGCGGCTCCATGGCCACCTCCCGTTGCGCCGTAACGTTCATGAGGTCGCGCGGACCGGGCCCTGTGTTACGGGGAGCCGCAGGTCGTCACGTTGTGGTCACCGCAGCCGGGACCGCGCTGTCGGCCCCAGATGCAGCTGTTCGGGCCCCCGCGCGAAGTGCTTCGCGAGCAGCGGCAGCAGGTCGTGGGTCCACCGCGTGGACCGCCCGAGCAGCCGGACGTGCTCGAGATGAGCCTCCTGGTCGGCGTGCGCGGCGACCCACGCGAACACGTTCTCCCCGGTCCGCACCGGCAGCGCGGGGAAGTTGTTCTCGCTCGGATCCGTCCGCAGGCAGGCGAGCGGCGTGGCACCCAGGTCGGCGAGCAACGGCCGCACCTCGCGGACGAACAGCTCCGTGAACTCGTCGCCCGCACCCGGCGGCAGGTGGTACAGCGTCACGGTCACCAGCGAGGACGACTCCGCGTCGGGTCGGCTCGCCGGCACGTCGAAGCCGGTGTCGGGAGTCGCGGGGCGCAGCAGCAGGACGTCGTCGGAGTCGATCATCGTCGCGTTCGCGGCCGCGCGGTGCTCGCGCCAGACCGGACCGCCGTAGAACGCGGCGAGCGCCTCGCCCCGGGTCGCCATGTCCGGGAAGCCCCGGATCCACACGAACCGATCCTCGTCGTCCCGGTCCCGGAACTGCCCGTACAGCCGGATGTCCAAGGCCTCCTGCGGCTCGACGAACTCGCGGTCGAACAGGTCGATCAGCACGTCTCGCCCGCCGGGGCGCAGGGTGTACTGCCGTAGCTCGAGAACCTCGGTCATCGCGGGGTGCCGCTCCTTCCGCGTGGGAACTCGGGTGAGCGACACCCTATTGGGGTAGGCCGACAGTTAGCCGACGGGGATCGCCACGCACGGCGCACCACCGCAGACGTCGATCACCTCACCCGTGGCCAGGAAGTGCGCCGCCTGCTGGCGTGCGGCCGGGGTGTTCGCGGTGTCGTTGTGCGGGTCGTGGCCTTCGACCGGCGGCAGGTTGCCCAGCGGCGGCGGGGGCGAGCCGCTGTCCCAGAGCACCAGCGCCGAGCCGTCGAACGGGAAGCCCGGCACCGCCGGCAGATCCCACTGCGGCTCGACCGACGGGTCGCGACCGGGCGCGAGCGCCGGCCGCACTACGTTCAGCCCGAGCGTGCGCGCCTCGACCTCGGTGGCGAAGTTCGACACCTGGTGGTCGCCGAACGCCTGGTGCAGCAGGACCTTCTTGACGGGCGTGCCGGGCAGCGGGTCGCGGGTGATGTGGTTGGCGTAGCCGTTGCCCTCGCCGCGGTCCCACACCATCTGCATGAGCGAGAAGCCGATCTGCTGTTCGAGGCGGTCCGGGTAGTTCTGGTCCATGACCGGCTGCAGCGACTGGAACGGCGCGGCCCGGTTGAGCAGCGTCGAGAAGTTGATCGCCGGCACGAGCAGCACCGAGCGGGTGAAGTCCTGCGCCAGCGCGGTGAGCGCGGTGCCCTGGATGCCGCCGAGGCTGATGCCCGCGTAGCCCAGGTCGGCGTCCAGGTCGAACAGCCCGGCGAACTCGGGCAGCGCGGCGAGACCCTGCGGGTGGCTCATGACGCGGCCGAGGAACATCATGTTCAGGTACGCCTGCTGCATCCGGTCCGGCAGCGTCGGGAACCCGGACAGGTCGCCGAGCACCTCCACGACGTGGTTGACGTCCTCGCTGGACATGCCGAGCCAGCTCGCTGCGCAGGGCAGCGCGTTTGCCTCGTTCGCGACCGCGCCGAGGGCGTCCACCACGGTGTGGTTGCCGAACAGGCCGTGCCCGAACAGCAGCGGCCGCGCCGGTCCGGAGCTCGCCGTGCTGCGCGGGACGTTGCACTGGAACGTCGCCTGGTAGGTGCCGTTCGCCTGCGGCCGCCCGTCCGGTCCGAAGGTCATCCGCGAGCCTGGCCCACCGTCCGGGCGGTCGAGGTACTTGGGCACCTCGACCGTGCCGACGACCTTGCGCGCGAAGGAGGGATCCTCCTCGGGCGTCGGGTTCTGGACGCTGGTGATCGTGACCTTCGGCGCCGCGTCGCCGAGCGCGGCGAAGGCCTCGTCACGCATCGACAGCGCGCGGCCGGCCAGGTTCTCGGTGCTGGCGACGGTGAAGTCCCACGCGAGGTGCAGGTCGGCGAGCTCCACGCCGGCCTTCTCCAGGTCGCCCAGCGCCGGGCGCAGCGTCTCCCACCGGTGCCGCAGGGCGGGGTCCTCGGGTGGGTTGGCGCCCAGCATCTGCTCGAACACCGGGCCGGCCGGCATCGGCCGGTCGAACACGTCCACCAGGTCGCGCAGACCCACGACGTACCGGTGGCCCTCGGTCAGGTTGCGGGCCGGCCGGATGACCAGGGCCTGCCGGGCCGGGTCGGTGGCCCGCTGGTCCTGCTCGACCCAGTACGGGTGCCGCTCACCGGTGGTCGCGTCGAGCAGCACGACCGGCGCGTCCGGGCGCAGCGAGGCGCCGATGTCGGTGATCGGCGCGGCGCCGGTCTTGACGAGATCGATGCCGTGCACCGCCGCGACCATCATCGAGCCGGGCGAGAAGCCGTCGTTGCGGTTCCACTCGGCCGGGTCGATCGGGACGCCGGCGACGTTGCGCGGCATCATCTCCGGGGTGAAGCTGACCCGCCGGCCGGTCGGGGTGGACTCGTCGGGCACGGTGTAGTAGTCGTTCGGGAACGGCAGCAGGCAGGCGGCCGGGAGTATCGGGTCACATTCGGTGGTGGCTCGGGTCGGCCCCGCCGGCGGCGGCGCTGCCGAGACCGGCACCGCGACCAGCGCGGCGAGGAACACCAGGACCAGGGCGGGCGCCAGCGACCGCTTCATGTTTCGCCTCTCCCCGACATTTCGGCAAAAACCAGGCACGCCGAACCTGGCACGCTCGGCCCGAGGGCCGCTAGCTCCGAAAGGACTAAGCCGGATTTTACGAACACAGTGTTGGATGTCCGGGAGAGGAGGCGCGATGCCCGACCTGTTGCTCGGCCCGCTGCTGCGGCACGTGGACACCGGATCGGCGACGGTCTGGGTCGAGACCGACGCTCCGTGCACGGTCGAGATCGCGGGCGCGTCGGCGCACACGTTCACCGTCGCAGGCCACCACTACGCGCTCGTCGTGGTCACCGGGCTGGAGTCCGGCACCAGCACGCCGTACGAGGTCGAGCTGGACGGCGAACGGGTGTGGCCGCCGGCGGACAGCGGCATGCCGCCCAGCCGCATCCGCACCTTCCCGGACGGCGGCGACCCCGCGTTCCTCATGGTGTTCGGCTCCTGCCGGATGCCGGACACCGACGACCCGGCCGAGCAGCGCCGGATCGGCCCGGACGCGCTCGCCGCCTACGCCCAGCGGATGCGCGAGCAGGACGAGCGCGACTGGCCCGACTCGTTGATGCTGCTCGGCGACCAGGTCTACGCCGACGAGACGACCAAGGCGACGCGCGAGTGGATCAGCCGCCGGCGCAGCCTCGACGAGCCGCCCGGGATCGAGGTGGCCGACTTCGAGGAGTACACCCGGCTCTACCACGAGTCCTGGGCCTCGCCGCTGGTGCGCTGGCTGATGTCGACCGTGCCCACGTCGATGATCTTCGACGACCACGACGTGCGCGACGACTGGAACACCTCCCAGTCCTGGCGGGACGAGAAGCAGCAGACCACCTGGTGGCACGACCGCGAGCGGGGCGCGCTCGCGACATACTGGATCTACCAGCACATCGGCAACCTCGCCCCGGACGACCTCGAGGCCGACGAGATCTACGCCAAGGTCGTCGCGACCGGCCGGGACGGCGACGCGGTCGACATCCTGCGCGACTTCGCCGACCGCGCCCGCCAGGAGGTCAACGGCCGCAAGGGCACCCGGTGGAGCTACCGGCGCGACTTCGGCAACGTTCGGCTGCTCGTGATCGACACCCGGTCCGGCCGCATCCTCGACCGCGGCGCCCGGTCGATGGTCGGCGACGGCGAGTTCGAGTGGATCGAGCACCACGCCGACGGGAACTACGACCACCTGCTGATCGGCTCGTCGCTGCCCTGGCTGATGCCGCACGCGATCAACCACATCCAGTCGATGAACGAGGTCGCCTGTCGCCGGCCGGGCTGGCGGGGGCGGCTGGCCGAGCGGCTGCGCCAGACCGCCGACCTCGAGCACTGGCCGTCGTTCCGCGCCTCCTACGACCGGCTGACGCGGCTGATCCTGCGCATCGCGAAGGGCGACGCGGCCACGGTGTGCGTGCTCTCCGGCGACGTCCACCACGTCTACGCCGCCCGGGCGAGCTTCCCGGAGCCGGTCCAGGCCGCCGTCTACCAGCTGACCTGCTCGCCGGTGCACAACGAAGTCGACCGGCTGATGCGTCCGCTGTTCGTGATGGCCTGGTGGCGCCCGCTCGCCGCCGTGCTGGGCCGGATGGCCCTCCGGCGCAAGGACATCAACCCGCTGCCGGTGGAGTGGACCAAGGTCTCCGGCCCGTACTTCGGCAACGCGGTCGCGACGCTGCGCACCTCGGGCCGCCGCGCGGAGATGGTCGTGGAGCGGGCCGAGGGCAGCCGGGAGGCGCCCCGCCTGGTGCCGCTGACGACCGTGCCGCTGACGGAGGGCTGACCGCACGCCACGCCGACCGCACGCCACAATGTCGGGCATGACCGTGCCGTACGGCCCACCCGGAGGCCAGCCGCCCGGTGGCCACCCGCCACCCGGCTACCCACAACCCGGCCAACCGCCCGGCGGCTACCAGCAGCCCGGCCCACCGCCGCCCGGCTACCCACAACCCGGCGACTACTCGCAGCCGGCCGGCTATCCGCGGCCGGGCGGCTTCTCCCAGCCGGGCGGCTCGTCGCAGCCGGGTGGCTCTCCGCAGCCAGGCGGCTTCGCGCCGCCCGGGCGCCTGGTCGTCGACGCCTCCTACTCGCCCATGGCGTTCATCCTCGCCGTGACCGGACCCAAGATCGAGATCAATGGGCAGCCCATCACGGCGAACTGGGGTCACTGGCCGATCGACCTGCCGGCCGGCCAGTACAACGTGCGGGTGAGCACCCGGTACCTGGGCGAGATGGGCCCCGCGCAGCTCGGCGTCGCCGTGTACCCGGGGCAGCAGACCACCGTGTACTACCGCGCGCCGGCCGTGATGTTCATGGCCGGCGCGATCGGTTTCACCCCGCAGCCGACCCGCGGGATGGCCGCGGTCATGGCGCTCACCGCGGTCGCGGTCCTACTGTCCATCGTGGTCATCCTGGCGACGGCGCTCGGCTGACTAGTCCGTTCGGCCTACGTCGGCCGTGGCTGTTCGGAGACAGTTGATCACGCTACGTTGCGTAGCCATGGAGCGACGTGGTTTCTTGAAGGTGTCGGTGGCCGGCGCGGCCGCCGCGGCGTTCGGCGGGGCGTCCTGGCTGAACGCGTTCTCGGCGACGGCGGCGGACGGCGACGGGCCCTACGGGCCGCTCCTGCCGCCGGACGCGAACGGGTTGGCGCTGCCGCAGGGCTTCACCAGCCGCATCGTCGCGCGCAGCCTCGAGAAGGTGACCAACTCGAGCTACCTCTGGCACATGGCTCCGGACGGCGGCGCCTGCTACGCCGACGGGGACGGCTGGATCTACGTGTCCAACAGCGAGGTGCCGCTGATCGGCGGCGCCGCCGCGGTCAAGTTCGCCGCCGACGGCTCGATCACGGACGCGTACCGCATCCTCGACGGCACCAACGTGAACTGCGCGGGCGGCAAGACGCCGTGGAACACCTGGCTGTCCTGCGAGGAGGTCGACAGGGGCGAGGTCTTCGAGACCGACCCGTTCGGCGTCAACGACGCGGTCGCGCGCCCGGCCATGGGCCGGTTCAAGCACGAGGCGTGCGCGGTCGACCCCGACCGCCAGGTGGTCTACATGACCGAGGACGTGGGCGACGGGGGCTTCTACCGGTTCACGCCGTCCGCGTGGCCGGACCTGTCCGCCGGCACCCTGGAGATCATGGTCGGGCCCGAGGACCAGACCAGCGGCGCGGTCACGTGGGCCGTCGTGCCCGACCCGTCCGCCGACGACGACGACACCCGCGACCAGGTCGAGGGCTCGAAGCCGTTCGACGGCGGCGAGGGCTGCTACTACGCGGGCGGCGTCTGCTGGTTCACCACCAAGGGCGACAACCGGGTGTGGGCCTACGACGCCGCCGCGAGCACGATCTCCCTCACCTACGACGCCGACGAGCCGCTGTCCGGAGTGGACAACGTGACGGGCACGTCGAGCGGCGACCTGTTCGTGGCCGAGGACGGCGGCAACCTGGAGATCTGCGTCATCACGCCGGACGCGGTGGTGGCGCCGTTCGTGCGGGTGGACGGGCACGACGGCTCGGAGATCACCGGCCCGGCGTTCAGCCCGGACGGCACGCGGCTGTACTTCTCCTCCCAGCGCGGCTCGGGCGGCGGCACGACCGACCCCGGGATGACCTTCGAGGTGACCGGCCCCTTCCGGGCCTGACCTACTCGGGCGGCGTCGCGATCGCGTCGATCACCCCGTTGATCTCCTCGGCGAGGCTGACGTCCGAGGCGGTGACGCCGCCCGCGGAGTGGGTCGTGCAGCGAAACGTCAGCGTCCGCCAGCGGATGTCGATGTCCGGGTGGTGGTTGTCGTTCTCGGCGATCTCCGCCACCCGGTTCACCACCTGGATGGCCTGCGGGAAGTTCGCCAGCTCGATCGTGCGCGCGAACGCCCCCTCGTCGTTGCGCCAGTCGGTGAGCCGACCGAGGGCCTTTCCCTTGTCTTCGTCACTGAGCAACTCGGGCATGTCTCCATGGTGCCGCCTAGCGGCCGAGCCCGCACCGGTAGGCTGACCGAACCCACGGGAGTCCGGTGCAGCCGGGCTGAGAGGAGGGCGGAAAGCCCTCGACCGTCGAACCTGATCCGGGTCATGCCGGCGCAGGGAGGAGGCTCGCAGATGAGAAGGCTTTCCGCGGTCGTGGTGGCGACCGCACTGGTGCTGTCTGGCTGCACGCTCGGCTCCGACTCCGGCTCGGACTCCGGAGCCGAGGACGGCAAGCGGGTGGTGCTGGTCACCCACGACTCGTTCGCCGCGCCGCAGGAGCTGCTCGACGAGTTCCGGCGCGACTCGGGGATCACGATCGACGTGCGCAAGCTCGGCGACGCGGGCGCGCTGACCAACCAGCTGGTGCTCACGAAGGACAGCCCGGTCGGCGACCTCGCGTACGGAGTGGACAACACGTTCGCCTCGCGCGCGCTCGACGAGGACGTGTTCGCCGAGTACCGCAGTCCGGAGGCCGACAAGGGCCCGCAGCGCTACCAGGTCGACGACTCCGGCCGGCTGACCGCGGTCGACGTCGGCGACGTGTGCGTCAACATCGACACGGCCGCGCTCGCCGAGAAGGGCCTGCCCGAGCCGAAGACGCTGCCCGACCTGACCAAGGCCGAGTACACCGACATGCTCGTGGTCTCCGACCCGGCCACGAGCTCGCCGGGGCTCGCGTTCCTGCTGGGCACGATCGCGGCTCTCGGCGAGGACGGCTGGCGGGAGTACTGGGTGGCGCTCAAGGGCCGCGGCATGCAGGTGGTCAGCGGCTGGGAGGAGGCCTACACCCAGGAGTTCTCGGGCTCCTCGGGCAAGGGCCCGCGCCCGATCGTGGTCTCCTACGCGTCGTCGCCGTCCGCGGAGCTCGGCGAGGACGGCAAGCCGCGGACGAAGGCGCTGCTCGACACGTGTTTCCGCCAGGTCGAGTACGCCGGCGTGCTAAACGGCGCGAAGGACACCGACTCGGCGAAGAAGGTGCTGGACTTCCTGCTCTCGGAGAAGTTCCAGGCCGCCGTGCCGGAGCAGATGTTCGTCTACCCGGCGCGCGAGGGCGTGGCGCTGCCCGAGGCGTGGGAGCAGGCGGCGCCGCAGCCGACGGCCGCCGAGACACTGCCACCGGCGGACATCCAGCAGAACCGGGAGCGGTGGATCGACGAGTGGCGCACGCTCGTCCAGGGCTAGCCCCTGCGCTGATCTCACTGGTGCCGCTGGGTTTCCTCGCGGTCTTCTTCGTGTGGCCGGTGGTCGCGATCCTGCGACTCGGACTCGGCGAGGGCGGCGTGCTCGCGGTGCTGGCCCGCGCCGACACCTGGCAGCTGCTCGCGTTCACCGTCGGGCAGGCGGCCGCGTCGACCGCCGTGGCGCTGGTGGCCGGGCTGCCGGTGGCGTACCTGCTGGCGCGGACCTCGTTGCCCGGACTGGGCTTCGTGCGGGTCGTGATCCTGGTGCCGTTCGTGCTGCCGACGGTCGTGGTCGGGCTGGCGTTTCGCACCCTGCTGCCCGACGGCGGCGTGCTCGCGATCGTGCTGGCGAACAGCTTCTTCAACGTGGCGGTGGTGGCGCGGACGGTCGGCGGGCTGTGGTCGCACCTGGACCGGCGCGCGGACGACGCCGCGCGGTCGCTCGGCGCGTCCCCGGCGCGGACGTTCGCGTCGGTGACGCTGCCCGCGCTGGCGCCGGCGATCGGCTCGGCCGCCGCGGTCGTGTTCCTGTTCTGCGCCACCAGCTTCGGCGTGGTGCTGATCCTCGGCGGGTCGCGGCTGCGGACGCTGGAGACGGAGATCTACCTGCGGACGGTGGAGCTGCTGGACCTGCCCGGCGCCGCGGCACTCTCGCTGCTGCAGCTGCTGGCGGTGGTCGCGGCGCTGACCGTGGGCGCGGTCGCCCGGCGCCGGCGGGAGACGGCGCTGCGGCTGCGGACCACGACGGCGGTGGCGCACCGGCCAGCCGGCGCGGAGTGGGTC
>NZ_JBOHGA010000144.1:0-16225 GCF_050699915.1 Actinophytocola sp.
CGGCGAGCGCGGTGCTGCCGCGGCTGCGCGACCGCACCGGCGAGAGCGTGCAGCTGTACCGGCGCGACGGCGCGCACCGCGTCTGCATCTCCACCGCCGAGCCGCCGAGCGGCCTGCGCGACACGGTTCCGGTCGGCGCGCGGCTGCCGATGTCCGCGGGCTCGGGCGCGAAGGTGCTTGCCGCGTGGACCGATCCGGCCACGCAGCGCACGCTGCTGACCGACGCCGTCTACGGCGAGCGCGCGCTGCTGGAGGTTCGCCGGCGGGGCTGGGCCCAGAGCGTGGGCGAGCGGGAACCGGGAGTAGCCAGCGTTTCCGCGCCCGTCCGGGACGGCGCGGGCGCGGTCGTCGCCGCCGTGTCGGTGTCCGGCCCCATCGACCGGATGGGCCGCCGCCCGGGCGCCCGCTGGGCCGCCGACCTGCTCGCCGCCGCCGAGGCCCTGCAGACCCGCCTCTAGCCCGTCCGAAGTGGACGCCTCCGGGGCACCGCCCGGGTCTGCCCGGACGACTTAGCCGGCCGTCGCCCGGCGGCGGTAGGCCGCCGGGGTGGTGCCGGTGTGCCGGGTGAACGCGGCGGAGAACGCCGCCTCCGAGCCGTAGCCGACCCGCGGCGCGACGCTCGCCGCGGTCGCCCGCTCCACCGTCAGCAGCGTCATCGCCCGCCGCATGCGGGAACGGAACAGGTACTTCATCGGCGTCTGCCCGACGGTGCCCGCGAAGCGCGCCGCGAACGCCGCCCGGGACAGCCCCGCCCGCTTGGCGAGCGAGCCGAGCGTCCACGGCGCGGCGGGGTCGCCGTGCATCGCGGCGAGCGCTGCCGCGACGTACGGGTCGCGCAGGCCGTGCAGCCAGCCCGGTTCTTCCGCGGTCTCTACGTGATGGCGCAGCGCGCGCGTGATGAGCGCGTCGGACAGGCGGGCCATGACGACCTCGCTGCCCGGCCCGCCCTCGACCGCCTCGGTGGTGAGCGCGTCGGTCAGGCTCGCGAGCCACGGTGCGCCCGGCACGTGGATGTGTCGCGGGAACCCGGCCACCGCGGGATGGTCCTCGTGGCCGAGAAGAAAGGCGCCGCACACGATGTCGGTCCGCGGGCCGGACCCGCCGGCGGCGAGCTCGGTCCCGTCGGTGCGCCGAACCAGCTCGATCGAGGACACCGCCGGGGCGTGCGCGCCGTCGGTGGACGCGAGCGTGTGGGAGTCCGCGCGGGGCAACACGACGAGGTCGCCCGCGTGCAGACGCAGCGGCGGCCGCCCTTCCAGAAGCAGGTCGCACTGCCCGTCCACCACGACGTGCACGCCGCGCAGCCCGCCCTCGAAGCGCACCCGCCACGGGGAGCGCAGCCGCAGCAACCGGTAGCTCGCGCTCTCCAGGCGCAGCTCCCGCAGGACCGAGCTCAGGACGTCCAACCGACACCCGCAAGACGAACGATGAAGAAACCTGGACTCCGCAGCATAGATAGTCCACGACGAGCGCGTCTAGCGTCGGGAGCATGAGCACACTTACTGACACGGCAACGAGAACCGACCTGACCGGCATCGTCCAGGTGACCATCCCGGTGTCCGACCTCGCGCGCAGCGCGGCGTGGTACCGCGACCTGTTGGAGCTGGACTACGTCCGCGAGTTCGCCGACGGCGAGCGCGTCACCGGCTGCGCGCTCGCCGACTGGTCCGCTCGCTACCTCATCGCGCTGCGACTGAGATCCACCGCGGCCGGGCGCCCCGACCTGCGCGGCGAGCACCCGGTCATCCTCGAGGCCGCGAGCACGGCGGCCGCCGAGCGCGTCCGCGCCCGCGCCGAGTCGCTGGGCATCCCGTCCACCGGCGGCACCCACGCCGACGCGACGTGGCTGGAGTTCCTGGACCCGGACGGGATCGCGGTGCGCGTCGCACACTCCGCGACGGGACCGCGGGGTTTCTTCGGCGTCGACCTGAGCGACGGAGAGCTCTACGACACCCCGCGGCTGGTCCTGCCCTGACACGCGCCACGGCGCACGCCAGGAGATGTCCGCACCCGCGAACGGCCGGATGATCGTAGGCACCTGGACCTTGGACAGCACGGAGGCACGTCGTGGCGCAACTCACCCTCGAGCGGCTCGTGGCACTGATGGAGGAGTGCGGCGACCGGGATCCCTTTGCCACCCAGGACCTCGCCGGCGACATCGAGGACGTCTCGTTCGACGAGCTCGGGTTCGACTCGCTCTCGCTGTTCAACACCTGCGCGCGCATCGAGAGCGACTACCCGGTCCGGCTCTCGCTGGACGACGTCCTCGCCGCCGACACCCCGCGGGGCCTGCTGGCGCTGGTCAACGCGGGCTTAGCCCAGGCCGCCTGACCTCATGTGTGGAATCGCGGGCTGGGTCGACTTCAGCCAGGACCTGTCCAAGGACGACAGCACGATCACGGCGATGACGCGCTCGCTCGCGAACCGGGGGCCCGACGCCGAGGGGATCTGGTCCTCCCGGCACGTCGCGTTGGGACACCGCAGGCTCGCCGTCATCGACGTCGTGGGCGGCGCGCAGCCGATGGGGGCCACCGAGGACGGCCGGGAGGTCGCGGTCCTCACGTTCTCCGGTGAGATCTTCAACTTCCGTGAGCTGCGTGTCGAGCTGCGCGCCCGCGGGCACCAGTTCCGCACCCACAGCGACACCGAGGTGCTGCTGCACTCCTACCTGGAGTGGGGCATCGCCTTCGTGGACCGCCTGCTCGGCATGTACGCCTTCGCGGTCTGGGACGCTCGCCGCGAGGAGCTCATCATGGTCCGCGACCGGATGGGCGTGAAGCCGCTGTTCTACATGCGGACCGCGCACGGGGTCATGTTCGGCTCGGAGCCGAAGGCCATCCTGGCGAACCCGGCGGCGCCGCGGCGCACCGACGCGAACGGGCTCTGCGAGGTCTTCGACATGGTGAAGACGCCGGAGCAGTCCGTCTACGTCGGCATGCACGAGGTCCGTCCCGGCCACCTGGTTCGGGTCAGCACGCGCGGCCTGACGACCCACCGGTACTGGGCGCTCGAGGCCCGCGAGCACACCGACAGCCTGCCCACCACGATCGCGCGCACCCGGGAGCTGCTGTCGGACATCGTGTACCGCCAGCTGATCTCCGACGTTCCGCTGTGCACGCTGCTCTCCGGCGGCCTCGACTCCTCCGCGGTGACGGCCCTGGCCGCGAAGACGCTGGGCCGCGACCAGGTGCGCTCGTTCTCCGTCGACTTCGAGGGCGCCGAGGACGCGTTCCAGGCCGACGCCGTGCGCGGGTCCGCGGACGCGCCGTTCGCCCGCGAGCTGGCCGACTTCGTCACCTCCCGGCACACCGAGGTCCTGCTCGACAGCCGCAACCTCGTCGACCCCACGGTGCGGGCCGCGGTGTTGCACGCCGCCGACCGCCCGCCCGCCTACTGGGGCGACATGTGGCCGTCGCTGTACCTGCTCTTCCGCGCGATCCGGATGACCTCGACCGTGGCGCTGTCCGGCGAGGCCGCGGACGAGCTGTTCGGCGGCTACCGGTGGTTCCACAACCCGAACGCCATCCGGGCGAACACGTTCCCCTGGCTCACCTCCGGCTCGTCGCGCTACTTCGGCGGGCTCGGGCTGCTCGACAAGGGTCTGGTGGAGAAGCTCGACCTGCCCGGCTACCGGGAGCGGCGCTACCAGGAGGCGATCGCCGAGGTGCCGCGGCTGCCCGGCGAGTCGGCGCAGGACCGGCGGATGCGGGAGATCACCTACCTGAACCTCACCCGGTTCGTGCAGACACTGCTGGACCGCAAGGACCTCATGAGCATGGCCGTCGGTCTGGAGGTCCGGGTCCCGTTCTGCGACCACCGGCTCGTCGACTACGTCTTCAACGTCCCGTGGGAGATGAAGTCCTTCGACGGCCGGGAGAAGAGCCTGCTGCGCGCGGCCGTCGCCGATCTGCTGCCGACCTCGATCCTCGAACGGGTGAAGACGCCCTACCCCGCCACCCAGGACCCGGGCTACGAGACCGCGTTGCGCACCGAGCTCGCCGAGGTGCTCGCCGACCCGGACGCGCCGGTGCGGCCGCTGCTCGACCTGGCGAAGGCGCGCACCGTGGCGTCGTCGGCGACCGGCGCGGTCAGCCGGGCCTACGACCGGGGCAGCCTCGAGATGGCCCTGTGGCTCAACCGCTGGCTGAAGACCAGCGACGTCCTGCTGGACCTGTGAGGAAGGTGCGTCCACATGGGGCATGACCTGGCCGACACCGTCAGCCACCCTGTCAGCCACTCCGTCACCCACGACCGGATCCTGCCGAAGAAGCTGGTGCACAAGGACGGCTTCGACGACGTGTTCCTGACCAGCTTCGCGTCCCTGGGCGAGCGGGAGTCGGTGCTCGGCGCGACATTGCCCCGCTCGCACGGGTTCTACTGCGAGTTCCCGGTCACCGACCGCGCGCCCGACCTCGCGCTGCTGGTCGAGATCTGCCGGCAGGCCTGCTTCGTCGTGGCGCACAACCAGTTCGACGTGCCGCTCGGCGGGCCCAACGACGCGAAGTTCCTCATGAAGGCCATGTCCGGCGAGTTCGTCGACACCACGCCGTTCGAGACCGACGAGCCGGTGAACATCGCGGTGGCCTGCACGATCGAGGAGGTGTCCCGCCGGCGCGGGGAGGTCTCCGGGCTGGTGTGGGCGTTCACCGTGCGGGTCGGGGACGTCGTCGTCGCCCGGGCGCGGATGGCGCAGACGATGATGAGCCGGACGATCTGGGGGCAGCTGCGCGGCCGGCTGCGGACCGAGCGCGGCCTGCCGGTGAAGATGGCTCCCGTCGAGCCGCCGCGGCCGAGCACGCTGACCGCCACCGAGGTCGGCCGGCTCAACCCGGCCAACGTCGTGCTCGGCGAGGTCTTCGCGGTCGACGGCGAGTACGTGGCGAAGATGCGCGTGGACCTGCGCCACCCGGTGATGTTCGACCACCCGGCCGACTACGTCTTCGCGATGGTGCAGCTCGAGGCGAGCCGGCAGCTGGCACTGGTCGCGGCGTCGCGTGCGCTGGGCGTGCCGGCCACCGAGCTCGCGATGTGGAGCGTGGACTCCGAGTTCGTGGCGGTCGCGGAGTTCGACCTGGCGACCCGGCTGCGGGCCACCGTGCGGGCGGCCCGCACCGAGCAGGGCCTGGTCGTGGTCGACGTGGAGAACACCCAGCAGCAGCGCAAGGTCTCCGCGCTGCGGGTGGCGGTCCGGCACGGCTAGCGGGTCATTCGCCCAGTACGGCCTCGATCTCGACGTGGATGTCGACCCGGTCGCCGAACACGACCTTGTCACCCCGCGGGAGGTCGAGGCCGAAGTCGCTACGCAGCACCGCCGTGCGACCGTCGAAGCCGACGCGCCGCTCGCCGTGCAGGCCGGTGGGGTCGACGCCCAGCGGTTCCAGGACGATCTCCACGCCCTTCGTCACGCCGCGGACCGTCAGGTCGCCGGTGAGCAGCCAGCCGTCGCCGTCGTGGCGCAGGCCGGAGCTCGCGAACCTCACCGTCGGCGCCCGCTCGACGTCGAGGACGTCCTTGCCGCGCAGGCGCTCGTCCCGTCCCTCGTGGCCGGTGTGCACCGACGCCGCCTCGATCGTCACCGACACCGACGAGCGCGCCGGGTCGTCGTCGACGACGAACTCGCCGGAGAGCTCGGTGAAGCGGCCGCGCACCCGGCCCATCAGATGCCGGACCGCGAAGCCGACGTAGGAGTGGGCCGGGTCGATGACCCATCGCCCGGCGGCCTCGTTCATGGCGGGGTAGGACACGCCTCGATGGTCCCGTCGGGCGGGGCGCCCGTCATCTCCCAGACGGCGCGGACTTCGGCTCGCGGGTGCGGTGGCGCAGCAGCACGGCGATCGACAGGCTGGCCGCGACCGGCACCACGACGAGGGCGGGCAGCATCAGGTCCGAGGTCGCCTGCATCGTGAAGCCGATCGCCGCGGGGAAGCCGACGTTGCCGACCATGCCGGCGGCGATCACGGCGGCGTTGCCCCGGCGCGGGTTCGCCTGGTTCGCCGTGTTCCACGCCAGGGCCGTGGGGAACACCGGGCCGGCGAGCATGCCGGCCACCAGGTAACCGACCGGGGCGATGCCCGGCACGGCGATCAGCGCCAGCGCCACGAACGACGCGGCCAGCGCGCCGATGATGATCGCGGAGGCCGACAGCCCGGCGGCGAGCACGGGCGTCAGCAGCCGGGTCACGGCCATGCCCAGCCAGAACAACGAGGTGAGCGCGGACGCGGCGGCCGGGCTGTAGCCGTGCGCCTCCAGGTGCACGGTCTCCCAGCTGGACAGCCCGGTCTCCAGGCCGGCATAGCAGCACAGCAGGGCACAGAACAGCAGCAGCACGGCGTTCACCCGCCCGGCGGGCGCCTTGTCCTGCTCTCGCCGGGCCGCCGCGCCGCCCAGCCCCCGGTGGGGCAGCGTGACGACGACGGCCACCGCGAGCCCGACGAAGAGGACGGAGTACCCGGTGTCGCGGGTGAGGCCGACCAGCGCCGGCCCGGCCACCGAGCCGAGCGAGAACGCGCCGTTGACGAGGTTCGCGAGCGAGACGCCGCGCCGGCCGGGCTGGCTCGCCATCGCCGTGTTGACGACCAGGACGAGCCCGCCGAAGCCGAGCCCGGCCACGACCGCCGCCGCCAGCGGGAGCGGCCACGGCCCCCGCACGGCGAGCCCGGCGCCCCCGACCAGGACCAGCGCGCCCGGCACCAGGACGAGGTAGCGGCGCGCCCACCGCTCGGACAACGTCCCACCCACGGCGATACTCGCCATCGATCCCGCGTAGAAGCCGCTGACCATGAGTCCGGCGGTGGCGCCGGGCAGGCCGTGGTCGTCGCGGATGATCGGGATCAGCGGGCCGAGCGTCGACTGGAACAGGCCGAGCAGGGCGAACAGCGCGGCGCAGCGGACCACCTCGAACCGGCCGACCCGCACTGCCCACCTCCCGGGGCGACGTTACCCATCCACCGCTCGACCGGTCGCCCGGCTCCCGCCACGTGGGACACGTGGGACATCGTCCACGATGGACCTCGGCGTGCACATCCGCGAACGCGACTCCCCGTCCGGTAGCGCTCGAGAACGGGTCGAGAATCCTTCGAGGGCGCCGATGTGGCGCGGAACGGCATACAGGGATAACGGGGCGCGGCCGGTCCGGCTGAACAATCGAGTGGTCGGTCGAACCACCACTGGGGGGTACCCGTGCGAGTCCTGTTCACGTGCGTCGCCCTGCCCGGGCATCTGTTCCCGTTGGTGCCGCTGGCCTGGGCCTACCGCGCGCTCGGCCACGACGTGCTGGTCGCCACCTCGGAGAACTTCGTCCCCACCGTGCTGCGGGCCGGCCTACCGGCGACCGCGTGCGGGCCCGCGGCGGGCGTGGGCGACCTCGCGGCGGCGGGCGTGGTCGACCCGATCGGCGAGCGTGGCAGCGCGCACCGCAGCACGGCCCAGCGCTACGCGCACGGCTTGGCGTTCGGCGGGATCGCCCGGCGGAACCTGCCCGGCATGCGGTCCATTATGGACTCGTGGCGGCCGGACCTGGTCATCAGCGAGCGGGCCGAGTTCGCCGCGCCGGTCGCCGCCGTGGCGCGGGACATCCCCCGGGTCGAGCTGCACTGGGGCGTCGCGCCGCTGGTGGAGTACCTGCCCGCGGTGGCCGAGGTGCTCGCCGCAGACCTCGCCCCGCTCGGCCTGACCGGCCCGCCCGCGCCGGACGCGGTGCTCGACCCGTGGCCGCCGAGCATGCGGCTGCCGCACGCGGCCGGTCACCTGACCATGCGCCACGTCCCCTACAACGGCGACGCCCTGGTGCCGGACTGGCTGCTGCGCCCCGGCGACCGACCACGGGTCTGCCTCACCCTCGGCACCGTCCTGCCGCACCTTGGCCCAGACGGCGTGGCCGACATCGTGCTGCCGCTGCTGGACCGGCTGGCCGGCCTCGGCTGCGAGCTGCTCGTGGCGGTCGACGACAAGGTGGCCGCGACCTGGCCGGCGCTGCCGGACGCGGTCCGCTTCGCCGGGCGGCTGCCGCTGTCCCACGTGCTCGCCGCGTGCGACGTGTCGATCAACCACGGCGGCCAGGGCACCGCGCTCACCGGGGTCGGCGCCGGCTGCCCGCAGCTGCTGCTCCCCCAGTTCGACGACCAGTTCGACAACGCGGACGCGGTGGTCCGGGCCGGTGCGGGAGTTCGGCTGCACGCCGGGGAGATCACCCCGGACGCGGTCGCCCGGGCCTGCGTGCGGCTGCTGGAGGTGCCCGGCTACCGGCGGGCGGCCGCGGCGGTGTCCGCAGAGCTCGCCGCGCTGCCGGCGGCCACCGACGTGATCGAGTACCTGGCGGGGCTGACCACCCCGACCGAGCTCGCCGCGTGACCGGTCGCCGGGAGCGAGGAGGCGCGCTCCCGGCGACCACGACCCCTCAGCGGGGCGTCAGCGCACGATCTCCATCTGCGCCATCATGCCCAGCAGCGAGTGCTCCATCATGTGGCAGTGGTAGGCGTACCGGCCGGTGAACCCGGTGAACGTCGCCGCCACCCGCGCGGTCTCGCCGGGCGGGATGTAGATCGTGTCCTTGAGCCCGTGCTCGCCCGGCAGCGCCGGACCGCCGTTGCGGTCGAGGACGCGGAACATCACCATGTGCAGGTGGAACGAGTGCGGGATGCCGTACTCGGTGTCGGCGTTGCGGATGTTCCAGATCTCCGTCGCGCCGTGCTGGATCCGGGTGTCCACCCGGTACGGGTCGTAGATCTTCCCGTTGATCACGGCAAGCGGGTCGCCGCCGGTGGTGGACATGTCGAACCGCAGCTCGAAGTCGCGGGTGACCGTCGCGCGCGGCATCGACGGCAGCGCCCGCAACCGCCGCGGCACCCGGCTGCGGTCCACACGCGACGATGGACGGACGTCGAACCGCATGACCGGCCCGGCCTCGGCGTCGGTCAGCACGACCTGGCTGCCGGCCGGCGCCCGGCTGAAGTCGACGACGATCTCGACCCGCTCGGCCGGCGAGATCGCCAGCTCGGTCTGGTTCACCGGGGTCGGCAGCAGCCCGCCGTCGGAGGCGATCTGGGTCATCGGCAGCTCGCCCACCCGGAGTCGGAACAGCCGGTGGGTGGCGGCGTTGAGCAGGCGCAGCCGGTACTTCCGCGCCTCGACGGGGAAGTACGGGGTCGGCCGGCCGTTGGCCAGGATCACCGTGCGGTTCGCCGGGTCGCCGAACACCAGCGCGCCGGTGCTGTCGATCTCCGCGTCGCGCAGCATGATCGGCACGTCGTACGCGCCCGACGGCAGCCCGAGGCCGACCTCGGCCGCGTCCTCGATGAGGTAGAAGCCGTGCAGGCCGCGGTAGACGTGCTCGGCCTCGAGGTGGTGGGTGTGGTCGTGGTACCAGAGCGTCGCGCCGCGCTGGCCGTTCGGGTAGGTGTAGCGGCGGGAGGTTCCCGGGGCGAGCACGTCCAGCGGGTGGCCGTCGTGGTCCTGCGAGACGTGCCCGCCGTGCAGGTGCACGTTCGCCGACTCGCCGAGCCGGTTGCCGAAGGTGACCTCCACCGGCCGGCCCGCTGTGGCCCGGATGGTCGGGCCGAGCAGGTCGCCGCCGTAGGTGAGCACCGGGGTCCGCAGGCCCGGCACCAGCTCGGCGGTTCCCGGCTGGATGTCGACCCGGTAGACGTCACCGCGCGGCCCGCGCCGGACCGGGCGCAGCTCGCGGGGCACCGGCATCCGCACGGCGAACTGGTCGGGTATGACCCGGCCGCCGCGCGCGGTGCGGACGGTGTCCGGATGGGTCACGCCGTGTGCCAGGTCGTGGGCAGTGTCGTAGGCGCTGTCCACGGTAGGCGCGTCGCGCATGGCCGACGCCAGGGCCGCGGTGCCGGACAGCATGGTCGCGCCACCCAGGGTGCCGCCGAGCACGAGTAATCGTCGCCGGTTCAACATGCCGACCCCAATCCTGTCGAGTCCACTGAGTACGGTGATGGTCGCGGAAGACGCGCCCCCGCAAGCGATCCTCGCACCGGGCGCCGAGCGGATCTTCTTCCCCGATGCGCTCTGCCGGGCGGGGCGGCGAAGAGCGCACGCCGGGAGTTGTCCGATCGCGGCCGGAGAGCGCATGGTTACCGCCGGCCACCGTGATCAGCGCGGCGACCCGCGCGAGCGAAGAGGACCGACATGCCCGATTCCGAACGGGACCGCCAGGTGCACCGCGTCTACGTGCGGGCGACCGCGGCGGAGATCTGGCACGCGATCGTCGACCCCGAGCGCACGGTGCACTACTTCTACGGCTCCCGCGCGAACTACGACCTCCGCCCGGGCGGACGGTACGAGGGCCGCGGGCTCGCCGGCCAGGGCGACATGCTGCTCACCGACGGCGAGGTGCTCGAGGTGGAGGCGCCGCACCGCCTGGTGCAGACCTGGCGGGCGCTGTTCGACGAGGAGATGGCCGCGGCACCCACCCGGCTCACCTGGGAGATCACCGAGGTCGAGGGCTCGGTTTGCCTGCTGACCGTGACCCACGAACTGACCGGGAACCCGCGGCTGGCCGCCCAGGTCGCCGGCGAGATCACCGGCCAGGGCGGCGGCTGGCGGGAGATCCTCGACGGGCTGAAGACGTTGCTGGAGACCGACAAGCCCCTCTGGGACTGAGCACGGAACCAGATGCCGCCGCCGCCCGGCGGGGCGAGCATGGAGGTCCAGCAGCCGCACGGCGAGGGGATTCCGATGGCCGAGCAGACCCGCCCGCTGACCGGTGACGAGTACGTCGAGAGCCTGCGGGACGGCCGGGAGATCTACCTCTACGGCGAGCGGGTCAAGAACGTCACCGAGCACCCCGCGTTCCGCAACCCCGTGCGGATGACCGCCCGCCTCTACGACGCGCTGCACGACCCCGCCAACCGCGACGTGCTCACCCGGCCGACCGACACCGGCTCGGGCGGCTACACCCACCCGTTCTTCACCACGCCGCGCAGCGTCGAGGACCTGATCGGCGACCAGCGGGCGATCGCGGCGTGGGCGCGGCTGAGCTACGGCTGGATGGGTCGAAGCCCCGACTACAAGGCGTCCTTCCTCGGCACGCTCGGCGCCAACGCGGACTTCTACGCGCCCTTCGCGGACAACGCCCGGCGCTGGTACAAGGAGTCCCAGGAGAAGGTCCTGTACTGGAACCACGCGATCGTGCACCCGCCGGTCGACCGGAAGAAGGCCCCGGACGAGGTGTCGGACGTCTTCATCCACGTGGAGAAGGAGACCGACGCCGGCGTGGTGGTCAGCGGAGCGAAGGTGGTGGCGACCGGCTCGGCGCTGACCCACTACAACTTCATCGCGCACTACGGTCTGCCGATCAAGAAGCGCGAGTTCGCCTTGGTGGCCACGGTGCCGATGGACGCGCCGGGCATGAAGCTGATCTGCCGACCGTCCTACTCCGCCACCGCCGCGGTGATGGGCAGCCCGTTCGACTACCCGCTGTCGTCCCGGTTGGACGAGAACGACACGATCCTGGTGCTGGACAAGGTGCTCATCCCCTGGGAGAACGTCTTCATCTACGGCGACGTCGGCAAGGTGCAGAGCTTCACCGGCGAGTCCGGGTTCGTCCAGCGGTTCACCTTCCACGGCTGCACCAGGTTGGCCGTCAAGCTGGAGTTCATCGCCGGCCTGCTGGCCAAGGCGCTCGAGATCACCGGAACCGAGGACTTCCGCGGCGTGCAGACCCGGCTCGGCGAGGTGCTCGCGTGGCGGAACCTGTTCTGGGCGCTGTCGGACGCGTCGGTGCGCAACCCGGTGGAGTGGCACGACGGCGCGCTGCTGCCCAACCCCGAGTACGGCATGGCCTACCGGTGGTTCATGCAGTTCGGCTACCCGCGCATCCGCGAGATCGTGCTGCAGGACGTGGCCAGCGGGCTGATCTACGTCAACTCCAGCGCGGAGGACTTCGCCAACCCGGAGATCCGGCCCTACCTGGACCGGTACGTGCGCGGCTCGGGCGGGATCGACGCGGTGGAGCGAACCAAGGTGATGAAGCTGCTGTGGGACGCGGTCGGCACCGAGTTCGGCGGCCGGCACGAGCTCTACGAGCGCAACTACGCCGGCAGCCACGAGAACACCCGGGTGGAGCTGCTGTACGGGCAGATCGCCAGCGGCCAGCTCGACGACTACAAGGCGTTCGTGGACGAGTGCCTGGCCGAGTACGACCTCGACGGCTGGACCGTCCCGGACCTGTCCTCCTTCGATGACCTGCGCCAGCACCGGGCCAACCTGCTCAACGGCTGAGCGCTCCCCGCTGGACGGCTGTACACCGGCCCGGATCGGCGATACTCACCGCGGCCGTGTCCATCGACCGTGAAGGCAGGCGAGCCAGGTGACAGCGACCGATCCCCCGCCCCTGACCGTGGTGCGCCCCGGCGAAGGCCGTTCGGAGCGCCTCGGCGGCTTCGGCGTGGACTTCAAGCTGTGGGGCCACCAGACGGGCGGTGCCATGTCCGTGGTCGAGCACCCGTTCGCGGTCGGTGCGCTGGTGTCGCCGCACCTGCACACGCGCGAGGACGAGTACTCGATCGTCACCGAGGGCGAGATCGGGTTCCGCTCGGGAGACCGCGAGGTCGTGCTCGGCCCCGGCGGCTACCTGGTGAAGCCGCGCGGCGAGCTGCACGCCATGTGGAACGCGAGCGACGTGCCGGCCCGGATGATCGAGATCATCACCCCGGCCGGCTTCGAACATTTCTTCCGAGAGGTGTGCGAGATGGTCGCCGCCGGCCCGCCAGACGCCGACGAGGCGGCAGCGCTCGCCGACCGCTACGGGCTGCTCTTCGAGACGCCGGACTGGTTGCCAGACGTCATCGCCCGCTACGGCCTGGATGCGAACTAGGCGGCGAACTTCGCCTGCGTCAGCGCCCGGTTGGCCAGCTTGTTCAGGAACACCGCGATGCCGGCGTGACTGTGCACCATGGACAGGTCCCGCCACACCCGCTCGATCCGCTCGCCCTCGCGCACCGCGCTCGAACCGGCGGTCGGGAACAGCTGGTCGGCCACCGCGCCCCAGCACAGGCGCACCACCTCGCGGCAGATCGTGGCGATCCGGACGTCCTCCTCGGCGGAGTATCCGGCCGGCCCGCGCGCACAGAGCGCCTCCCAGCGCGCCACCGCGCCCAGCAGCGCCGCCTCCGCGGTGGCGATCCGGCCCGCCGCCTCGCCGTACCAGTCCTGGTAGTCCGGATCGTCGGCCCGGCCCACGATCGGCGGGAACAGCGTCGTGCGCGAGGTCATCAGCTCGGTGTAGGCGTCCAGCGCGCCGGTGGCCATGCCGACCGCCAGCGCGGCCACCTCGAAGAACATGAAGCCCAGCGGCCCCGCGGCGTACTCGGGGTTGGCGTGCAGCACATGGCCGGGCGTGTCCGCGCCGACCGTGTACTGACTCATGTGCGTCGGCAGCGTGTAGCGGTCGGGAATCCGCGCCCGCTCGACGACGATGCTGTGCGAGCCGCTGCCCCGCAGACCGAGCGACTTGCCCCAGTCGTCGAGGCGGCGCCACCCCTCGCGCGGGACCACGAACATCATCGGCGCCGGCGGCTGCCCCTCGCCGGCCGAGACCAGCGTGTGGCCGAGGAAGTGGGTGGCGTACGGCGCACCCGAGCAGTACGCCCAGGTGCCGTCGACCACCCACGTCCCGTCCGCCGCACGCTCGGCCGTGCCCGCCGGGCCCACGGTCGCGGGACAGATGAAGTCGCCGCCGGCGAACAGCTCCGCCTGCGCCGCCTCGTCGAACAGCGTGGCCACCACGACCGCGTGCGACGCGCCGAAGCAGTACATCCATGCCGTGGACGGGCAGCCGCGGGCCAGCGCCATGGTGACCCGCACGAACGTCTCCGCGCCGAACTCGTAGCCGCCGTAGCGGCGCGGCACGAGGATCCGGTAGAAGCCGGCGTCGGTGAAGGCCCGATGGGTGTCCTCGGCGTAGTAGCTGCGCCGCTCGGTCTCGGCCTGCCGCGCCACCAGGGTCGGCGCGATGGCCTCGGCGCGCGCGACGACCTCGGCCGGCGTGAGGCCGGGCTCCGGTGGGAGCGGCAGGCCGGGGCCGGGGATGATCGAAGCCACTGACATGGCTGCACCGCTCCTGTCTACAGTGGCGCGTCGGGTTCGGTGACCGCCCGGCGCAGCACCCGCTCGAAGCGCGCGACGAGGTCGACCATGGTGGCCTCGTCGTAGATGTTGGTGTTGAACCCGAGGCGGCCGACGAACTCGCCCGCCGGGTCGATGTCCAGAGTGAACAGCGCGCCGTCCGGAATGTCCTCACCGGACGGTTGGGAGACCAGCCGGCGGCGGATCTCGGTGTACTCCAGGTCGCCGACCTTCTCCCGGTCCAGCACGGTCGGGAACTGCACGACCTGGATCGCGACCGCGGCCGCGGTGTCCTGCATCACCGGTCCCATCAACGCCGGCGCCTGCTCCGCGATCTGCAGGAAGGGGATCTCGTAGGAGTACGCCTCGATGCAGGTGGCCCGGGTCGCCGCGAGCACCTCGCGGAAGGTGGTGGCGCCGGACAGGTCGGTGCGGAACGGCACGAAGTTGAAGATCGGGCCCACGGTGTCGTTGAACTCGTCGTGCGGGCGGCCGGAGGTGATCACCGGCACCACCGCGTCCTCGGCGCCGGTGAGCTCGCGCATCAGCACGTTGAACGCGGCCAGCAGCACCATGAACGGCGAGCTGCGCTGCGCGCGGGACAGCTCCACAGCGGCCGCCCCGACCTCGGCCGGGATCAGGAACCGGTGGATGGCGGTGTTCTTCGGCAGCCCGGCCGACCGCGGGTGGTCGGTGGGCACAGCGAGCACGCCGGCACCGTCGAGCTTGTCCTGCCAGTACTCGCGCGCCTCGTCGGCGAACTCGTCGGCCAGGTTCTCCGCCTGCCAGGTGGTGAACTCCCGGTACTGCGACGCGGGCTCCTGCGCGACCTCGTGGCCGCGGCGGCGCGCGTAGCAGACGGCCAGGTCGCGCATCAGGACCTGCATCGACCAGCCGTCGGTCGCGGTGTGGTGCACGACGAGCGCGAGCACGGCCTCCTGGTCGTCGAACCGGCCGAGGTAGGCGTGCAGGTGCGGCAGCGTGGTGACGCTGTGGCCGCTGGCGTCGATGTCGATGACGAACCGCTCCGCGGCCACGTCGCGGCTCTCCGCGCCGGGGTCGGCCAGGTCCCGCACGATCAGCGTGGGCGAGCTCGGCGCGTGGATCCGCTGGCGCTTCACCTCGCCGTCGCGGACGACGGTCGTGCGCAGCACCTCGTGCCGCACCACGAGGTCGTCCAGCGCCAGCCGCAGCGTCTCGACGTCGATGCCGCCGTAGACGCGGCTGGCGTGCACGATGTTGTAGCGAGGCCCGAACGGGCCGGCGTCGTTCCCCTGGTCGAACAGGCAGAGGAACTCCTGGTTGTAGGACAGGGGAAGCTCGGTCTCCCGGTCGTCGGTCATCGGTGTCGCCTCCTGCTGATCGGGCCGGGCTCAGGCCGCGGCCGCGTCGTCGCGGTGCCGCTGTGCCTCGACGGCCTGGTACAGCGCCTTGATGTTGCCGCTGCCGAACGACCGGGCACCGAGCCGCTCGATGACCTCCATGAAGATGGTGTTCCGCGGGTGCACCGACTCGGTGAAGATCTGGTACAGCTGGCCGTCGTGGTCCTGGTCGACCAGGATGTGGTGGCTGCGCAGCTCGTCCACTGTGTACCGGGCCAGCCGGACCCGCTCGGGCAGCATCGCGTAGTAGGTCGCCGGGGTGGCGAGGAACCCGATGCCGCGCGCGGACAGCGACTCCACCGCGGCCACGATGTCGTCCACGGTGAACGCGATGTGCTGGACGCCGGGTCCGCCGTGGTCGGCCAGGAACTCGTCGATGTGGCCGGCGACCCGGGACACGTCCGGCTCGATGATCGTCAGCGTGACCGCGCGGGAGGTGCTCTCGACGACCTTGGTGGTCATCGCCTGCGCGCCGATCACGACCTGCTCGGCGAAGATCAGGTCGAACCCGAGCACCCGCTCGTAGAACTCGACCGTCGCGTCGAGCTGTCCGGACTCGACACACACCGCGAAGTGGTCCACATCGGTCAGCCCGCCCGTCTCCGGGTAGCGCGGGCCGACCGGGACCATGTCGGGCAGCGCCCAGCCGTCCACTCCGGAGTCGCGCTGCACGAACGTGTGCGTCACGTCGCCGAAGCCGCCGACCGTCGCGGTCACCACGCCGCCGGCACGCCGCGGCGACGAGACCGGCCGGGCGCCGCGGC
>NZ_JBOHGA010000145.1:0-16125 GCF_050699915.1 Actinophytocola sp.
CGGCAGCACCGCGCCCGGCGGGACGACCGTGTGCACGTCGTCGTGGACGGCGAGACCGCGCCGGCCGAGCGCGTCGTCGAGGGCCCGCTCCCGCCGGCGGGCGAAGGCCGACACGTCACCGGCGATGTGCACCCGCTCGGCGTCGACCTCGCCGGCCAGCCGGCACACCTCGGCGACCGGGTCGCCCTCGCGCACGACCAGCCGGCCGCCGAGCCCGCGCAGCGAGGTGTCCAGGTCGGCGAGGCACTCGTCGAGGAACCGCCGGCGCCCCGCCGCGAAGCCCTCGCCGACCCGCGGGTCCCGCACGAACACGGGCACGACGTGGTCGGCTCCGCGAGCCGCGGCGGCCAGCACCGGGTTGTCGCGCACCCGCAGATCGCGGGTGAACAGGGCGATCGCGGTGGTCACTTCTTCCGGACCATGAGCGCCGACAGCGCGCACAACGCACCCCAGCCGCCGGCGATCGCGATGACCTTGCCCCGCTCCGGCCGGTCCCGCAGCGCCTGCCCGAGCACGACCATGTCGCCGAGATCCGAGGTGACCCGCACGGCGATCGCGGTGCGCAGCGCCTTGCGGCTGGGGGCGAACGCCATCGCGAGCCCGGACGCGAGGTCGCGGACGCCGAGTGTGCGCACGAACGCCTCCTGCTCCGGCTCGGGCCCGCCGTCGCGGAGCATGCCGGCCGGCTTGAGCAGCAGCACGGGCTTCGCGGTGACCGCGGCGCCGTAGGCCGCGGTGGCCACGCCGAGTGCGCGGGGGAGCCATGTCATGCGGAGACCTCCTGGTGCTCGGCGGTGCCCGTGATGTTGCGGGCCATGCCGCCGAAGATGACGTCGTGGAACGGGGCGATGGACTTCCAGTACAGGTGCCCGGCGAGGCCGTGCGGCTCGAAGACCGCGCGCTGCCGGTAGGTCGAGCCGGTTCCGTCCGGTGTGGACGGTGTGGCGGACAGCTCCAGCCAGGCCCGGCCGGGCAGGCGCATCTCGGCGCGCAGCCGCAGCATGTGTGGGCGCTCCAGGCGTTCCACGCGCCACCAGTCCAGCGCCTCCCCGGTGTGCAGCCGGCGCGGGTCGCGGCGGCCGCGACGCAGCCCGGCGCCGCCGGCCATCCGGTCGATCCAGCCGCGAACCGACCAGGCGAGCGGGAAGGAGTACCAACCGTGCTCGCCGCCGATGGACTCGATGACCTCCCAGAGCTTGGCCGGATCGGCGGCCGTGTGCCGCTCGCGCACGTCGGTGTAGACGCTGCCGCCGGACCAGTCGGGGTCGGTGGGCAGCGGGTCGGACGGGTTGCTCGCGTCCGACCAGCGGGTTGGCACGTCGGCGTCGCGGATGCGATCGAGGGCCAGCTCGATGGCGTGCTCGTAGTGGGTCAGCCCGTCGGCCGGGTCGGCGATGTGCGCGGTGACGTCCCGGTCGCGGGCGACGACCTCGTGCACGAGCGACTCGATCAGCGGGATCGCGATGCCGCGCGGTACGGGAGTCACCAGGTTGACCCACTGCGCGGACAGCCACGGCGTCAGCACGGGCACCGGCACGACGACCCGCCGCGGCAGCCCGGCGACGACGGCGTAGCGCCGCATCATGTCGAGGTAGGTGAGCACGTCCGGGCCGCCGATGTCGAAGGCCTGGTCGACCGTCTTGTCGACAGTCGCGGCGTGCACGAGGTAGTGCAGGACGTCCCGCACGGCGATGGGCTGGATCCGGTTGTGCACCCAGCGCGGCGTGACCATCGCGGGCAGGCGCTCGGTCAGGTAGCGCAGCATCTCGAAGCTGGCGGACCCGGAGCCGATGATGATCGCCGCGTTCAGCACGACGGTCGGCACGCCGGAGCCGAGGAAGATCTCGCCGACCTCCTTGCGGGAGCGCAGGTGCGGGGACAGCTCCTGGCCCTCCGGGGCGATCCCGCCGAGGTAGACGATCCGCTCGACCCCGCCCGCACCCGCCGCTGCCGTCGCGACCGTCTGCGCGGCCCGCCGGTCGAGGTCGACGAAGTCCCGCTGTTGCAGCGAGTGGACGAGGTAGTAGACGACCTCCTGCCCGTCCAGGGCCCGCGCGACGCTCTCCGCGTCGGTGACGTCGCCCTTGACGACCTCGACCCGCTCACGCCAGGGCACCTCGTCGAGCTTGCCGGGGTCGCGGGCGACCGCCCGGACCCGATGGCCCGCGTCGAGCAGCTCGGGCACCAGCCGGCCGCCGAGGTAACCCGTCGCCCCGAACACCACGCATCGCATTCGCTGATCCTCATCCACCCCGACTGTTCCCGTAGGTCTCTTCGGAGTCGGCTGTACCCCGGATGGGTGGCTCGATGCGTGCCGCCCGGTCCCGGCTGCTCAGGGGCCGGCGATGGGGGCGACGGTGGCGCCGGCGAGGCGGACGAGCTCGGCCGGGGCCAGCTCGATCTCCAGCCCGCGCCGCCCGCCGCTGCAGTAGATCGTCTCGAAGGCGGTCGCCGAGCTGTCGACGACGACCGGCAAGCGTTTGCGGTGCCCGAGCGGCGAGATCCCGCCCGCGACGTACCCGGTGGCCCGCTCCGCTGCGGTGACCTCGGCCATCTTGGCCTTCTTCCCGCCCGCGGCCGCGGCGAGCGCCTTGAGGTCGAGCTGCCCGCCGACCGGCACGACGCCGACTGTCAGCGCACCGTCGACCTCGGCCACAAGCGTCTTGAACACCCGTTCGGCCGGCAGCCCGAGGGCCTCGCCGGCCTCCGTCCCGTACGACGCCGCCCGCGGATCGTGTGCGTACTCGTGCACCTGGTGCGGCACCTTCTGCTTGACCAGCAACACGGTCGCCGGCGTTCCCTTTCCCGCCACGGCGGCCAACCTAGCCGCCGCGGCGGGACGGGCCGTCAGGCGCCCGGTTCCGCGGTGTAGACGGTCGGGTCGCCCTGCTTGATCCACACCTCCGGGGAGTTGATCGGCAGGAACGAGCGGTCGCCCCCCGGCTCGCGGCTGTCCGGGACCGTGTCGCCGGAAGGCAGGTGCATGATGAAGTTCACCGGCTTGGTGTCGTCCACCAGCGGGATCTCGTACACCGCCCAGCCGTCCTCCACCCGGGCCCGCTGCCACGGCCGCTCCCACGCGATCTGCGCCAGCACGTCCGGGTCGACCGCGTCGCCCCACATGTGCAGGCCCCACTCGCCGTAGTCGCCGGCCGGGCGTTGGTAGCGCAACGTCGCCATCTCCAGCGGCGGGCCGGCGTAGCGGACTGTGCGCGTCTCGCTCACCGCCCCGCCCAGCAGCGTCGCCCGGTACTCCACGGCCGCCCCCGGCTCCAGGTCGAGCGGGGTGAGGTCGTCGAACACCGTGTACGCCGGGGACGTGCGGTCGGTGCCGATCGTCGTCCACGGGCCGCCGGCGACGCGGCGCTGGAAGGCCACCGCGTGCGTCGGCTTCTCCGGGTCGGCCACCGCGCGCACCTCGACCGTCCCGCGCACGCCGCCACCCTGCGTAGGTGTCTCGATGGTCAGCTTCGCGTGCGGCGCCCGGGTCTCGACCGGGCTCGCGGACCGGGTGTGCCCGGCGTTGTCCAGCACGACCGCGCGGTACTCCACCGGCGTGCCCGGCGCGAGCGATGAAACGTCGTGGAACACCCGGTACGGCGCGTTGTCGTCGGTGCCGACCGGCTGCCAGCGGCCGCCGCCCACCCGTGCCTCGAACGTCACCTCGTACAGCGACGAGCCGTTCACCGACGCGGTGACCTCCATCCGGCCCCGCGACGCGGCGGCCGGCTTCGGCAGCCCCAGCGAGATCCGCGGCGCGGCGTTCGAGCGCGGGATCCGGCCGTCCAGCGCGTAGACCACAGTGGACAGTGCGGGCACGGTGACCGAGAGCTTCCCGTCCGAGCCGGAGGAGAGCTGGTTGGCGCCCGAGCCGTACACCCGGCTGTAGGCCCGCTTGCTCGTGTACGTCGGGACCGCCGCGGTCGCCGGTGCCTCGCTGTTGTTCAGCGCCACCACGTACTCGCGCTGGTCCGACCGGTCGATCCGGGAGAACGCGTACACGCCGTCGTCCGAAGAGGACAGTCGGCTCTGCTGGGTCCCGTCGCGCAGCGCGGGGTGTGCGCGGGTCGCCGACGCGAGGTCGCCGATCGCCCGGTACAGCGGGTGGTCGCCGTCGAAGTTGTCGGTCGCGTGCGTCGACGAGGTGCCGAGCAGGTCGTCGTCCAGGTACTCCGGCACCCGCGACGCGAACAGCGTCTGCCGCGCGTCCTGGTCGCCGCCGGGTCCGGTGAAGCCCTGCTCGTCGCCGTAGTAGATCACCGGGTTGCCGCGCGAGAAGTACATCAGCTCGTGGCCGAGCCGGTCCCGCGACACCCACTCCGCGTCGCCCGCGCCCGGGTTGTCCGCGGTCACGAACCCGCCGAACCGGCCCATGTCGTGGTTGCCGAGGAAGGTCGGCAGCTCGTAGACGTTGGAGTCGGCGTCGGTGTACCAGTCGTCGTCGGCGAAGAACGTCGCCAGGTCACCGGTCGCCCCGCCGCGTGACGCGAACTGCCGGGCCGCCGCCTGGAACGGGAAGTCCAGCACCGACTGCATCCGGTCGGTGGTGGTGAAGTGCGACGTGTAGCTCTTGGTCGTGTCGAAGACCTCGCCGAACATGAAGAACTCGCTCTTGCCGTGCTCGCGGGCGAACTTCAGCACCCGCGGCCCGAACTTCTGCCAGAACGCGTCGTCGACGTGCTTCATCGTGTCGATGCGGAAGCCGTCCACGCCGAAGTCGGCGATCCAGCGCTCGTAGATGTCGGCCATGCCGTCGACGACCCGCGGGTTCTCGGTGAACAGGTCGTCGAGGCCGAAGAAGTCACCGTACTGCGAGTCCTCGCCGACGAACGTCGTGTCGCCGCGGTTGTGGTACAGCGTCGTGTCGTTGAGCCAGGCCGGCACCTTCAGGTTCTGCTCGGCCGGGTCCAGCACCGGCGTGTAGGGGAACGAGGACGCCGGGTCGAGCGCGGGGAAGTTGTCGCCGCCCGCGAAGTCGCGGTCGTCGAACACCTGGCCCGACGCGGTCCGGTAGGGCGAGACGTCCTTGGTCGTGTACGCCTTGCGCGCGCCCTCCTCGTAGCCGATGACGTCGGCGGTGTGGTTGGTGATGATGTCGAAGTAGACCTTCATGCCGCGCCCGTGCGCGTCGTCGACCAGCGCGGCGAGGTCGGCGTTGCTGCCCAGGTGCGGGTCGATCTGGGTGAAGTCGGTGATCCAGTAGCCGTGGTAACCGGCGCTCGGGCCGTCCTCCAGCTGCACCGCCTTGTTCTTGAAGCTCGGGGTGAGCCAGATCGACGTGGTGCCCAGGTCCTGGATGTAGTCGAGCTTGCCGCGCAGCCCCTTCAGGTCGCCGCCGTTGTAGAAGCCTTTCTTCGTCGGGTCGAAGCCCGACACGAGCGGGTCGGCGGGCAGCCCGCCGAGGTCGTTGCCGGTGTCGCCGTTGGCGAACCGGTCGGCCATGACGAAGTAGAAGTTCTCGTCGGTGACCGGCCCGCGCACCGAGTGCAGCGCCTGCGCCCCGCGGTCGGGGGCGGCGGCCGCCGGGGTCGTGGCCAGCCCGGCGACGACGAGCGGAACCAGGAGCGCCACCGCGGCGCGACGGACTGACATGTGTCCTCCAGTGATACGGCTGCGCGCAGACGTTAGCCGTTGATCCACCGGGCCGGCGACGGCCAACCAGCGCATTCCGGCCGTCAAGGAGCAACGGACTCCGCGGCCGGCCGGGAACAAAAGCGCTGCCGACGGCGGTTGCCCCGGGTGTGATCGATGTGCCGCTCTCCGTGCTCGACCTCGCCCCGCTGGCCCGCGACGCCTCCGCCGCGGATGCGCTGCGAGCGACCACCACCCTGGCCCGCCGCGTGGAGGAGCTGGGCTACCGGCGGTTCTGGGTGGCCGAGCACCACAACATGCCGTCCATCGGGAGCTCCGCGCCGGCGGTGCTGATCGCCCACCTGGCCGCCGCGACGTCGACGATCCGGGTCGGCTCGGGCGGGGTCATGTTGCCCAACCACGCGCCGCTGGTGGTGGCGGAGCAGTTCGGCACGCTCGAGGCGCTGCACCCGGGCCGGATCGACCTGGGCATCGGCCGCGCGCCGGGCACCGACGGCCGCACCGCGCTGGCCCTGCGCCGGACGATGGCGGGGCTCTCGGCGGAGAACTTCCCGGCCGAGCTGGCCGACCTGATCGGCTACTTCACGGGCGACTCGGCGCCGATCGTGGCGGTGCCGGGGCGCGGTGACGAGCCGGCGATCTGGCTGCTCGGGTCGAGCGACTTCTCGGCCCGGCTGGCCGGCGTGCTGGGCCTGCCGTTCTCGTTCGCGCACCACTTCAGCTCGGCGAACACCGTGCCGGCGCTGGAGATGTACCGCGCGGCGTTCCGCCCGTCCCGGTGGCTGACGGAGCCGTACGCGAAGGTCGCGGTGAACGCCATCTGCGCGGACACGGACGAGCAGGCGCGCCTACTGGCGGGGCCGGCGTCGCTGTCGTTCCTTCGGCTGCGGCAGGGCCGGCCGGAGCCGCTGATCCCGCCGGAGGAGGCGGCGGCGTACCCGTTCACCGACCAGGAGCGAGCGTTCGCGGAGGACCGCTTCCGCGACCAGGCGGTCGGCTCCCCGGAGACGGTCCGCGAGCAGCTGCAGTCGCTGCTGTCCCGCACGGGGGCCAACGAACTGATGCTGACCACGATGGTCTACGACATCGCCGACCGAGTCCGCTCGTTCGAGCTCATCGCGGAGAAGGTCGCCGCCGGTCTCTCGCGGTAGCCGTGCCGAAGGTCCCGGTGGGTGAGGCACAAGTGCCTGATTTCGCGCCGAGTCGCCAACTGTCGGTCACCGCGTTCGGATACGCCCAGTGACCGATCGCTGCGACTCGCAAAGGACGCACATGCCTGACCCGGCGCCCAACCCCACCCAGCCCCAGACCAGCAAGCCCAAGACGGGACCCTCCACTCGAAGAAGACCGGCGAGTAGCCGAGCGGGCCCGGGCCGCCGGTGATCCCCCTCATCGCGATCACCGGCGGTGTCCCGGCACGGCCTGGGGCCGGCGGGCCGCCCGACGGCACCCCTCATCCGGACCGCCTGGCGCCCGCCGGCCATGGTTGGCCGCCGCCTGAGACAGGAGGACAGGTTGACGGTGACACCGACAACGCGGGCGAGGATGGTCACCCGCGGCTCGGATTATCGGTGTCACCGTCGCCCCGGCTCCCCGACCCGCAGCCAATCCGCCGCGGCTCGCTTTTCGTACACCGATCCCCTCGGCACACTGCAAGGTGCGTAGCCGGGCTACCCGGCGGTGCGTGACCGGCGACCTGCACGTTCCCCGACTCAATCACTCGTTCGGAGTAACCGACTTCACGGCTACCAGGCGAACACGGAATGTCGCGGATCGGGCACACTGGTGTTCCTTGAGGACGGTTGGGGGTGATGTCGTGAGCGAAGCTTGCGGAGCGATCCAGAAGACACAGGGCGACGGCGAGCGGCGTTACCGAGCTTGCGGGGGAACGTTGTGAGCGAAGCTTGCGGAGCGAACCAGAAGACACAGGGCGACCGCGAGCGGCGTTACCGAGCTTGCGGGGGAACGTTGTGAGCGAAGCTTGCGGAGCGAACCAGAAGACACAGGGCGACCGCGAGCGGCGTTACCGAGCCTGCGAGGGAACGTCGTGAGCGAAGAGAGCCTGCCGTACCGGCACGGCATCCATGAGGCGATGGGGGCGCTGTCCGGCCAGTGGGTCACCGCTGTGCTGGCGTCGCTGACCGCGCGCCCCATGACGTACTCGAAGCTGCTCGAGCACATCAACCGCACCGAGGAGCGGCTCGGCTGGGTCACCCACGAGCGGCCGCTGCGCCAGAAGGTCCTCACCGAGACCCTGCACCGCATGCAGCGCGACGGCCTCGTCATCAAGATCGACCGCCCGAGCCGCTTCGGCTCCACCTGGTACCAGCTCACCCCGATGGGCCGCTCGCTGCTGCGAGCCCTCCTCCCACTGGCCAAATGGGCCGAGGACCACCGCGGCGAGCTCAACCGTGCCCGCGCCGCCCACCAGGCCGCCAAACCGGACGACTGACCCTCTCAGGACCCGCCACCGGCGCCTGACCAGTCACGCCAGCCCGGTCGGCACGGCACGGATGGGGGGTCCGAGCCGCGGCCAACGGGTCGCGTCAGGAGCCCTGGCTGGGGGCGCGCGGCGCGCTGAGGTCGCCGATCGCGGCGATGATGGTCTGTACCTGGTTGCGGCCGGAGTCCTTCGCCACGAAGAGGGCGTCGTCGGCGGCCAGCAGGACGTCCTGCAGGTCCGGGCCGAACTCCGGGTAGATCGCGATGCCCACCGACACCGACAGGCCGTCCACGGCGAGGCCATCACCGGGCTCCGACAGCGGAACCCGCAGGTCTCGCACGCGCTCGCAGATGCGCTCGCCGATCTGCCGCAGCGAATCGTCCGACACCTCGGGGCACAGCATGACGAACTCCTCGCCGCCCCAGCGGCCGACCACGTCGTAGCGGCGCGCGCACGCGGTGAGGGCGCCCGCGACCGCCAGCAGAACCCGGTCGCCGACCAGGTGTCCGTGCATGTCGTTGACCTGCTTGAAGTGGTCCAGGTCGACCATCAGCACGCCGACCTGTGTCTCGTCCCGCTTCGCACGCTGGATCTCGGCCGAGGCCATGTTCGTCCACGCCGTCGCGTTCGCCAGGCCCGTCTTCTGGTCGGTCGACGCGGCCTCCTCGAGCTGGCGCATCAGCACGCTGCGGTGCAGCACCAGCAGCGCCGGCACGATCAGCAGCGCCCAGCCGGGGTGCAGCGAGACCAGCAGCCCGGTGATCGCGCCGAGGCCGATCGTGCCGAACTCCAGCGCCGCCTCGCGACCGGTGCCGAGCGCCTTGCGCATGGACAGCCGGCGCTCGTGCAGCGTGATGGCGATGACGACCAGACCCCAGTTCACGCCGGTGTAGACCAGTCCGGCGAGTACCACGGCGACGATCGCCACCGGGTTGTCCCAATGGACCACTCCGGGCGGCGCGAGCAGATGACGCAACCCCGACGCGGCGTACGCGGCGAGGATGACGGTGGAGGACGTGAACACGAGCCGGTAGGCGTGCACGCTGCGCACCCGGTACCAGCTGCGCCAGAACAGGTGCACGTACATCGAGCCGATCAGCACCGGCAGGAGCGCGGCGGGCAGCACCAGTACCGCGGCGACCGTCCACACCGAAGTCAGGTTCACGTGCGGGGTGTCGTTGAACCGCCGGCGCACTCGCTCCACGTGCCGAGTCAGTTCGCCCATCGACAGCGCGAGCCCGACGAGCACCGCCAGCGTCACGAGATCGGCGGCCGTGATCCTGGTGTGCACAGCGAGATAGCCGGTCAGCGAGGCCGCGACGACCTCGACCACGAGGATCAGCACCAGCAGTCTCGGCGGCTCCCGCCACAGCGCCCACCTGGCCGGGCGCCTGGACCGCTGATCTGTGGAAAGGGATGCTGACTTGTGCGATCGGGATTTACCTACCTGATCCGCACCCTCGCTGCCGTGCTCGGCGGCAGACCCCACGGAAGGAGGCGCTGGCGATGCAGGCATGGGATTGGTGAGACCGGCGTGCCCGAAACGCGTTCCGTTGCTGCGCTCGGCAGCAGGTTCTGTGGAAGGAGGTGTGAGTGATGCAGGCATGGGACTGGTGAGCGAGCTCGCCCCGTCAACAGCCACATCACCCACGGGAGGAGGTAGCGACGATGCAGGCTTGGGACTGGTGACCACACCGTTGTGACCGGTGGCCGCGTGTCCACGGCGGACGCGTAGCCACGACATCCCCACGACAGCGGTGAGCACGGCGCCGGTGATACCGCCGGCGCCCACCGCTGACACCGGACTGGTCGCGTCGGCCAGGAGGCCGGCGCCGAGAACCGCGACACTCAGCGAGGACACAGCGCCGGCGCGGGCCAGCCCGGAAATCGCCTCTCGGTACTGCTCGGGAGCTCCGCACACGAGCAGCGCCTGGGCGAGCAGCAAGTACCCGACCGCGCACGCGCCGGAGACGCCCCACAGCACCACCACGACGGCCAGCGGCGGGTCGAGCAGGCATGCCGCGAGCGGCGCGCCCGCGGCCACCGCGAGCGCGCCGACCGTGGCAGGCCGGCGACGTTCGGGAACCCGGTTGGCGAGCCATGCCCCGACGGCGCCGCCCAGCGGCAGGGCCGCCATCAACAGGCCGACGGCCGCGGTGGCGGAGCCGAGGCCGGCGGCATACGGGGCGGCGAGGGCTGCCGGCAGCACGAACACGCCGCCCAGCCACGACAGCGCGACCAGCACGCGCAGCCTGCGGTCGCGCCACACGAGCGCGGCCACCTCCCGGGTCGGCGGCGCGGCGTCGCGTCCGGCGGGCCGGTGCGTCATGCCGAGCAGTACGGCACCCGCGGCGGCCGCGAACAGCACGGCGGCGAGCCCCGGCACCAGCCGCGGGTCGACGAACACCAGCAGCGCGCCGCCGGCGAGCAGCCCGGCGACCTGCGCGGCCAGGGTGGCCGAGGTCCGGATGGCGTACTTCGGGCCGGCCGGGCGCTCGGGCAGCAGCGCCCGCCGCGCGGCCCGGACCGGGCCCGCGCCGAGCGCCAGCGCGCAGGTGAGCATGAGCAGCAGGGGCACCGGTAGCGGCAGGACCAGCAGCCCGGCGACGGTCGCGCGCGCGAGGTTGCCGACGGCGATGAGCGCGCGGGCCGGGTAGCGGTCGGCCAGCCGGCCGAGCAGGAGGCCGCCGAACAGCGCGGGCAGGAAGGTCAGCGCGTAGGCCAGCGCGGCCCACGCGGCGGAGGACGTCTCGCGGTAGACGAGCACGGCGAGGCCGACACGAACGACCTGGTCACCGGCGACCGACAGCAGCTCGCCGGCCCAGAGCGCGCGGAACTCGCGCGCAGCGAGCACCTCGCGAACCACAGCCCGACGCCCCATCGCCCGCCTCGCTCTTGACGCCAACAGGCCGTGCCCCGCACGGCCTGCGGACCTCACAGTAGAACGCCGCCAGCGGCAGATCACTGCCCGAGAGCTTGTCTACCCGAATGGCCCAACGGCATGACGAAGGGTAGTGGATCCCCTCATTTCGGAGGAGCACGACCGGGTCACCGGAGGATGTCAATGCAACCCTCGGTAGATCATGACCGGCCCGCGAGCCGATACTGAACGCGCGATGGACTTCACCTATCTGACCCGTACACCGGCGCCTCCGCTCGACCGCTACGTCGAGCTGATCTGGTACGCCCGCGGCCAGATCGACCACCCCCGCGAGCTCATCGCGCCCACCGGGTCCACCGTCGCCGCCGTCGTGTTCGGCTCGCCCATCCGGCAGACGCCGACCGGCGGCCCGCCCCACCTCGCCACCGCGGGGTTCCTCATCGGCCCGCACGACCGGCCCATCGTCAACGAGCCCACCGCCGAGACCCACTGCCTCGGCATCGTCACCACCCCGGTCGGCTGCCGCGCCGTCCTCGGCCTCGAGCCCGCCCGGCTCCGCGGCCGCGTCACCGGCTGGCCGCCCGCCGAACGGCTCCGCGCCGAGCTCACCGGCACGCCGGACGAGATGCTCGACCAGGTCCTGCGCACCCTGGAGATCGGCGACACGAGAGGCGTCGACCGCTGCGCACGGGCCGTCGCCGCCCTCGAGGAGGCGCCCGCGCGCGGCATCGCCGACCTGGCGGCCGAGCTCGGCGTCACCCACGGCCATCTCGACCGCGAGTTCTCCCGCGTCGTCGGCCTCGGCCCGCGCACGCTCGCCCGCATCCTGCGGGTCCGCCGGCTCCTCGAGCACATCGACGTGCACGGCCAGATCGGCTGGACCGAGCTCGCCGGTTCGCTGGGCTGGTTCGACCAGGCCCACCTCATCCGGGACTTCAAGCGGCACACCGGCGTCACGCCCTCCCAGTACCAGGCCGCGCAGCGCCGCTATCGGCCGGACGAGGTCGAGCCGGGCTTCGTCCCGATGTGAAGTCCGTCCAAGACATGCGGCCACGGTGCGCACGAAGGTGCGGGGCATGAGCGAGCTTGCGAGCGAATCAATGTCACAGGGCGACCGCGAGCGGCGACACCGAGCCTGCGAGGGGTCGTCATGAGCAACGCGTTCGTCGCCACGCAGGTCATCGACCGTCCGCCCGAGACGGTCTGGCGCGTGCTGACCGACTGGCACCGCGCCGCCGACTGGATGCCGGGTGTGGACCGGGTAACCCACGTCGACGACACCACCCTCCGGTTCCTGGCCCGCAAGCGTGAGCGCACCAGCGAGATCACCGCCGTGCGCCCCGGCGAGTCGATCACGCTGACGTCCGTGCAGGGCGGCGTGCGGGCCGACTACATCTACACAGTGGAGGGGACCGGCGACGCGACCCGCGCGACGCTCGTCGCCGACGTCACGACCGGCGCGCTCTGGCGGGTCGTCGCCCCGGCCCTGCGCGCGGCCATCCGGCGCGCCGACGCCGGCCAGCTCGACGCGCTCAAGCGGCTGGTCGAGGCCGAGTCGTAAATCTGGCCGGCGCCTGTCAGGTTTTGCCGGCATCGTGGCCGGCATGACGGAGAACGCTGCGGAGAACAAGGCTGCGGAGAACGCTGCGGAGAACAAGGTGGCGCTCGTCGCCGGAGGATCGCGGGCGGCCGGCCGGGCCATCGCGGTCGAGCTGGGGCGGCTGGGCATGACCGTGTACGTGACCGGCCGGACCACGCGCGAGCAGCGTTCGGAGATGAACCGGCCGGAGACGATCGAGGAGACCGCGGAGCTCGTGACCGCCGCCGGCGGCACGGGCATCCCGATCCGCGTCGACCATCTCGAGCCCGACGCGGTGCGCGCGCTGGTCGAGCGCGTCGACGCCGAACAGGGCCGGCTGGACGTGCTGGTCAACGACATCTGGGGCGGCGACGTCTACCTGAAGTTCGGCAAGAAGATGTGGGAGCACTCGCTGGAGGGCGGGCTGCGGATGCTCCGCCTCGGCGTCGAGACGCACGCCATCACCAGCCATTTCGCGCTGCCGCTGCTGATCCGCCGGCCGGGTGGCCTGGTGATCGAGATGACCGACGGCACGGCCGAGTCCAACGCCGAGTACCGCAAGGACGCCGGGCTGTTCTACGACCTGGTGAAGACGTCCGTGCAGCGGCTGGCGCTGGCCCAGTCCGAGGAGCTGCGCGAGCACGGCTGCACGGCGGTCGCGCTGACGCCGGGCTGGCTGCGCTCGGAGGCCATGCTGGAGGCGTTCGGCGTCACCGAGGAGACCTGGCGCGACGCGACGAAGTTCCAGCCGCACTTCGTGATCTCCGAGTCGCCGACCCTCGTCGGCCGGGCCGCGGCCGCGCTCGCCGCCGACCCGGACGTGGCGCGCTGGGCGGGCCAGTCGCTGTCGTCCGGCCAGCTCGCGCAGGTGTACGACTTCGACGACGCCGACGGCAGCCGCCCGGACGCGTGGCGCTACATCGCCGAGGTGGAGAGCCAGGGCAAGCCCGCCGACGCCACCGGCTACCGCTGATCCCCGCCGGTCGCGTTGCGGGCCGTGATCGCCCGGCCGACCTCGGCGAGACCGGCCCGCAGCGACGCCGGCTCCAGCACCTCGACCCCGATGCCCAGCGCGGTCAGCTGGGTCAGCGCGACCCGCTCGTTCTCCACGTCCAGCGTCAGCTCGCGCCAGCCGTCCTCGTCCGGTGGACCGGCCGCCGCCAGCGCCTCCGCGGCCGCCTCGCGGTCGGTCACGTCCGGCAGGGACCGCTGCGCGCGCGGGCTCAGCCGCAGCCGCACGCGGTCGCGCAGCAGGGAGCGCTCGAAGCGGGCCGACGTCTGCGCCCACCACGACACGAGCTCGAACGGCGGCCGCTCAAAGGTCTCCCCGAGCGTCGCCGACGCGATCCGGGCCACCCGGTAGGTCCGCGGCTCGTCTGGTTGCTCGCTGCCAGAGACCGGCTGGCCGATGAGGTACCAGACGCCCGCCTTCACCACCAGGCCCAGCGGCTCGAGCACGCGGTCGACCGTCCGGTCGGCCCGGCCGTAGCGCACCTCGAGCCGCCGCGTGTCCGCGACCGCCGAGGCGACCGTCGCCAGGTGGCCGACCTCCTCCGGCCGGTGGAACCAGCCCGGCGCGTCGAGGTGGAACCGGTCGCTGACCCGCGCCGCGTACTCGCGCAGCCCGGCCGGCAGCGTGGCCAGCAGCTTCGCCCGAGCGCCGGTCAACGCCGAGCCCAGGCCCAGCTCGGCGAGCACCTCCGGCACGCCCAGCGCGAAGATCGCCGCGGCCTCCTTGCCGGTCAGGCCGTCCAGCCGGGTGCGCCAGCCGTCCATCAGCCGGATCCCGCCGGTCCGGCCCTGCTCCGTCCACAGTGGAACCCCGGCGGCGAGGAGGGCCTCGATGTCGCGGTAGACCGTGCGCTCCGAGACAGCGAGCGCCTCGGCCAGCTCGGCCGCCGTGGCCCGTCGCCGTTGTTGCAGCAGGAACAGCAGGGTCACCAGGCGCTCGGCTCGCACCAGCCCGCCTCCCGGAATTCGATGCGGCGGTCACGTTCCAGCCTATGGTGCGGATCTCCGGCTGATTGTGGCTGGCTGGCGTCACGTTCCCCTGAGGTTCCCGTTGGTTGCCACCTGGCTCACGGCTCCTCGCCTGAGCGCGTGGGGTGCAGCAGGCCGTTGCGCTCGTCGAGGGGGATGGTGACCGTGCGCCGCGGGCGTGCCGACATGGACCTGGCCAGGCCGGCGATCGTCGGCGTCGAGATCATCGCGGCCAGCGGGACCTCGACCGCGAGCGCGGTGCGGATCCGGGAGATCAGCAGGGTCGCGGTCAGCGAGTGGCCGCCGAGTGCGAAGAAGTCGTCGTGCACACCCACCGTGACGTCGGGCGGGATGCTGAGCACCTCGCGCCAGAGCGTCGCCAGTCGCCGCTCCACCTCGGTGCGCGGCGCGATCGTCGTCGTCTTCTGCCGGCCCCACACCGGCTCCGGCAGCGCGCCGCGGTCTAGCTTGCCGGTCGGGGTGACCGGCAGCATGTTGAGCGTGATGAACCGGTGGGGCTGCATGTAGTCCGGCAGCCGGGCCGAAAGCCACGGTCGCAGCTCCGCCATCCCGATCCGGCGCCGCGGCACCAGGTAGGCGACCAGCCGGACGTCGCTCTCCCGCACCCGCCACGTCGCGACCGCTGCGTCCCGAATGGACTCGTGCGCCCGCAGCGCCGCCTCGATCTCGCCGAGCTCGATCCGGTAGCCGCGGACCTTCACCTGCAGGTCCGCGCGGCCGAGGAACTCCAGCCCGTCCCGCCGGCGCCGGACCAGGTCGCCGGTGGCGTAGAGCCGCGCGCCGGGCCGGGCCGCGAAGGGGTCGGGCCGGAACCGCTCGGCCGTCATCTTCGGCAGGTTGTGGTAGCCGCGGGCCACGCCGGCGCCGCCGACGTGCAGCTCGCCGACCACACCCTCGGGTACCGGCGCGAGGGCCGGGTCGAGCACGTGCAGGGTCGTGCCGGCGACCGGCGGGCCCAGCCGGATGGGGCCGGCGGACACCTCGCCGATGGCCGAGTACACCGTCGTCTCCGTGGGGCCGTAGCCGTCGAGCAGCGTGGCCTCGCCCGCCAGCAGCACCTCGGCCAGGTCGCGGGGGAGCGCCTCGCCGCCGCTCACCCGCAGCCGCACCGACTCCGGCACCCCGCCCGCGGCGACCAGCGACCGCCAGACCGACGGCGTGGCCTGCACGACCGTCGCGTTGAACCGCATCAGCCGCTCGCGCAGCCGGTGCCCGTCGGCGACCTCCGCGGCCGGCACCACGACCACCGTCGCACCGCGCAGCAGCGGCGCCAGCAGCTCGACCACGGACATGTCGAACGACGGGCTGCTGATCGCGGCGAACCGGTCGGCGGGGGACAGGTCGAGCAGCGAGTCCAGGTGGGTCAGCAGGCTCGCGACGTTGCCGTGGGTGACCGCCACGCCCTTCGGCCGGCCGGTGGAGCCGGACGTGTAGAGCAGGTAGGCCAGCGACTCCGGGTCCGGCGGCGGGACGTCCGGCGGGGTTGTGGGCCACGCGTCGAGGTCCACGGTGTCCAGGTCCACGACCTGCCAGTCGCCCGGCAGCTCGACGCGCGCGGCGGCGTGCGTGACGAGCACCGGCGGGCCCGCGTCGGCGGCCATCGCGGTCAGCCGGTCCACCGGCCAGCTC
>NZ_JBOHGA010000146.1:0-16082 GCF_050699915.1 Actinophytocola sp.
CGACCGCGTCGTCCGCGCCGAGCACGCCGGCCATCGCGGCCGCGGCGAGCTCGCCCACGGAGTGCCCGGCCACCAGCATGTCGGCCGGCAGCTCGTGCCGGCGCTCCAGCTCCTCGAACGCCAGCAGCGTGAGCGCGACGACCAGCGGCTGGGTGATCGCGGTGTCCTTGATCGCGTCCGCGTCCGCCGTGGTGCCGAGCTCGACGAGGTCGAGCCCGGTCAGCTCGGACCAGCCGGCCACCCGCTCGCGGGTGCCGTCCAGCTCGAGCCACGGGGCGAACATGCCGGGGGCCTGGGAGCCCTGTCCTGGGGCGAGTAGCGCGAACACCCGTCCACTACACACGTTCGACCGCACCTTCCGTGATGCTGACAGTCACCAAGTCGTGGCGGTGGATTTGTAGAGAACCTACAAAGGTTACGGCGAAATGAACGATCCAGGCGGCTTTGTGTTGTCCAAATGGCTACCACAAGCCACGAGCTCGCGACAACCTGCCCACGGCCAGCGCGATGCGCAGCACGTGTGCGTCGCGGGCGAGGACGGCGTTGTGGCCGGTGAGCTCGGCGGCCTTGCGCAGCCGGTAGCGGACGGTGTTCGGGTGGACGAACAGCAGCCGCGCGCACACCTCGAGGACGCCGCCGGCCTCGAGGTAGGTCTCCACGGTCTCCAGCAGCGCGCCGCCGGCGTCCTCGAGTGGCCGGGCGATCTGCTCGATGAGCTGGTACTCCGCCTCCGGGTCGCCGGCGAGCGCGCGCTCGGGCAGCAGGTCGGTGGAGCGGACCGGGCGCGGGGCGGCGGGCCACGCGACGACGGCGCGCAGGCCGGACAGCGCGTCGGCGGAGCTGCGGTGTGCGTCGGCGATGTTGGGCACGGTCGGCCCGGCCACGACCGGCCCGTCGCCGAAGGAGGTGGACATCCTGCGCAGCACCTGGTTCGCGGGCTCCTCGGTGTCGCCGGCGAGGACGACGACGAGGCGCGAGCCCTGCACGCCGAGCAGGACGGGCCGGTTGACCCGGGCGGCGCGGCTGCGGACCTCGTAGAGGACGGTCGGCGGGTCGTCGGAGGGGGAGTTGCCGACGAGGACGGTGGCCGGCGCCTCGGGGTCCCAGCCGAGCGCGGCGGCCCGGGACAGCAGCGACTCCTCCGCGTCGCCGCGGACGATCGCGTCGACGACGGAGGCCTCGAGCCGGGCGTCCCAGGCGCCGCGGGTCTCGGCGGCGGAGGCGTAGGACATGGCGGAGGTGAAGGCCACCTCGCGGCCGTAGCGCAGCACGGCCTCGGTGAGGACCTGCCGCTCGTCCTCGTCGGCCGCGAGGTCGGGCATCTCCCGCTCGATGACGTGCAGTGCGACACGGACCAGCTCGACGGTCTGCCGCAGGCTGATCCAGCGGGACAGCTCGCGCGGGGCCTGCCGGAAGGCGTCGGCGGTGAGCCGGATGGCCTCGCGCTGGTCGCGGAGGTACGCGGTGAATCCCGCGGCGCCGGTCTGCGCGATGAGCTGGACACTCGCCCGCTGGTCGGCCGGCATCCGGTTGAACCAGGCGAACTGCTCGTCCATCGAGGCGAGGGCGAGCGAGGCGAGCTTGCCGGAGGCGCGGTCCAGGGCCGCGAGGGTTGCCTCCGACACCTTGGCCATGGTCCGACTGTATGCCTTACGGGACGACCACGATCTTTCCGCGAGCCTTCCCGGCGTGCTGGTACCGGACGGCGTCCGCGGCCTGGGCGAGCGGGAAGGTCCGGTCGAGCACGGGCGTGACCGTGCCGGCCTCGATGAGCGAACGCAGGTGCTCGAGGTCGGCGGCGGGCTCGGTGGCGAACAGCCCGCGCAGGTTCTGCTTGCCGAAGGGGGAGAGCAGCAGCCCGCCGAGGCTTCGCTGCATGCCGCCGAGCCAGCGGCCGCCGCCCTCGCCGCCGACGAACACGAGCGTGCCGTCGCGCGTCAGGTGCTTGCGCAGCGTGCCGAGCTTGCGGAGGCCGGCGATGTCGAGGATGAGGTCGTAGGTGCCGGTGAGCTCTTCGGAGGTGTAGTCGACGACCTCGGCGCCGAGCCCGCGGACGAGGTCGGCCTTGGCGGTGCTGCACACGCCGGTGACCTGCGCGCCGGACGCCTTCGCGAGCTGGACGGCGTAGGTGCCGACCCCGCCGCCGGCACCGATGACGAGCACGCGCGCGGCGTTCTCTCCCTTGCGCAACGCCTGCAGCGCGGTGCAGGCGGAGACCGGCACGGCGGCGGCCTGCTCGAAGCTGAGGTTGGCCGGCTTGTGCGCGGCCTTGTCCTCCTTGACCCGGACGTACTCGGCGAAGGCGCCCCAGCCGGTGCCGAAGACCTCGTCGCCTTCCTTGAAGCGGGTCACGCCCTCGCCGACGGCGACGACCCGGCCGGCGAGCTCGAGCCCGCGAACGCGCATCTTCGGCCGCGACCAGCCCATCGCCGGCCGGCCGATCAGCGGCATCCCCGCCATGAGGTGCCACACCCCGGCGTCCACGCCGGCGGCGCGTACCTCAACGAGGAGCTCACCCCGGCCGGCCACGGGTCTGTCGATGTCTTCGAAACGCAGGACGTCGGCCTCGCCGTACGTGTCCTGGACGATTGCCTTCATGTCGTGTCTCCTTCCGGGTACTGGAACACCTCGTCGAGGGGAACCTTGAACACCCGAGCGATCTGGAAGGCCATCTCGAGGGACGGCGAGTAGCGCCCCTGCTCGATGGCGATGATGGTTTGCCGGGTCACCCCGACGCGGTCCGCGAGGTCGGCCTGGGTCATCTCGCCGTGTGCGAACCGCAGCGCGCGGATCGAGTTGGTGACTCTGGTCGGCTTCACCACTGCTGGAACCCCCGCCGGTAGGCGAAGACCTTGGCGGTGGAGCCGAGGACCGAGGAGAGGGCGAAGCAGAGGTAGACGGCGTTGGCGATCCAGAAGTGGTCGAGCTCCAGCACCGCCATGACCATCGCCGCCAGCCCCCCGATGACGACGAACGACTGCCCGATGTACTCGCCGAACCGCCCGATCTCCCGGTCGCGCTCGTCCCGCTTGCCGGCCTCGTCGCGGGCGACGATCCCGAGCCCGATGTTGGCGATGATGTTGACGACGATCGCGCCGCCGATGGTCCACAGCAGGGCACCCACGTAGGCGACGTCGTCCACGGGTCTGTCCCCGAGCCGCCCCACCACGATGACGAGGTAGATCACGTACCCGACGACGGACGTGACCAACATGATCCAGGCCCGCTTCTCCTCGAACGCCACACCAGACTCCCGATGTAAAACAACTTTGACACGCTCAAATGTAAAGCAGTCCCGACAGGATGTCAAAGATGTTTAACTCGGACTGGCGCAGAGGTCGGCTCGGGGCGGGGGCTGGCGCCCTGCCCGCAACCACCCGCCGCCGCCCCCGACTCCCTCACTCGTATCGAGGGGTGCTTCGAGAAACGAGTCGCACAACAAGGGCGCGCAGTCCCACAAGGGTGCGTGGCGCCAACGCTGGTCAACACCCAGCGCAGCGCGGAGGATCCGGAGGGGCGCGGAGCCGCCCGGCGTGGCGGTGCGCACGTCGCCGGGCGGCCCCTCTCCCCGGTCCCCACCGGTAACTCCACTATGGACGGACCGGGGGGAGGTCGCCAGCGGTGTCCCCCTATCGTGCTAACGCAGGTCAGGCGACTCCGGGGTCGGAGGTCTGCGGGCCGGCCGCCGAGACGTCGTCGATGCGGTACTTGCGGGAGGCCTCGACGACGGTCGACTTCTCCACCTCGCCTCGGCGCGACAGCGCGGACAGCACGCCGACGGTGATCGACTCGGCGTCGACCAGGAAGTGGCGTCGTGCGGCGGGCCTGGTGTCGGAGAAGCCGAACCCGTCGGTGCCGAGCGTGAGCATGTCCGTCGGCACCCAGGGGCGGATCATGTCGGGCACCGCGCGCATCCAGTCGGTCGCCGCGATCACCGGGCCGGAACCGCCGGAGAGCACCTGCGTCACGTACGGCCGGCGCGCCTCCGCCTCGGGGTGCAGGAAGTTGTGCCGGTCGGTCTCGACGGCGTCCCGGCGCAGCTCCGACCACGACGTCGCCGACCACACCTCGGCCCGCACGTTCCACTCGTCGCGCAGCCGCTCGGCGGCGCGCAACGCCCACGGCATCGCGACCCCGGACACGAGAATCCGCGCCCGCGGGCCCGTCCCCTCCGGCGCGGCCTGGTAGCGGTACAGCCCCCGCAGCAGCCCCTCGGCGTCGAGGTCGTCGGGCTCGGGCGCCTGCACGTACGGCTCGTTGTAGATGGTCAGGTAGTAGAAGATGTCCTCGGCCTGCTCGCCGTACATGCGCCGCAGGCCGTCGCGGACGATGTGCGCGATCTCGAAGGACCAGGCCGGGTCGTAGGCGATCACGGCCGGGTTGGTGGCGGCGAGCAGCAGCGAGTGCCCGTCGTTGTGCTGCAGGCCCTCGCCGGTCAGCGTGGTCCGCCCCGCGGTGGCGCCGACGATGAACCCGCGGGCCATCTGGTCGGCGGCCGCCCACAGCCCGTCGCCGGTGCGCTGGAAGCCGAACATCGAGTAGAAGATGTAGATCGGGATCATCGGCTCGCCGTGCGTGGCGTACGAGGTGCCGGCGGCGGCGAACGACGCGGTCGAGCCGGCCTCGTTGATGCCCTCGTGCAGGATCTGTCCCTGCTCGCTCTCCTTGTAGGACAACATGAGCGACGCGTCGACCGACGTGTACAGCTGGCCGTGCGGGTTGTAGATCTTCTGCGTCGGGAACATCGAGTCCATGCCGAACGTGCGGGCCTCGTCCGGGATGATCGGCACCAGCCGCGGCCCGACCTCCGGGTCCTTCGCGAGGTCGCGGACGAGCCGGACGAACGCCATCGTGGTGGCGACCTCCTGCTTGCCCGACCCCTTGCGGACCACGTCGTAGACCTTGTCGCCGGGCAGCACCAGGGCCTTGGTCTTCGCGCGCCGCTCGGGCAGGAAGCCGCCGAGCTGACGCCGCCGCTCGTGCAGGTACTGGATCTCCGGCGCGTCGTTGCCGGGGTGGTAGTACGGCGGCAGGTACGGGTCCTTCTCCAGCTCCGCGTCCGAGATCGGGACGCGCGTCGAGTCCCGGAAGAGCTTGAGGTCGTCCAGGGTCATCTTCTTCATCTGGTGGGTCGCGTTGCGGCCCGCGAAGTGCGGGCCGAGCCCGTAACCCTTGATCGTCTTGGCGAGGATGACCGTCGGCTGGCCGTGGTGCTCGCTGGCCGCCTGGTAGGCCGCGTAGACCTTGCGGTAGTCGTGCCCGCCGCGCTTGAGGTTCCAGATCTCCTGGTCGGACATCGGCGTGACGAGCTCCTTGGTGCGCGGGTCGCGCCCGAAGAAGTGCTCGCGGACGAAGGCGCCGTCGTTGGCCTTGTAGGTCTGGTAGTCGCCATCGGGCGTGGTGTTCATCAGGTTGATCAGCGCGCCGTCGCGGTCGGCGTGCAGCAGCGAGTCCCACTCGCGGCCCCAAATGACCTTGATGACGTTCCATCCGGCGCCGCGGAAGAAGGACTCCAGCTCCTGGATGATCTTGCCATTGCCGCGGACCGGCCCGTCCAGCCGCTGCAGGTTGCAGTTGATCACGAAGGTGAGGTTGTCCAGGCCCTCGTTGGCGGCGACGTGGATCAGCCCGCGGGACTCCGGCTCGTCCATCTCGCCGTCGCCGAGGAACGCCCAGACGTGCTGGTCGGCGGTCTGCTTGATGCCGCGGTCGTGCAGGTACCGGTTGAACCGGGCCTGGTAGATCGCGTTCATCGGGCCGAGGCCCATCGAGACGGTCGGGTACTCCCAGAAGTCCGGCATGAGCCGCGGGTGCGGGTAGGACGGCAGGCCGGCGCCCGGGCCGCCGTGCGAGAGCTCCTGGCGGAAGCCGTCGAGCTGGTCGGCGGACAGGCGGCCCTCGAGGAAGGCGCGGGCGTACATGCCGGGGGAGGCGTGGCCCTGGAAGAAAACCTGGTCGCCGCCGCCGGGGTGGTCCTTGCCGCGGAAGAACCAGTTGAAGCCGACCTCGTAGAGCGTCGCGGAGGAGGCGTAGGTGGAGATGTGCCCGCCGACGCCGACGCCCGGGCGCTGCGCGCGGTGCACGGTCATCGCGGCGTTCCAGCGGATCCAGGCCCGGTAGCGGCGCTCGACCTCCTCGTCGCCGGGGAACCAGGGCTCCTGGTCGGTGGGGATCGAGTTGACGTAGTCGGTGCTGGTGAGCGAGGGCACACCGACGCGGCTCTCCCGGGCGCGCTCGAGCAGGCGCAGCATGAGGTAGCGGGCACGTGCCTGGCCGCCCGAGGCGAGCATCGCGTCGAACGACTCCAGCCACTCGCCGGTCTCGTCGGGGTCGATGTCCGGCAGGTGAGCTGCGAGGCCGTCGCGGATCACGCGCACCCGCTCGGGCCGGTTGCCACTGTTTCCGCTGTTCTGCGTAGCCAAGGGATCTCCAGTGCCTGCGCTCATGACGCTAACTCTGCCATCACCGCCACCATCGTCGTCCGGACGGCTGCTCGCGTCATCGTTACTGGTGAGTACTGCTAAACCCGGCGTGGGTGGTTGCGCAGGTGGGCACGCTCAGTGTTCGCTATCCCAATACCAATACGCGGTGGTGGGATGGCCACCGCGTTGGCGTTGAGGAGGAGTGGAAGCCGTGGTCGCCGCGGGAGACGCCGGCAAGGCCGGCGTCGCCGATAGGCTCGGGATCGAGCCTGGCATGGTCGTCCAGGAGATCGGCTGGGACGAGGACGTTGACGACGGCGCGCGCGCCGAGATCGAGGAGCGAATCGGCAGCGATCTTCTCGACGAGGACGCCGACGACGTCGTCGACGTGGTGTTGCTGTGGTGGCGCGAGGACGACGGTGATCTTGTCGACGCCCTCATGGACGCCATGGGGCCGCTCGCCGACAACGGCGTGATCTGGGTGTTGACACCCAAGACCGGCCGGGACGGACACGTCGAGCCGAGCGAGATCGCCGAGGCGGTGCCAACCGCCGGGCTGTCGCAGACGTCGAACGTGAGCATCGGACCAGATTGGTCGGCCACCCGGCTGGTGTCGCCGAAGTCCGCCAAGTCCAAGCGCTGAGTCTCGTCGCCGGGGTGCCCTAGGCTGTCGCCCGCACCCCGGAGTCGGACAGCAGGAGGATGCCCAGATGGCGGTCGAGGTCGGTTCGCAGGCGCCGGACTTCACGCTCAAGGACTACGACAACCAGCAGGTGACGCTGTCGTCCTTTCGCGGGGCGTCGAACGTGCTGCTGGTCTTCTACCCGTTCGCGTTCAGCGGCATCTGCCGCGGCGAGCTGTGCCAGCTCCGAGACGAGCTGGCCGACTACGTCGCCGGCGACGTCCAGGTGCTGGGCGTCTCGGTCGACACGCCGTTCAGCCTGAAGGCGTGGGCGCGGGAGGAGGGCTACCAGTTCCCGCTGCTGTCGGACTTCTGGCCGCACGGGGCGGTCGCGTCGACGTACGGTGTCTTCAACGAGGCGGTCGGCATGGCGGTCAGGGGCACGTTCCTGATCGACAAGACGGGCGAGGTCCGCTTCGCGGAGGTCAACGGCCCGGGCGAGGCGCGGGACCAGGACGCATGGAAGAAGGCGGTGGCCGCCCTGCCGTGACCCAGCTGGGGCGCATAGCTCAGCGGAAGAGCACTCGGCTTACACCCGAGCGGTCGTAGGTTCAAGTCCTACTGCGCCCACCAAGATCGTTGACCACGCCTGGCAGACCGTTCTCGCCAACTTCGCCCCGGCGCAGTCCCTCGTACGCCTCGCGGAGGTCTCCTGCCTGGGGCAGCTGACGTGCTTCTACCGCGTCGACCACCTCGGCTGCCCGCCAATGGTTGGAGGGCACCACACGTCCGGACAGAATGGCTTGTTGGGCGGCGTCGCACGCTTCGTCCAGCCGGTCGGTGACGAGCAGTGCCAGCGCCAGGTCAAGATTGGCCGCCGCTAGCCGCCTGGGCCACTTGCCGTTGCCGTTCGTCGGCTTGAGCCGGCCGATCACTTCGCGGGCATAGACCTCAGCTGCCGGGTCACCCGCCCACGCCAGCGTCGTTGCCACGTACACCACGGACTTGTCCGGGTCATAGCGGTAGTGGTGCTCGGGCCGGTCGGGACGCGCGAGGGGCGAGACCAACTGGTTCACCCGCTCGATCGCGGCATATGTCTCCCGCGGCTGGCGCAGCCGCGCCCACGCCCGGCCTTCTTGCGCGGTTGCCTGGATCGCGACCGAGCTGCCAGTGGGGGCCAACGCCTGCGCCGCGCGGGACAGCTCCAACGCACGCCGGTAGTCGCCCTCGGTCAGTACCCGCCAGGCTTCCGTCTCGAAGGACCAGGCCCGGATCTCGTCGTGCCCGGCGTGCTGGGCCAGGCTCGCCGCCGTCCGGAGCCGGGCCGTCGCGGCCGTCGGCTGGTTCAGATCGATGTGCACCGTGGCCGCGAGCAGCGACAACCAGCCGCCCACCACCACCAGCCGCCGCCGTTCCGCCAGCGTCATCCGGCCGTCCAGCAGCGTGCCGACGTAGGACAGGTGTTGGCGCAAGCGCTCCAACAGTTCGTCTGGTGGCGTCACCGGGTAGGCCATCGCCAGGTCGTCGAACGCCAGCTCCAGCCGCGTAAGCGTCTCCTCACCCACGTCCGTCGCGGCCACCCGCCGGGCCAGCTCGATCGCGGCCAGCTCATCGTCAGCGCTGGTCGGTGGAGCACTCCACGCCAGGGGCACGCCGCGCAAGCTGTCCGCCTTGGCGCGGACGGCGGCCAGCTGGCGGGACCGTGTCGCGGTCTCCTGTTCCTGCCGCGTGGCTTCGAGCTGGTGGTAGGCGGCCAACAACTGGCCACCGGCGATCGTCACCTGGTCGGCGGTCTGCCAGAACGTCTCGTCGGCGCGCGTGCGGCCTCGCTCGATGTGGGACACGGTGGTTCGGTCGAGATACGCGGCCGCGGCGAGTTGACCTTGCGTGACCCTGGCGGCCTTTCGGAACGTGGCAAGGCGTTCGCCCAGATCACGCCGCAGGGCGGTGATGTCCGCCGGTTCGCTCGTCATCTCATCCACGCCGTCGGTGTCGCGGTCTTGTCCTCATCATCCAGCGTAACCCCAGGTGACAAACGGTGTGGAAGGCGCGCACACCTGGTTCCGCACGTCCGTCCGGGCGCGGTTTCGTGATCTTGCCAGGCGCCCGAGGGGTGCGAATCGACAACACGACAAGGACGAACGTCCACATGGCCGCTATCGCGAACGTCAACAACCAGGTCGGCCGGATGCCTAGGCCCGCGGTCCCCCACGAGCACATCAACTACGCCGCGCTCACCCCCTACTCGCCATACATCAGCGCGTGGAGCGAGGAGAGCGACGCACCGACCCCGGTCATCGAGCGGCCCGGCCGCGGCATCGGCTACCTCGACGAGACCGTCCATGATCGCGACCGCAACGGCGTGCTCTGGCTCCGGGCGTTCTCGCGGCCGGGAGAAGGCCAACCTTTGTTCGCCAAGGTCCACCCGTTGCGTCAACGCCGGGCCATGCGCCGGTTGCTCTGCAACGTCTGCGCGGGACCTGCCCACCGCACGGCGGATGGCGTGCTCTGGCTGCTCAAGGACCACCGGGACGACTGGCCTGGCTGGCCGGAGCAGATGGCCGTCACCGAGCCACCCGTCTGCCTACCGTGTGTCCGGCTCGCCACGCGGCTGTGTCCGGCCCTGCGCCGCGCAGGGGCGGCCGCCGTGCGTGTCCGCAACGCCCCCGTCTCCGGTGTCCACGGCACGCAGTTTCGTTGTGACGGCGGGCTTCCGGCCGCCATGGACGAGATCACTGTGGCCTACGGCGACCCGCGTCTGCGTTGGATGCGCGCGGCCAAACTCGTTCGCGAGCTGTGGGACTGCACCATCGTGCCGCTGGAGCAGTTGACAAGGTAGCGGTCAACTTTGTGGGTGGATAAGGATTTCGTCGCGGTGGATCGTCACGGCGCCGGTCGTGCGTAGGTCGCGGAGGGCGCGGGCCACGCTCGCGTTCGAGATGCCCAGCGTGCTGGCCAGCTCATGCTGGGTGAGGAACTTGGCGAGCCGCAGCGAGCCGTTCGGTAGGCGGGAGCCGTGGCGCTCGCCGAGCATGCGGAGGTAGGACAGGACGCGCCCGCTCGCTCCGGTGGCCAGGTCGAGTTGCTGGTGGGTCGCGGCGGCCAGCCGACCGCTGATGATCCTGAGCAGCTCCAGCATCATCTCCGGGTGGCGGTGGAGCAGCTCGGTGAAGTCGTCGGTGGCGATTCGGGACACCGACACCGGTGTCATGGCCAGCACCGAGGCCGTGCGGGGGCTGCCGTTGAGAGCGGCCATCTCGCCGATCAGGTCTCCCGCGCCGCGCAGGCCGAGTACCGCCGCGAGGCCGGATCGCGTCGACGCGACGACCTTGACCACGCCGTGTTCCAGGAGCATGACCCCGTCGGCGGGCTCTCCGGCCTTCATGAGAACCGTTCCGGCGTCGAAGGGTTCGCGTACGCCGGCCGCGCGCAGGATGTCGATGCTCTCCGGGCTGAGACCCGACTCGTGCCGCTCCGGCACCGGCGTGGTGCTGGCGCGTCGTTCGACCTCGCTGCGTTTCGTTAGCCAGGCGGTCTCGTCGCCGCCCCACTGCCGGGCGATCGCGGCCACCACCTCGCGGCGTGGCAGGCGGTGTCCGGACAGTGCCGCGTAGAGCGTCGACCGCGGGATGTCCTCACGGGCGCTGACCTCGTCTACCGTAGGAGCAGACGTCCCCATCCGATCCCGCAGCGAACGCAGCGCCCAGGCGAACTGCGCGACAGGGCTCGCCTCCGGGTCTAGCGGTTCGGACAGCCGCGGCATTCTTCCTCACGTCTTTCGGCTCATCTGTGCCAGATGCTACTCTAGTCTCGGTTAGTCTAAGCATTTCTGAGGGTGATGGTCGTGAGAAGTTCGACCGAACGGATCCTGCTCGTCCTCGTCGCGGTGCTGCTCGCGATCATCGCGGCCCTGCTGACGGGAATCCTCGTCTCCGCGCGCGACTCGGAGCCTGTCTCGGCGGTGCTGGCAGGTGGTGGCGCCTTCGTCGCCGTGCTGCCGCTCGTGATCGGCATCGAGTTCGCGCTGGGGCTGCTCGCGCTGCCCCGCGCGAGCCGTGACTAGCGGACCGTCAGCCGAACTCGGCCTCGCCGCTGGTCAGTGGGGCGCCGTCGACCATGGCGGTGACACCGACCAGGTACGGGCCGGGGATCTTCGGCAGCGGGATCCACAGCCGGGCCACCGTGGAGTCGTTGTCGGTGCTCGCTCGCAGCTCGTAGGCCAGGCGTTCGTTGAGCCACTCCTCGTGGAGGCGGTCGCCGCCGTCCTTGTGCCACATCGCCCATGTCAGCAGCACCGGCCGGTCCCGCAGGCCGATCAGGTCGGCCTTCACGATGACGATCGCGCCGAGGGGCTCCTGGTCGGCCGTCTTCTGCGTGTCGCGGAGGACCTCGACCACGTGCTGGGCGGCGACCTCCGGATCGACCGGGTTGCCGTTCTCGTCCGTGGAGAACCCGTCCGCGATTCCGTTGATCGGTTCGCCACATTCGTCCGGCGGCAGTTCCAGCTGCTGGCACGCGTCCACGATGATCTCGGGTGGCACCGCCCGTCGCCCCTCGGCCATTTCGCCGGTCGGCTCCGGCGTGACCGATTCGGCGGACGGCGGCACGTCCGTCGGCAGCTCGTCGGTCGGCATGTCCGTCGGGTCCTCGGTGGGCACGTCGGTGGGTTCCGCGGGCGGTTCCTCCGGCGGGTCGATCACCGGGTCGTCGGTGGGCTGCAGGCGGAACCCCTGCGGCTTCGCGGATGCCATTCGGGCGTACTGGCTCAGCGGCACCCGCGGCCGGACGTCGATGGACAGCTCCGCGCGGTCCACCGCGTCCGGCGGGTCCGCCTCGGGCCACAGCGCGGTGACGGCGGTGATCGCGCCGGCGACCGCGCCGAGTGTCACGACGAACGCGACCCCGCGCTTGACCCACTTCTGGGCCGCCGCCGAGACGAGTCGCGTGTTGAGTTTCGACATGACGCGCTCCCACGGATCGGGGTTCTGGTAGATCGCCCATCCGCGACGCAGCGTTAGTGCCCTCCCCCGTGCCGGTGATGACGGGAAGAATGGCGGCATGCACCGGCAGCCCATCGAGTCCAGCGTCCTCGCGGAGGTCGGCTACGACCAGAAGCGCCGGCTGCTCGAGGTGAAGCTCGTGAGCGGCGCGGTCTACCAGTACCTCGACGTGCCGGCGCGCGAGTTCATGGCGCTGCTCGCCGCGGACAGCTCGGGTCGCTACTACAACACGAACATCAAGCCGAGCTACGAGTACCGGCAGGTGTGAACAGCGGCCTTGCTCAGGCCGGCGTCGTCGAGTCGGCGTCGCCGGGGCCCGTCGATGCGGCCGTGGCGGGAGCGGCAGCAGTGGCGACGGCGTCCGGAGCCACGCCCGCGGTCGGGGCGAGGGCCGTCCGCCGGGCCTTGCGGCGCTTGCGGACGAGGATCACGACGACCACGGCCAGTGCCAGGCCGCCGACCACGAACGAGCCGCCCGTCGTGATCACGCTCTCGATGCGCTTCGCCGCCTCGCCCAGGGCCGCGCCCAGCGCGATGTGCATCGCCGACCAGCAGGCCGCGCCCGCGACCACCGCCGGCAGGAACTTGCGGTACGGCAGGCCCGACGTGCCCGCGGCGGCCGGCGTCAGCGTCCGCACCACCGGCAGGAACCGCGCGAAGAACACCGCCCACGCCCCGCGTTTACGCAGGATCCCGGTGGCCTTGTCCCACCCCTCGGTGCCGTACTTCTGGATCAGCTTGGTCTCCCGCAGCCGCGGGCCGAACCGGCGGCCGATGGCGAACCCGATCGAGTCGCCCAGACCGGCGGCGACCGTCACGACCGCCCACAGCACGAGGAACCGCTGGGCCGAGTCGACGGTGGTGGCCGCGATCAGCAGCCCACCTTCGCCGGGCGCGATGAACCCGAGCCCGATCGTGCACTCCGCGAACACCAGACCGCCCGTGGCCCCCACCAGCGCGGGCTGCGGCAACGCCTGCAACCACTCCAGGACATCGGTCAGCAGCGCCACAGCCGGCTCCCCTCATCGACGGCCGCCCCCTGCGGCCGCGCCCGCGACAGTCAAGCAGTTGGACCACACTCCGCACATCGGGGTTCCACCCCTAGACGGAATACGGGTTGACGGTCAGCGACGGTTCAGCAGCGCGCCGATCTCCTGGGTCGCCGGCCCCGCCTCGGCGAGGTGCCGCAGCGACTCGGGCACCTGCTCGCCGCGGTGCGTGATCGCCTGCGTGTACAGCCGCCCGGCCCGGTACGACGAGCGCACCAGCGGACCCGCCATGATCCCGGCGAACCCGATCTCCTCCGCGGCCTCCTTGTGGACCAGGAACTCCTCCGGCTTCACCCACCGGTCGACCGGGTGGTGGCGCAGCGACGGGCGCAGGTACTGGGTGATCGTGATGATGTCGCAGCCCGCCTCGTGCAGGTCGCGCAGCGCGGTCGTCACCTCGTCCGGGGTCTCGCCCATGCCGAGAATCAGGTTGGACTTCGTGACCAGGCCGAACTCGCGCGCCCGGGTGAGCACCTCCAGCGACCGCTCGTAGCGGAACGCCGGCCGGATCGACTTGAAGATCCGCGGCACCGTCTCCAGGTTGTGCGCCAGCACCTGCGGTCGCGAGCCGAACACCTCGGCCAGCTGTTCGGGGTCGGCGTTGAAGTCGGGGATCAGCAGCTCGACGCCGGTGCCCGGGTTCATCGTGTGGATCTGGCGGACGGTCTCGGCGTACAGCCACGCGCCGCCGTCGTCGAGGTCGTCGCGGGCCACGCCGGTGACCGTCGCGTACCGCAGGCCCATGGCCTGCACCGACTCCGCGACCTTGCGCGGCTCGGACCGGTCCAGCGCCGCCGGCCTGCCCGTGTCGATCTGGCAGAAGTCACACCGCCGGGTGCACTGCTCGCCGCCGATGAGGAACGTGGCCTCGCGGTCCTCCCAGCACTCGTAGATGTTGGGACAGCCGGCCTCTTCGCAGACCGTGTGCAGTCCCTCCCGCCGCACGAGGCCCTTCAGCTCGGTGTACTCGGGGCCCATCTTGGCGCGGGTCTTGATCCACGACGGCTTCTTCTCGATCGGGGTCTCGCTGTTGCGGACCTCGAGTCGGAGCAGCTTCCGTCCTTCCGGAGCGATGGTCACCTCGCCAGGCTACGCGGTCCTTGACGGCGGTCCGGCGGGCCGGATAAGCACATCCTGCCTGCTACGAGTGGAGGACCCGTGGTCATCCGACGAACACTCACCCTGCTCACCGCCGCCGCGGTCGGCGTGACATCGATCACAGGTCTGGCGGCGGCCGACCCCGAGGTCCGGGTCCCCGAGCGGACCGAGGCGCCCGCCAACGGCGCCGACCGCAACGAGGTGGCCGCCACCGACCGGCTCGCCGGCCAGAAGCGGGCCGCCGGCGAGAACCGGGTCGGCTCGCGGCAGGGCTACCCGAGGCAGACCCAGCTGCGGGTGTATCCGGATGACACGGCCGACAAGGCAATCAAGCTCGGGCTCACCCCGTATCACGCGATCGCGCCCCGGCTGAACGGCCTGCAGGCGCGCAGCGACCGCGTTTCCGTGGAGGTCGCCGGGCAGTCCGGGCTCGGCCGCGACCTCTACCTCGTCACGCTGACCGCGCCCGAGCGGCCCGCGCAGACCCGCCAGCAGGACGCCTGGCGCGCGAAGATCGAGAACGAACCGGCGCGCGCCGCGAAGGACGAGCGGCTCGAGCGGGACTACAAGGTCCCGGTGTGGATCAACAACAACATCCACGGCAACGAGTGGGAGGGCACCGACGCGGCGCTGCGCCAGATCGAGTACCTCGCCACCACGCGTGACCAGGCCGCACGCCGGCTGTTGGCGCACAGCCGGATCTACTTCAACGTCACCGCGAACCCCGACGGCCGGGTGGCCGGCACCCGTGCCAACGCCACCGGGTTCGATCTCAACCGCGACTTCGTCACCTCCTCGCAGCAGGAGAACCGCGCGATGCGCGACATGATCATCGACACCCAGCCGGTGCTCACGCTCGACGAGCACGGCTACGTGGCCGGCACGCTGATCGAGCCGACCGGTCCGCCGCACGGCCAGAACTACGACTTCGACCTCTACATCGAGCACGGCCTGGCCAACGGGCTCGCGATGGAGCGGTCGGTCAAGGCCCTCGGGCACCCCGAGGCGCAGGACGTCGTCGTGCCGTTCCGCGACCTGCCGCCGGGCGAGTGGGACGGCTGGCCGCCGATCTTCACCGCGCAGTACGCGATGTACCACGGCGCGGTGTCCTACACGGTCGAGATTCCCCTGCGGGTCAACAACGACGCCTACGACGAGCTGCCCGTCGAGGAGCTGCGCAGGCGCGCGGAGATCAACACCGACGTGTCGGAGACGACCGTGCGGACCACGCTGGAGTACACGGCGCGGCACCGGGTCGCGTTGGTCGACAACCAGATCGAGATCTTCCGGCGCGGCGCCGCGGGCGAGCGGCAGCGGTTCGTCCCGGACGGGTTCGTGCCGGGCTTCGGGCCGGAGGACCGGTACACCACCGAGTTCCCGCGGGCGTACGTGATCCCGGCCGGCGGGACGCAGCGCTCCGCGGTCGCCGCCGCGCGGCTGGTGGACCACCTGGTGACCCACGACGTGCGGGTGCGGCAGGCGACCCGCGGCTTCGCGCTGGGCGGGCGCTCGTACCCCGCCGGCTCGTACCTCGTGGACATGCACCAGCCCAAGCGTGGGCTCGCGAACGCGATGCTGGAGGCCGGCAAGGACCTGTCGGCCGACGCGCCGCAGATGTACGACATCGCCGGCTGGAGCCATCGGCTGCTGTGGGGCGCGTCGGTCGACATCGTGCGCCGCGGCGACGTGCGGGTGCCGAGCCGGCCGGTGGTGGTCGCGTCGCCGACCGGTGGTGTGGACGCCGCGCCGGGCCAGGACCTCGCGCTGCGGATCCGCGACGGCAAGGACGCGAGCGCGGTCAACGACCTGCTGGGCCGCGGGATCGAGCTGCGCCGCCGGGCGGACGGCTCGGTGCTCGTGCCGGCGTCGGCGCAGGTCGCAGCGCGCGAGG
>NZ_JBOHGA010000147.1:0-15995 GCF_050699915.1 Actinophytocola sp.
GGTCGAGGCCGCCGCCGCGCGCTCGGTCCCGCCCGCGGTCCGCGAGCTCGTCACGGCCGAGCTGTCCACATGGGACGGCAGGCCGCCGGGCCTGTCCCGGTCCTGGGCTGACGGGCCGGTGCGTCGTCTGTCCACACAGGACCAGTCGGCGGCGCGACTGGCACTGCTCGTCGCGAAGGCTTCCTACCAGGTCGACGACGACGTCGTGGCCGCGTACGAGACCACGGACGCCGGGCTCGTCGAGCTCGTCTCGTGGGCCGGCCTCGCCGCGGCGCGGCGAGCCGGTACCTGGTTGGCCGGCCAGGGCCCGGCGGCGCGGGCGGCCTGACCAACGTCCGGTTCGCGCCGCGAGCGAACCGCTCACCCGTTGACGGCGAAGTTGAGGTCGTCCATCACCGCGTGGCCGGTGAGGATCGCGCGCTGCAGGCTGCGCACCCGAGGCGAGGGCTCCACCGCGAGCTGGTCCATCATGTCCGTGCGCAGCCGCCGGTAGGCCTCCAGCGCCTGGCTCTGCCGGCCGGACCGGTACAGCGCGACCATCTGCTGGGCACAGAAGTTCTCCAGCAGCGGATGCCGCGCGCACAGTGTCGCCAGCTCACCCAGCAACTGGTGGTGCCGCCCGAGCCGCAGGTCGGCCTCGATGCGCAGGTGCAGGTCGCCGAGCCGGTTCTCCTCCAGCCGCATGGCCTCGATCGCCAGCAGCGGACCGGCCGGCACGTCGGCGAGCGCGGGCCCGCGCCACAGCCGCAACGCCGCACCCAGGGTGCGCGACGCGGTCTCGTGGTCCCCCTCGTTCACCGCCTGCCGGCCGGCTGTCGACAGCTGCTCGTAGCGGACCGCGTCCACGTCGCCGGGCTCGACGTCCAGCAGGTAGCCGCCCCGTCGGGTGATCAGGATGTCCTTCGATGTCCGGCCGCCCTGGCCGGCCAGGGCTTGGTCGAGTTTCCTACGTAACTTGAGGATGTAGGTGTGTAAGGTCGGCACGCCGCTGCGCGGGGGCTGGCAGTCCCATATCTCCTCGGTCAGCGCCGACACGGTGACGACGTGTCCGGCGTTGAGGGCGAGCATCGCCAGCAGCTGGCTGGGCTTGCTCGCGGTGGGGACTATCGACTCTCCGCCGACGGACACCTCCAATGGGCCGAGAACCCTGATCTCTGTTCGCATGTCACTTCTCGATTCTCCATCGCTTTTGCATGGGTTACGTGCCGTGGCACGACAATGCCCACCGCACCGGCCTGGTGGGTGGGCACTTATCTGGGCACACTTCGTCCAAAGAAAGCGTGACAGATTGCTGGTGCGACTGTCAACGAGTGCGCGCGGAATTCTGGAGAATTCCCGGAATCGTTCTTAACGAACGCGATAGAATAACGATAGAATGCCCGGAACGGGCCTGTTCCGGTGCCTTCTAAAATGATTTCACGCATGACTCCCCCATTCCGGTTACTATCCGCCGGTCTCCCCGCCCCCACGCTCGACGAGCAGCGCGTACAGCTCGTCGAGGTCGTACTCCGCCCGCCCCGGGCGCCCGTACCGGGTGAGCTTGCCCCTGCTCGCCCACTTCCGGACCGTCGCCTCGGGCACTCCCGCCGCCAGCGCGGCGAGCTGCGTGGGCACCGCGCGCCGGGGTCGGGTAAGTCGTGCTCTGCCGCTCACGACTCCCCCTCGCGGGCTCGGTCGAGCCGCTCGCGGTCGCCCTGTGACATCGATTCGCTCGCAAGCTCGCTCATTCCGCACCCTCCGTCGAGGGCCTGCGCGACCCGCCCCACAGCAGCAGCCACTGGTCGGGCGTCCAGACGTGCCCGGCGTCGCAGCTGACCTGGTAGGGCGGCTCGCCCTCGGCGTGTCCCTCGGCTCGCACGGCCCGGTCGCAGCCCGGGCGGGCGCACCGGCCGAGCTCGAGGGAGTGGCCGGCGCTGGGACGCAGGGCCTCGCTCGCCGTCCGGGACAGCTCGACGAGCTCGTCCACCAGGTCGGGAGCCGACGGGTGCTCGGTGAGCCAGTTGAGGTGGATCGACAGGAACGTGGTGAGCCGGCGGATGCTGAGCTCGTCGGGCCCGGTCACGCCGCGCTCGTTGGCCACCAGCGCACACCAGGAGGCGAGCACGCCGAGGATGTCCGAGCGGATCGTCACGACGGCCTCGTTCAGCGCGATCCCGCGCGGCCGGTGGCCGCTCACCCGCTCCCGCAGGTGATGGCGCCGCAGGTCGAGCATGTAGGCGCACAGCTCGTACAGCCCGGGCAGCTCGATCAGGTCCTCCTCGACCCGGTCGCGGCAGTCGAGGCAGATCATCCGGCCGGCCGCGACGCGCGGCGGGTCGGACTCGCCGTCGTGCCGCGAGCTCGGGCACATCGGTTCGTGACGGTGGATCCTGGGCGCCATCCTCGGCATGGCGGTCACTTCCCGTCCCTGGTGAGCGTGCTGGTGTGGGCTTGGGTCAAGGCGCACACGAGTCGTCCATGCCGGTCAATCTGATCGACCGCGCTACCCGGGCTCTATCGATCCGCTATCGGCAGGGGCTATGCGACCGCGGAAATCCCCTCCGACCTGGTCGAACCCGCCGATAGCCGCACGCAGCGAGACGCCCGATCGGGTGGTCCGGTGCCACGCTTGATCGACGGGCACAGGTGAGCGGGAGGAGCACGCATGAGCTTGGCGGGTCCGGTCGCGCCCCTGAGCGGACACCAGGTACTGACCTTCCTCCTGCTGATCGGACTGCTGCTGGGGCTGGCGGTCGTCCTGGGACAGCTCGCGCGGCGGTTCGGCCTGCCGTCGGTCGTCGGCGAGCTGACCGCGGGAGTGCTGGTCGGCCCGTCGGTCGTCGGCGCCCTGACGCCTGGGCTCTGGGACTGGCTGCGGCTCGGCGAGCCGGGCCAGCTCCACCTCGTCGACGCCGTCGGGCAGCTCGGCGTGCTGCTGCTGGTCGGCCTGACCGGCATCAACGTCGACCTCTCGCTGCTGCGCCGCAAGGCCGGCACGGTCGTGTGGGTGGGCGCGACCGCGCTCCTCGTGCCGCTCGCGATCGGTGTCGCGGTCGGCTTCGCGTTGCCCGCGACGCTGGTGGCCGACGGCACCGGGCGGCTCACGTTCGCGGCGTTCGTCGGCGTGGCGATGTGCGTGAGCTCGATCCCGGTCATCGCGAAGACGCTGCTGGAGATGCGGCTGATGCACCGCGACGTCGGCCAGCTGATCATCAGCACCGCCACGGTCGACGACATCGTCGGCTGGGTGCTGCTGTCGGTCGTGTCGGCGATGGCCACCGTCGGCGTGCGGGCCGGGGAGCTGCTGCTGGTCGTCGGGTACCTGCTCGCGCTGCTCGCGGCGTGCGTCCTCGTCGCGCGGCCGGTGGTCGGGCCGGTGCTGCGGTTCGCGGTCCGGTCGAAGGACCCGGGCATGGTGGTCGCGGTGACCGTGCTGCTGATCTTCGGGTTCTCCGTCGGCACCCACGCGCTGGGCCTCGAGGCGGTACTCGGCGCGCTGCTCGGCGGCATGGTGATCGGCTCGTCGAGGTGGCTCGACCGCGAGCGGCTGGCCCCGCTGCGCACGTTCGTCATGGCCGTCCTCGCGCCGCTGTTCTTCGCCACGGCGGGGCTGCGCATGGACCTCACCGCGCTCGGCCGGCCGGCGGTGCTGGTGGCGGGCCTCGTGGTGCTGGTGCTCGCGGTGGTCGGCAAGTTCGCCGGCGCGTACCTCGGCGCCCGCACCGCGCGGTTGTCGCACTGGGAGTCGATGGCGCTGGGCGCCGGCCTCAACGCCCGCGGCGCGATCGAGGTGATCATCGCGATCGTGGGCCTGCAGCTTGGCGTGCTGAACACCGCGATGTACACGATCGTCGTGCTGGTCGCGATCGTCACCTCGCTGATGGCCCCGCCCGTGCTGCGCTACGCGGCCCGCCACATCGAGGAGACCGGCGAGGAGCAGCGGCGCGAGCGCCGGATGGCGGGCGCGGACGACCAGCCACCGCTGCGGGCGGTCTCCTGACGAGCACGAAGAAGCCCGCCACCCCCATGATCGGGTGGCGGGCATTCACGGGGTTACGCCGTTGCCGGCACGCACGAGCAGCGCATCTGCGCACGCTCCTGCGCCAGGGGCCGCAGGTGGTAGACCATCGCGACCACCATCGGGACGAACACGATCGCGTTGTAGAACAGGTGCAGCTCGACGCGCGGGAAGATGAGCTGGGCGATGCTCGTCGGCTGCTTCGCGCCCAGCAGGAACGCACCGGTGCTCGCCTGCACGAGCAGCAGCAGGTGCTCGAAGTGGTGCCACACCTGGATCCACATGGCCACGTTCCACCAGGTCCGGGACCGGCCGGTGAACCCGTGTCGCAGCATCACGAACGCCACGAGCATGACGATCGCGAAGCCGTAGTGCAGCCACTCCGACTTGACCAGCCACGGGAAGAACAGCCCGAGGAAGCCGCCGGCCTTGGGCCGCGCCCAGTCCAGCACGTAGATCTGGACGGCCTGGGTGAGGTGCTCGACCCAGTGCAGGACGACGACGGCGAGGAAGATCAGCAGGGCGGCCTTGTGGTGACGGGTGTTCAGCAGACCGTTCGGACCGGTCCAACGCTTCTCGCGGACAACCTCGGAGGTCATGCTCGCTCCGTTCATGCAGGGACGGGGTTGGGCAGCTTCGGCAGCTGGAACAGCTCGGTGAAGATCGACAGCAGCTCAGGGTCCCCGGTCACCTTCCCGCTGTCCAGCGCCTCGGCGACGGACACCTCGCCGGTGAGCATGCCCTGAAGCAGCGGGCCGGTGTCGATGACGGCGTCCACACCGGACAGCGGGCCGGGGTGCACCGCGAGTTCGCCGTGGTCGACCACCGCGCTGACCACGATCTCGCCGACGTGCAGCTCGAAGCTCACGACCAGCTCGCGCGCCGCCTCCGCCTGGAACGTCGAGCGCAGGGCGACCATCAGCGAGTCCTCGGTGACGATGTCCTCCGGCTTGGGGGCGGCGAGTGCCTGTGCGCCCCAGCGGCTCAGCGCCAGCAGCACGTCCTCGGCGGCCCGGCCGTAGGCGGTGAGCTCGTAGACGGGCTCCGCGCTCGCCGGCGTGTCCTCCTGCCGCCGGACGATGCCGCTGTGCAGCAGCTCCCTCAGGCGCGTCTCGAGGAGCTTGGCCGTGATGCGCGGCAGCCCGGCCCGCAGCTCGTCGACGGTCTTGGGGCTCACCAACAGGTCGCGCACGATGAGCATGCCCCAGCGCTCACCGATCATCTCGGCCGCCCGGGACAGACCGCAGTACTGCCCGTAGGTCCCGCGAGTCACACTCTGGAGTTCGGCGACTACGGATTCGAGAGCAGTTGGTTCGGATCCGTTGGTTGTTAGTTGGAAAAGATCTGTCGAGATTGTAACGCCGCCCCGGTCCATGACGACTTTCCAGCTGGCTTCAGCCATTGCTCCGCGTCCTATCTGCTCGATGCGGGATGACGTTTCGACGGCCATTCGCGCCCGGTCCGGGGGAAGATCGTCTGGCTGCGTCCAAGATCGACCCAGGTGGTCCAATGATCCGGTCCGCCCTGATCGCGGCGCATCTTCTGGCTTGCGGCCCTACCGAGCCTGGACCGGAAGACGAGGCTCGGTAGTGATCATCTGGTGCGATCGCCGGTGGTATGGAGTAAGGGACGAAGAGGTGCTTATACTCCGTTCGCGCCATTTTGCGAAGAATGGTCGTGGTGTGTGAGACACTGTTTCTCCCATACCGCGAACCGGCCGAACGGTAGTGTTCGCCGGTTGGCGAACTACGACCTCGATCGGTGGCGGCAGCGTTTGGGGGGATGACGTTGGGCTTGCGCCTCTTAGGGCCGCTCGAGTTCTCGGTCGACGGCGTGGAATTGGATCTCGGGGGATCCCGGCAGCGCGTCGTTCTCGCCATGCTCGCCCTCAACGCCAACCGGGTCACGACCGTCGAGCAGCTCATCGACGCGGTGTGGAGCAACGCCCCGCCGACGACGGCGCGAGCTCAGATCCAGATCTGCGTCTCCGGCCTGCGCAAGGTGCTCACCGACTCGGTGGTGACCGCCAACATCCGCACCCGCCCGCCCGGCTACATGCTGGAGATCTCCAAGGAGGATCTCGACACCTGCCAGTTCTCCGGCCTCGTCGACACCGCCCGCGCGCACGTCGACGCCGGCCGCAAGTCCGAGGCCGTCGCCACGCTGCGCAGCGCGCTCGCCCTCTGGCACGGGCCCGCGCTCGCCGGCGTCCGCAGCGACCTGGTCCACCGGGGCGCCGCCTACCTCGAGGACTCCCGGCTCGCCGCGGTCATGGAGCGCATCCGGCTCGACCTCGAGCTCGGCCGGCACGAGGAGGTCATCGGCGAGCTGCACACGATGGTCGAGGAGCACCCGCTGCGCGAGCCCCTGCACGAGCAGCTGATGCTCGCGCTCTACCGGTCCGGCCGGCAGGCCGAGGCGCTGGACGTGTGCCGCCGGGTCCGCGCGACACTCGTGGAAGAGCTCGGCATCGACCCCGGCCAGCGGCTGCAGCAGCTGGAGCGTTCGATTCTCAACCGCGACCCGTCGCTCGACCTCGTCGCGCCCAGCCACGTCGCCACCGCCCGGCCCGCCCGCGCGGGCGAGCAGCCGTCGGCCGTGCCGCGCCGGCTGCCCGCCAGCATCGGCGACTTCACCGGCCGCCGCGGGCAGCTGGTCGAGATCAAGTGCGCCCTGTCCGAGGATGCCGAGGCGATCCGCTACGGCACGCGCATCGTCGCGATCTCCGGCAAGGGCGGGGTCGGCAAGTCGACGCTGGCCGTCCGGGCGGCGCACGAGCTGCGCGAGGTGTACCCGGACGGGCACCTCTACGGCGTGCTCGAGGCGCCCGACGGCGTGGTCCGCACCAGTGCCGTGCTCGCCCGCTTCCTCCGCGCCCTCGGCGTCGACGGCTCGGCGATCCCGGAGGACCTCGAGGAACGCGGCGACATGTACCGCAGCCGGCTCGCCGGCAAGCGGGTGCTCGTCGTGCTGGACGGTGCCACCAACGAGGACCAGGTCCTCCCGCTGCTGCCGGCCGGCCCGGGCTGCGCGGTGCTGGTCACCAGCCGCGCCCGGCTGAGCGGGCTGCCCGGGGCGTACTTCGTCGACGTGGACGTCTTCGACGTGGACCTGTCGCTGGAGATGCTCGGCAAGATCGTGGGCGAGGACCGGGTGGCCGCCGAGCACGAGGCGGCGGTCGAGCTGGTCAAGTTCTGCGGCGGGCTGCCGCTCGCGATGCGCATCGCCGGCGCCCGCCTGGCCTCGCGCCCGCACTGGCGACTCGACATCCTGGTGGCGCGCCTGCGCAACACCGCGCGGCGCCTGGACGAGCTGTGCTATCGCGGGCTCGAGCTGAGATCGAGCATCGGGCTGACGTACCGGGCGCTGCCCGGGCAGGCCAAGCGCCTGTTCCGCATGTTCGCGCTCATCACCACGCCGGACTTCCCCGAGTGGACCGCCGCCGCGCTGCTCGACATCGACCCCTACGACGCCGCCGAGGTCGTGGAGAGCCTGGTCGAGGCGCAGCTGCTGGACACCGTTCGCTATCCCGGCGAGCGGTTGCGGTTCCGCTTCCACGACCTGATCCGGGTGTACGCGAGCGAGCGGCTGGACGCCGAGGAGTCCGCGGAGGCGCGGGCGGCGGCCGTCGAGCGGCTGCTGGGCGCCTGGCTGGCGCGGGCGGAGCAGGCGCACCGCCGGGAGTACGGCGGCGACTACACGATCCTGCACGGGACGGCCCCGCGCTGGAGCCCGCCCGGCGAGGACGTGACCATCGACAACGCGATGGAGTGGTTCGAGTCCGAGCGCCGCTCACTGGTCTCGGCCGTGCACCTCGCCGCCGAGTTCGGCCTGGACGAGATGTGCTGGGACCTCGCGCACACCTCGGTGACGCTGTTCGAGGTGAAGGGCTACTTCGACGACTGGCGCGACACCGCCGAGCGTGCCCTGGACCTCGCCGAGCGCAAGAGCAACCGTCGCGGGCAGGCGGCCATGCAGTACTCCCTCGGCACCATGCGGATGTTCCAGAAGCGGCTCGAGGAGGCGGAGGCGCACTTCGAGACCGCGCTGGTCAACTTCGACGCCGAGGGGGACATGCACGGCCGCGCGCTCGTGCTGCGCAACGCCGCGACAGTGGACCGGCTGCGCAACCGGGTGGCGGCGATGGTCGCCAAGTACGACGGCGCGCTCGAGGGCATGCGGGAGGTCGGCGACCTGGTCGGCGAGGCGCACGTGCTGCAGAGCCTCGCGAAGGTCTGGATCGACGAGGGCGACTCGGACCGGGCCCGGGGGCTGCTGGAGTCCGCACTCGTCTGTTGCAAGCAGGTCAACTACATGCGGGGCGAGGCCCAGGTCCTCAACCGGTTCGCCGAGTTCTACCTCGACACGAACCAGGTCGAGCAGGCGCACCAGGCGCTCAACCGGGTCCTGCTCATCGTGCGGAACATCGGCGACCGCATCGGCGAGGCGTTCGCGCTGTACCGGCTGGGCGTGGTCCGCCAGCGCACCGGACGGCTGGACAACGCCGAGACGACCCTGCAGCACGCGCTTTCCCTGGCCCGGCGGGTCGGCGAGCGGATGGTCGAGGGCCAGGCCCTCTACGCGCTCGGCGAGATCGCGCTGGCGACCGGTGTCGCGGCGGCGGGTGCGGAGTACATAGACGAGGCGCGTGCGCTGTTCGAGGAGTTCGGCTCGATGGTGTGGCACGCCAAGGCGTTGATCCTGCTGTCGGACGTCTGCCACGGCCGCGGCGAGATCGAGCAGGCGCGCCGGTACGTCGACGATGCGATCGGGCTCCTCAACGCGGTCGACTCGATGGAGGCCGCGCGGTTGGTCGTGCGGCTCCAGACAACGCGATCCGCGCTGCTCGCCTGTGGGTCGGCAGGCGAACAGCGCGGATAGCGGATCCAGCCGCGGGAGGCGGCGATCAGTAGCGAGCGTCCTGCATCGACGGGCTGCAGGGGATCGGGGAGTCCCAGCCACAGTCGGCGACGGAATTCGAGGTGCCGACGCCCAGCACGATTCCGGTGATTCCGATGATCAGGCTGGCGGTGGACACGGCGAGCTTGCGGATGATCGACATTTGGGGCCTCCGACGGATTCTGTCTCCGGGTCTTGCAGGGCGTTTCCTGCTCGAGAACCAGTCAAGAACCAGTCGCAATTAAATGAATCTCGCCGCGTTTAAGGGTCGCTATCGCCCATCGATAGCCCCACGATAGGAATTCCTAAGCAGCGCCCGTCAGAGTGCCCCCACGCAGTTTCGCGCGTGTGTGAGGGGCGATTCGATGTCCGAGGCGATCCTCCGGCTCACCGACGACGAGGTGTGGACCGCCCTCGAGGCGATCGACCCCGTCGGGGTGCTGGCCGAGGAACTGATCGACCGGACGGTGGGCAACGAGGTGCCACCGGCCGGCAAGCTGTCCGAGTGGTCCGACTCGCGGGTGAAGGGCGCCGACGGCGCCGAGCTCGTGCTGCTCGACCATCCGGAGGCGGCCATTCGATGCGTGCTGCCGGCGACGGGCCTGCGGACGTTCCAGGCGGCCGCCCTCGCCGCGCTCGCGGCCCGGGAGTTGTTGGTGCGCGGCGGGGTTACCGTCGCGATGCTCGGTGCGTCCCGCGCCGCGTCCCCGCAGCTGGCCGTGATCGCCCGGCACGTGCCGGACATCAGCCACGTCGCGGTCCGCCGCACCGAGCCGGGCGGGTCGAGCCTGCCCGTCCGGCTGACCGAGCTGCTCGAGCTGAGCGGCATCCGGCTCTCCCTCGCGTCCACTGTGGCCGAAACGGTGTTCGGCGCCAACCTCGTGGTGGCCTCCGACGACGGGGAGCCGCCGCAGGACCTGAGCGGCATGCGGGTCAGCCAGCTGGCCCGGGGCGTGGTGCTGATCAACAGCACCGGCCGGGACCTGCCCGACGCGCTGGTGGACCAGGTGGACGAGCTCTACGTCGACGACCTGACGCTGCTGTCCGGCCACACGAACCGGCATTTCGTCGCGGCGCACCTCGCCAAACGGGCCGACCGCCCCGGCGTCGAACGCGCCGGCCCGCGGATCGACGCCGACCTCGGCCTGCTGCTCGCCGGCCGGCACGTCCGCGCGCACGCCGACAACACCGTGCTGGTGGAGCTGCTCGGCGTCAGCACGCTGAACGTGCGGCTCGCCTACCGCATCCAGCAGGCCGCGGAGCGCGCGGGGCTCGGCAGCCGTGTGCGGCTATGACCCCTCGGGCGCCGCGAGCTGGATGTCGTTGTTACCCGCCCACGTGGTGATGTCGTCGCGCTGGATGGCGGCGGCGATCAGGTCGGGGAACTGGTCGGGCGTGCAGGCGAACGTCGGGACGCCGAGTGCGGCGAGTGCCGCGGCGTTGTCGTGGTCGTAGGAGGGCGCGCCGTCGTCGGAGAGCGCGAGCAGGCACACCACCTGCATGTCGCTGGCCACCATGGCTTGCGCGCGGCGCAGCATCTCGTCGTTGTCGCCGCCCTCGTACAGGTCGCTGATCAGTACGAAGATCGTGTCGCGCGGGGTGGTGACCCGCGTCTGGCAGTACGCGAGCGCGGAGTTGATGTCGGTGCCGCCGCCGAGCTGCACGCCGAACAGCAGCTCGACCGGATCGGTCAGGTGCTCGGTGAGGTCGACCACCGCGGTGTCGAACGCGATGATCTGCGTGCGCAGTGACCGCACCGAGGCGAGCACCGCGCCGAACACTCCCGCGTACACCACCGACGAGGCCATCGAGCCGCTCTGGTCCAGGCACAGCACGATCTCGCGGCTGACCTGTGGCAGCCGCCGGCCGTAGCCGACGAGCCGCTCGGGGATCACCGTGCCCTGCTCGGCCTGGTAGTGCTTGAGGTTGGCGAGGATCGTGCGGTTCCAGTCGATGTCCGCGGCGCGCGGCTTGCTGGTGCGCCCGGCCCGGTGCAGCGCGCCCGTGATCGCCTGCCGGGTGGGTTGCGCGAGCCGGCGCTCCAGCTCGTCGACGACGTGGCGCACCACGGCCCGCGCGGTCTCCCGGGAGCGAGCGGGGATCGCCTGGTTGAGGCTCAGCAGCGTGCCGACGAGGTGGACGTCGGGCTGCACGGACTCGAGCAGCTCGGGTTCGAGCAGCAGCTGGCGCAGGCCGAGCCGGTCCATCGCGTCACGTTGCATGACCTGCACGACCGAGGCGGGGAAATAGCCGCGGATGTCGCCGAGCCAGCGCGCCACCCGCGGCGAGGAGCCGCCGAGCCCGCCGCGCCGCTTCTCCTCGCCGTACAGGGCGTCGAGGGTCTTGTCGCGCTTGAGGTCCGCACCGGACAGGTCCTCACCGGTGCCGTCGGCGTCCTCGCCCCCAAGGATCAGCCGCCACCTACGCATCCGTTCGCTCATCAGCCCGCCTCCCCGGAATTTACCCTTGTGGTCACCCTGAACTCGTGTCTTCCGATTCGGCACGTACTTGTGGCTGGGTTGCGTCCCGTTCCCCTTAGGTGCGGTTGGCAGAGGCGCGGCTCTTGTCTCACTGCAAGATCTCCAGCAGCTTCGGGAGGGCTCGGGCGGCGCGCTCGTGGTCCACATCGGACTCGTCGGTGCGCGTGGTTCGGGTGACGCCGCGGTCCAGCCGGCTCACCTGCTCGCCGATGCCGCGTCGCTCGGCGGCGGCGAAGTCGGCGAACGTGCGGCGCAGCAACGGAAGCAGGTGGTCGAACACCTCACCGTCCACACCGGTCGCCCACCGGTCGACGACGGCTAGCAGCTCCGGTTCGTGGATGAGCAGTGCGGCCTCGCCCGACAGGAACCCGTCGAGCCAGCCCGCCGCCTGCACGGCGTCGGCCGCGGGCGAGAGCCGCAGCGACAGCCGGCGGCCGGCCTCGGCGACGTCCACGAGGCCGGCGTCGAGCAGCAGCCGGGTGGCGCGACCGGCGACGAGCCCGTGCACGCCCGGCTGCTCGGCCACCACGCCCAACGCCCGCTGCCATTCCCGGCGCAGCTCGTCCTGGTCGAGCAGGGCGATGCCGCGTTGCACCCCGTCCACCAGCTCGCGCACGGTCGCCGCGGCGTCCTCGTCCAGCGCGGCGCACGCGGCCGGCAGTCCGACGGCGACCCGGGTGATCACCCCGGCCAGCACCCGCTGCACCAGCTCGGTGTCGGCCCGCCGCACGTTGCCGTACCGGCGAACCCGGGCCATCGGCTCCACCGCGGCCATCAGCCGGGTCGTGTCGTGCTGGCGGGCCGCCCGTTCGTCCACAGCGGACAGCACGGTCGCGAGCGCGGCCGGCAGGTCCGCGACGAGCGTGGTCTCCACCAGCTCGGCCAGCTCGCCGACGTCCGCGTCCGCCGCGCGCTGGGTGACCACCGCGGTCGCCGCCTGCTCGATCGTCGTGCCGTAGCCGGACGCCTCGATCAGCGCGACCTCCAGCTCGGGGCGCCACTCGAGCGTCCACGCCTCCCGGAACGTGCCGCGCGTGCGGCCCACCTCGGCCGGCTGTCCCCACGGCACGTCCAGCAACAGCAACCGATGCAGCAGCTTGCTGCGGCCGAGGTGCGACTCGTTGCGCAGGTCGAGGTCGAGCGTCTGCTCGGCCGCGCTCATCCGCATCCGCAGGCTCTTCCGGGTCGCGGCGAGGTCGCGGGCGAGCGGCACCATCGGCGTGTCGGCCGGCACCCGGCCGAGGATGTCGCCGACCAGCAGCCGACGGGCCACCAGCCGCATCGGCACCGGCGAGCCGCCGCCGAGCACCGCCTGCGCGGCCTCCAGCACCTCGTTGAGCCCGGGCAGCGGCCGGTCGCGCAGCCCGGCGAGCGCGTGCGCCAGCCGGACCGCCTCGATGACCGAGGCCGACGACACGTCGTGCTGCTCACCGCGCAGCAGCCGGGCGACGCGGACCAGCCACCGGGTGACCACCTCGTCCGGCGCGGTGAACAGGTGGTGGTACCAACCGGGGGAGTCGATGCCGGCGCCGTAGCCGCTGGCCCGGGCGAGCCGGGTGGACGTCCACGGCACCCAGGTGGCCGCGACCTTGGTGGTGCGCAAGCCTTTCAGCAGCGCGTTGTCCGAAGTAGCCGACGGGAACGTGTCCGGCACGAGCACCGGCGCGTGCCAGGCGCCGCACACCACCGCGATCGTGCCCGGCTCGGCCCGCCGGGCGGCCCGCATGACCCGGCGCATGGCGGCCTCGCGCCGCCGGGTCTCCAGGTCGATGTCCTGCCCCTCGCGCAAGGTGCGCATCGCGTCGAGGACGGCGTCGAAGACGTCGAGCCCGTGGTAGCGCAGCTCGATCGCGTCCTCCCACCAGCGCTCCGCGTCGTCGTAGCCCGCCGCCTCGGCGAGCGTCGCGATCGGGTCGAACCGGTTCGCGTCCCGGTCCTCCTTCGACACCAACGAGTTCGCGGCCGGGAGGTCGAGGAACCGTGCGGGCCGGCCGTGCTCGTCGGCCCAGCGCAGCGCCACCCACTCCGGGGAGAACACCGCCATCGGGTAGAACGCCGCCACGGCCGGGTCGTCGACCGCGTAGCAGAGTCCGGCTACCGGTGGGCGCATGTCCGCGGCGGCGACCAGCGGCGCGACCTTGTCCAGCTCCGGCGGGCCCTCGATCAGCACGAGCGTCGGGTCCAGCTCGTCGAGCGCGGAGCGGACCGCGCGCGCCGAGCCGGGCCCGTGATGCCGGATCCCGAGAATATGTGTGCTCGACGACATGGTTCGCTCGCGAGCTTCGCTCACGCCAGTTCTCGGCACGCCCGGTACAGGTCGGCCCACGGCTTGCGTTCCCGCACGACGGCCTCCAGGTACTCCTGCCACACCAGCCGGTCGGCCACCGGGTCCTTGACGATCGCGCCGTGCAGCCCCGCCGCCACGTCCGCGGCGCGCACCGTGCCGTCGCCGAAGTGCGCGGCGAGCGCGATCCCGCTGGTCACCACGGAGATCGCCTCGCCGGTGGACAGCGTGCCGGACGGCGACTTGATCTTCGTGCGGCCGTCGGAGGTGACGCCGTCGCGCAGCTCGCGGAAAACCGTGACCACGCGGCGGATCTCGGCGACGCCGTCCCCGCCCGACTCCAGCTCGGCCGGCAGCCGCAGCGCCTCGCCGAGCTGGGCCACCCGCAGCCGCACGATCTCCACCTCGGACTCGACGTCGTCGGGTAGCGGCAGCACGACGACGTTGAAGCGGCGCTTCAGCGCGGCGGACAGGTCGTTGACGCCGCGGTCGCGGTCGTTGGCGGTGGCGATGACGTTGAACCCGGCCAGCGCCTGCACCTCGTCGTCCAGCTCGGGGATCGGCAGCGTCTTCTCGCTCAGCACGGTGATCAGCGCGTCCTGCACGTCGGACGGGATGCGGGTGAGCTCCTCGATTCGGGCGATTCCGCCGGTCTCCATGGCCCGGAACACCGGGCTCGCGACGAGCGCCTTGCGGGAGGGTCCCTCGGCGAGCAGGTGGGCGTAGTTCCAGCCGTAGCGGATGGACTCCTCGGGCGTGCCGGAGGTGCCCTGGACGAGCTGGGTCGAGTCGCCGGAGACGGCCGCGGTGAGGTGCTCGGACAGCCAGGTCTTGGCGGTGCCGGGGACGCCGAGCAGCAGCAGCGCGCGGTCGGTGGCGAGCGTGGCGATGGCGACCTCGACCAGCCGGCGCGAGCCGAGGTACTTCGGGCTGATCACGGTGCCGTTCGGGGTCTCGCCGCCGAGGACGTAGGTGGCGACGGCCCAGGGAGACAGGCGCCAGTTGGGCGGTCGCGGCCGGTCGTCGGCCTTGGCGAGGGCCGCGAGCTCGTCGGCGTGCTGCTCCTCGGCGTGCTGCCGCAACACCTCTGTCACGTGAACTCCTGCTGGATCGTCTGGCGGATGGTCAGTGCGTGGGCGAGGCCGCGCAGCGTGCGGCGGCGGGCGCGCTTGTCGGTCGGCGTGCGGGTGAGCCAGTCCTCGACGCCGGGGAGCGCGGCCGGGTCGAGATGCTCGGCCAGGCTGGCGAACGCCAGCGTCAGCACGCCCTCGCTACTGGCGGTCTGCAGCAGCTGGGTGACGAGGATGGAGAAGTCGACGGGCCACGGGCCGGGGCAGGCGGCGAGCAGGCCGGCGAACCGCGCGTCCACCTCGATCTGGGCCGCGACGATGCCGGTGGCGGTCTCCGGGTCGAGCGCGGACAGGGTCTCCGGTGTCGGGTTCGCCTCCGCGAGCGCGCGCAGCCACGTCCGGTTCCGCTGTCGCAGCGCGGCCTTCGTCCAGCCGGTGACGAGCTCGCCCGGCGCGCCGTCGAGGACCGGCTGCTCGGGCAGCGGGGCGGCGCCGACCAGCTGGATCAGCCACGACGCGCGCGGCCCGAAGCCGGGCTCGCGGCGGTTGGCGACGCCGTCGCGCTTGGCGGCGGCGTCCGGCTTGTCGGGCAGCTCGACGGTCCCGTCGGGCCGGGTCAGCGCGCGGACCCGCTCGGCCATTCGCCCCGCGCGTCGCGAGCCGGGCAGCCGGTCGAGCAGCGCCGCGGCGGCCGCCCGAGCGGTGGCCGCCTTGTCGTCCAGTGTGGACTCCAGGAACGGTTCGTCCGCATCGGACAGTCCGGTGGCGAGCGCGTCGAGCAGCCCGGCGCGGTTCGCCGCCGTCTCGGTGCGCCAGGTCGCCTCGACGAGCTCGCGGCCGCGGTCGGGGTCGGTGCGGCGGATCGCGGTCAGCAGTGTGAGCCGCTCGCCTCGGGTGGCGGTGGCGAAGCGCTCGGCGACCTCCTCGGCCGCGGGTGGCGGCATGGCCCACGCCCAGCGCCGGTTGCGGGTGGCGAGCCAGGCGCCGCGCGGACCGGTCACCGCGGCGACCGTCGGCCGCAGTTCGGCCGTGCCGGTGGCGAGCTGCAGCAGGGTGACCAGCAGCGCGGCCGGCGGCCGCCGGTTCGCGGCCGCGCAGGCCTCGAGCCACTGGCGGGTCAACAGCTCGTTGCCGCCGGCTGTGTCGGCGCTGATGCGGACGTTGCGGTCCAGCAGCAGCTCGAGCACCTGTGTGGCGGTGGGCGTGCACTCGGGCCGCGGGTCGGCGGCGGCGGGCGGCACGGGCTCGCCGTGCCAGGCCGGCGG
>NZ_JBOHGA010000148.1:0-15927 GCF_050699915.1 Actinophytocola sp.
CTTCACGCGGGCCGCCTGTGCCCTCGACCTCGGCGCCGGACCGGCCGCGGTCGCCCCGAACACACGGGTGGCCTACGTGCCGACCGCCGCGCTGCTGGTCCGCCGCACCGCGCTGGCCGACGTCGCCCGCGCCGGCGGTGCGGTGTTCGACCCGGAGCTGCGGGTCAGCGGCGAGGACGTCGACCTGGTGTGGCGGCTGCACGCGGCGGGGTGGCGCATCCGCTACGAGCCGGCCGTCGAGGTGCACCACGAGGAGCCGACCACCTGGCCGGCGCTGCTCGCCCGGCGCTACCGCTACGGCACCTCCGCGGCGCCGCTCGCGAAGCGCCACCCGGGCTCGGTGCCGCCGCTGGTGCTGTTCGGTTGGCCCGCGCTCACCGTGGCGGCGGCGCTGTCCCGCCGGCCGGTGCTGGCGGCGGCCGCGTACGCCGGCTCGGTGCTGGGCATCCGCGCGACGCTGCGCCGGGCCGGCCTGCCCACGACCGGCATCCTGCGGGCCAACTGGCAGGCCGCCTACCAGACCTGGCTCGGCATCGGCCGGTACGGCACCCAGTTCGCCGCACCGCTGCTCGCGATCGAGCTCGTCGCGGGCCGGCATCGGGTCGCCGCCGCGTCGCTGCTGTTCGGCCCGCCGCTCGCGGAGTGGGCCGGCTGCCGGGAGTCGCTCGATCCCGTCCGGTACGTGCTCGGCCGGCTCGCCGACGACATCGCCTACGGCGGCGGCGTGCTGGCCGGCTGCCTGGCCGACCGCACGACCGCGCCGCTGCGCCCCCGGGTGGGCCGGCGCCCGCTGCGGATCGATTCGAGAGGTTGATCATGAGCAACGCCTGGTTCGAGAGCGTCGTCGAGGCCCAGCGCCGCGCCCGCAAGCGCTTGCCGAGGTCCGTCTACAAGGCACTGCTCGCGGGCTCGGAGCGGGGTCTCACGGTGGCCGACAACGTGAGTGCGTTCGACGAGCTCGGCTTCGCGCCGCGCACCGCCGGGCTGGCGGCCAAGCGGGAGCTCGCCACCACCGTGTTGGGCCAGGCGGTGTCGATGCCGGTGCTGATCTCGCCGACGGGCGTGCAGGCGGTGCGTCCCGAGGGTGAGGTCGCGGTCGCGCGGGCGGCGGCGGCGCGGGGGACCGCGATGGGGCTCTCGTCGTTCGCCAGCAAGCCGGTCGAGGAGGTCGTCGCGGCCAACCCGACGACGCTGTTCCAGGTGTACTGGTGCGGCACCCGCGACGAGATGCTCGAGCGGCTGGCCCGGGCGCGGGAGGCGGGGGCGGTCGGGCTGATCCTGACGCTGGACTGGTCGTTCTCGCACAGCCGGGACTGGGGCAGCCCGCGCATCCCGGAGCGGATCACCGTGCGCGAGGCCGTGCGGTTCACCCCCGAGGCGCTGACGCACCCGCGCTGGCTGTGGTCCTACCTTCGGACCGGGCACGTGCCGGACCTGACGGTGCCGAACATGGGCGGCGACCCGCCGCCGACGTTCTTCGGCGCGTACGGCCAGTGGATGCAGACGCCGCCGGCGACGTGGGCGGACGTGCGGTGGCTGCGCGAACAGTGGGACGGTCCGTTCCTGCTGAAGGGCGTGATCCGGGTCGACGAGGCCCGGCGCGCGGTGGACGCCGGCGTGAGCGCCATCTCGGTGTCCAACCACGGCGGCAACAACCTCGACGGCACCCCCGCGGCGATCCGCGTACTGCCGGCGATCGCGGACGCCGTGGGCGAGGAGGTGGAGGTCCTCCTGGACGGCGGGGTGCGCCGGGGCGGCGACGTGGTGAAGGCGCTGGCCCTCGGCGCCCGCGCGGTGCTGATCGGCCGCGCCTACCTGTGGGGTCTGGCGGCGAACGGCCAGGCCGGTGTGGAGAACGTCCTGGACGTGCTGCGCGCGGGCATCGACTCGACCCTGATGGCTCTCGGTCACGGCTCGATCCACGAGCTGACCCGAGCCGACGTCCTGGTCCCCGCCGACTTCGAGCGCGCCCTCGGCGTAGGGCACGTCTGACGGATCTCCGGCCGCGCGATTCGCGCCCAGCCGGCCCCTGGCCGCGTTGTCGCAATGGCCGAGTACGCCCAGTACGAGGCCATCGCTCCGCCTTGCCAAGAACCGGCTGGATCACGAATCGCATCGACCAAGATCCGCCAGACGCGCCCTATTTTCGCGCTCCGTGGAGCATGGCTTTGTTCGCATGGATGGGCCAGCTACTGTCGGCCAAAGGGGCTGATCTCCGCGTCCGCGAGGGAAGTGGAGAGGAGTACGTCGTGAAGACGAAGGCAGCAGTACTGGTCGACGCCGGCAAGCCGTTCGAGCTCATGGAGCTCGACCTGGACGGCCCCCGGGAGGGCGAGGTCCTGATCCGCTACACGGCGGCCGGGCTGTGTCACTCCGACCTGCACCTCACCGACGGTGACCTGGTGCCCCGGTTCCCGATCGTGGGCGGCCACGAGGGTGCGGGCATCATCGAGGAGGTCGGCGCGGGCGTCACCAAGGTCAAGCCCGGCGACCACGTCGTCTGCAGCTTCATCCCCAACTGCGGGACCTGCCGCTACTGCTCCACCGGCCGGCAGAACCTCTGCGACATGGGCGCCACCATCCTCGAGGGCCACTTCCCGGACGGCAGCTTCCGCTTCCACGCCGGGGGCGAGGACTTCGGCGCCATGTGCCTGGTCGGCACGTTCAGCCAGTACTCGACGATCTCCCAGCACTCCGTCGTCAAGGTCGACGAGTGGCTGCCGCTGGACAAGGCCGTCCTGGTCGGCTGCGGCGTGCCCACCGGGTGGGGGAGCGCGGTCTACGCCGGCAACGTCCGCGCCGGCGACACGGTCGCGATCTACGGCATCGGCGGCATCGGCATCAACGCGGTGCAGGGCGCGGCCCACGCCGGCGCCAAGTACGTGGTCGTCATCGACCCGATCCAGCTCAAGCGGGACACCGCCCTGCGAATGGGCGCCACGCACGCCTTCGCCTCGGCCGACGAGGCGCACGCCAAGATCGAGGAGCTGACCTGGGGCCAGGGCGCGGACCAGGCGCTGATCACGGTCGGCACGGTGGACGAGGACGTGGTCACCTCCGCGTTCAACGCCGTCGGCAAGGGCGGCACGGTCGTGATCGTCGGCCTCGCGAACCCCGAGAAGCTGACCATCCGCCTCTCCGGCGCGGTGCTGACCCTGTTCGAGAAGACCGTCAAGGGCACGCTCTTCGGCTCGTCGAACCCGCAGTACGACATCGTGCGCCTGCTGCGGCTCTACGACGCCGGCCAGCTCAAGCTGGACGAGCTGGTCACCCGGACGTACACGCTGGACCAGGTCAACGAGGGCTACCAGGACCTGCGCGACGGCCGCAACATCCGCGGCGTCCTGCTGCACGACACCTGACCCGACCAGCCGTTTCGCGCCGCGCCCGAGCCGGGCGCGGCGCGAACCGCGTTCACGGCCCCCTGTGGATGGTCCTGTGGATGATGTTCTCGCGATCGGGCACCACCACGCCTTACACTCGCTCCGGAAACAGCCCGGTCACGGGCCCGCGATCGAAATAGCCGGGGAGCTGATGCGTGTGGCGGCGTCGCACGACGAACCGACGTCCCGCACGATTCGGTTGCTCCTCGTCGACGACCACGCGCTCGTCGTGATGGCGATGACCGCCGCCTTCGACGACGTCCCCGACATCGAGCTCGTCGGCACCGCCGCCACGGCCGACGACGCCGTCGCGGAGACCGTCCGGCACCGGCCGGACGTGGTGCTGCTGGACCGGCGGCTGCCCGACGGGGACGGCGTGGACGCGATCGGCCCGCTCCTCGAGGCGTTGCCCGAGGTCCGGGTGCTGGTGTTCACCGGCGCGGCCGACCAGTCGGTCGCCGACCGGGTCGCCGACGCGGGCGGTGCCGGCATCTTGCTGAAGGCCGGCGTGTTGGAGGACATGCTGGCCACGATCCGCAGCGTCGCGGCCGGCAACAGCTCGTTCGACGTCAGACCTTCCGGGCGGCCGAGAGTGCGCTGACGCGCGCCGCCCCACACAGAAGAGGTTGCTCATGACGCAGCGGCAGTCCGCTCCGGCGGGCCGGGAGACCGGCACGGCCGACCGGCCACGCAACGACGAGCGCCTCCAACAGCTGCTCGACGGCCTCAAGTCCGTCCGCGACGGCGACTTCTCCACCCGGCTGCCGCAGGTCGGCGACGTACTGCTGGACGAGATCTCCACGGTCTTCAACGGCATGGTCGACCAGCTCGCGCTGTTCACCTCCGAGGTCACCCGCGTCGCCCGCGAGGTCGGCACCGACGGCAAGCTCGGCGGCCAGGCCTCGGTGCCCACGGTCTCGGGCAGCTGGAAGGACCTGACCGAGTCGGTGAACGCGATGGCCGGCAACCTGACCGCGCAGGTCCGCGACATCGCGAGCGTGGCGACAGCGGTGGCGAAGGGCGACCTGACCCAGAAGATCACCGTGCACGTCAAGGGCGAGCTGCTGGAGCTGAAGGGCACCATCAACACGATGGTCGACCAGCTCTCCGCGTTCGCCGACGAGGTGACTCGCGTGGCGCGCGAGGTCGGCAGCGAGGGCCGGCTGGGCGGCCAGGCCGAGGTGCCCGGGGTCGCCGGCACGTGGCGGGACCTGACGACGTCGGTGAACTTCATGGCGGGCAACCTGACCGCGCAGGTCCGCTCGATCGCCGAGGTGACCACCGCGGTCGCGAAGGGCGACCTGACGCAGAAGATCACCGTGGACGCCCGCGGCGAGATCCTCGAGCTGAAGTCGACCATCAACACTATGGTCGACACGCTGTCCTCGTTCGCCGACGAGGTCACCAGGGTGGCCCGGGAGGTGGGCACCGAGGGGATGCTGGGTGGCCAGGCCCAGGTGCCCGGCGTGGCCGGCACGTGGCGGGACCTGACGACGTCGGTGAACTTCATGGCCGGCAACCTCACCGCGCAGGTCCGCTCGATCGCCCAGGTGGCGACCGCGGTGGCGCGGGGTGACCTGTCGCAGAAGATCACCGTGGACGCGCGCGGGGAGATCCTCGAGCTGAAGGACACCATCAACACGATGGTCGACACCCTGTCGTCGTTCGCCGACGAGGTGACGCGCGTGGCGCGCGAGGTCGGCACCGAGGGCCGGCTGGGTGGTCAGGCGGACGTGAAGGGTGTGTCGGGTACCTGGAAGGGCTTGACGGAGTCGGTGAACGTCATGGCCGACAACCTGACCGCGCAGGTGCGTTCGATCGCCGAGGTGACCACCGCGGTCGCGCTCGGCGACCTGTCCCAGAAGATCCGGGTGGACGCCCGGGGCGAGATCCTCGAGCTGAAGGAGACCATCAACACGATGGTCGACCAGCTGTCCGCGTTCGCCGACGAGGTCACCCGCGTGGCCCGCGAGGTCGGCACCGACGGCCGGCTGGGCGGCCAGGCGGACGTGAAGGGTGTGTCAGGTACCTGGAAGGGCCTGACGGAGTCGGTGAACGTCATGGCCGACAACCTCACCGCCCAGGTCCGCTCCATCGCCTCGGTGGCGACCTCGGTGGCCCGCGGCGACCTGTCGCAGAAGATCACCGTCGAGGCCAAGGGCGAGGTCGCCGCGCTGGCCGCGACGATCAACACGATGGTCGACACGCTGTCCGCGTTCGCCGACGAGGTCACCCGCGTGGCCCGCGAGGTCGGCACCGAGGGCATCCTCGGCGGCCAGGCCGCGGTGCCGAACGTGGCCGGCACGTGGAAGAGCCTGACCGACAACGTCAACTCGATGGCGAACAACCTGACCAACCAGGTGCGCTCGATCGCCCAGGTCACGACCGCGGTGGCGCGCGGAAACCTCTCCCAGAAGATCGACGTCGACGCGCGCGGCGAGATCCTGGAGCTCAAGACCACGATCAACACGATGGTCGACACCCTGTCCTCCTTCGCCGCGGAGGTCACCCGGGTGGCCCGCGAGGTGGGCAAGGACGGCCGGCTCGGCGGGCAGGCCGAGGTCGAGGGTGTGTCCGGCACGTGGAAGCGGCTCACCGAGAACGTGAACGAGCTCGCCGGCAACCTGACCCGGCAGGTCCGCGCGATCGCCGAGGTCGCGAGCGCCGTGGCCACCGGTGACCTCACCCGGTCCATCTCGGTCGAGGCCGAGGGCGAGGTCGCCGAGCTGTCCGACAACATCAACGCGATGGTCCAGTCGCTGCGCGAGACGACGCTCGCCAACGAGCAGCAGGACTGGCTCAACACCAACATGGCCCGGATCTCCGGGCTGCTGCAGGGCCACCGCGACCTGCGGGCCGTCGCCCAGCTGATCATGAACGAGCTGGCGCCGCTGGTCGGCGCGCAGCATGGCACGTTCTTCCTGATGGAGAGCGGCGAGCGGGCACAGCTGCGGTTGATCGCCGGCTACGGCTACGACGGGGACGGCGACGTGCCCCGGGTGTTCGACCTCGGCCAGTCGCTGATCGGCCAGGTGGCGCGGACGAAGCGGCCGCTGCTCGTCGAGCAGACCCCGCCCGCCTACGTACGGATCTCGTCCAGCCTGGGGGCCGCGCCGCCGGTCAACCTGATCGTGCTGCCGATCACCTTCGAGGACCAGGTGCTCGGCGTGATCGAGCTGGCCTCGTTCAACCGGTTCAGCGCGGTGCAGCGCGACTTCCTCGAGCAGCTGATGGAGAGCATCGGCGTCAACCTCAACACGATCATCGCCAACGCGCGCACCGACTCGCTGCTCGACGAGTCGCAGCGGCTGGCCGCCGAGCTGCAGGCCCGCTCCGGGGAGCTGCAGACCCAGCAGGTGCAGCTGCAGCAGTCCAACGCCGAGCTGGAGGAGAAGGCGGAGCTGCTGGTGCGGCAGAACCGCGACATCGAGATCAAGAACTTCGAGATCGAGCAGGCCCGCCAGGAGATCGAGGAGCGGGCCCAGCAGCTGGCGCTGGCGTCGCGGTACAAGTCGGAGTTCCTGGCCAACATGTCCCACGAGCTGCGCACGCCGCTGACCAGCCTGCTCATCCTGGCGGGCGTGCTGGCGCAGAACACGACGCAGAACCTGACCTCCAAGCAGGTCGAGTTCGCGAAGGTCATCCAGTCCGCCGGCACCGACCTGCAGCAGCTGATCGACGACATCCTCGACCTGTCCAAGGTGGAGGCCGGGAAGATGGACATCCACTTCGAGGAGGTGCGGCTGCCGGAGCTGCTCGACTCGGTGCGGACCACGTTCCACCCGTTGACCGCGGACAAGGGCCTGCACTTCGAGGTCTCGGTCGAGGAGGATGTGCCCGAGCTGCTGACCACTGACGAGCAGCGGCTGCGCCAGGTGCTGCGCAACCTGCTGTCCAACGCGGTGAAGTTCACCGAGAAGGGCCGCGTCGAGCTGCGGGTGCGGCGGGTGGACGGCCCGGAGCCGCGGGTGGCGCTGTCGGTGGTCGACACCGGCATCGGCATCGCGAAGGAGAACCTGGGTTCGATCTTCGGTGCGTTCCAGCAGGCCGACGGCACGACGAGCCGGCGCTACGGCGGCACCGGGCTGGGCCTGTCGATCAGCCGCCAGGTCGCGAACCTGCTCGGTGGCGAGATCCAGGCGGAGAGCCGCCTGGGCCGGGGCAGCACGTTCACGCTGCTGTTGCCGGTGACGCCGACGTTCCACGTGACCGCGGCGGAGCGGCGGCCGCGGACGGAGCCGGACGCAGTGCGGTCGGTGCTGGTCGTCGAGGCGCCGGACAACCGGCTGCTGACCATGATGCTCCGCCAGTTCGCGGCCGACCTGTCCACCAACGGCGAGCAGGCGCGCATCGACTCGGTCACCACGCCGGACGAGGCGGTGGAGACGCTGGCCGAGCGGTCGTACCGGTGCGTGCTGGTGGACGCGAGCATGCCGGGCGCGGCCGTGATGACGCTGCTGCAGCGGCTGAGCGAGGGCCCGGTCACGGTGCCGGTGCTGGTCCACGCGACGCGGAAGCTGAGCCCGGCGCAGCACCGGTTGATCGAGGGGCATGCCGCGGACCATCTGATCGAGCTGGTGTGGTCGCTGGACGCGTTGCGCGAGCGGTTCCTGTTCCTGCTGACCCAGCTCACGTCGACGAGCGCGCCGGTCGAGTCGCCGGCGGCCCCCGAGCTGTCCGCGTCGCTCGCCGGTCTGGAGGGCCGCAAGGTCCTGCTGGTCGACGACGACGCGCGGAACGTGCTGGCGCTGGCGGAGATGCTGAAGCTGCACGGGATCGAGGTCAGCCACGCGCCGAACGGTCGCAAGGGGATCGACGCCCTGCTGGCCAGCCCGGGCGTGGACCTGATCCTGATGGACGTGATGATGCCGGAGATGGACGGCTACGCCACGACGGCCGCCATCAGGGACATGCCGCAGTTCGACGCGCTCCCGATCATCATGGTGACGGCCAAGGCCATGGCCGGCGACCGGGAGAAGAGCCTGGCCTCCGGTGCCAGCGACTACGTCACGAAGCCGGTGAACCCGGACGAGCTGCTGTCGTGCATCGGCAGGTGGCTGTCCAACTAGGACCCGCCGCCGCGCTCCCGGCGGCCCGCGTCGTGCAGGTGGAGCAGGTAGGTCACGCAGCCGGCGATCCCGACGGTGATCGACAGGCCCAGCAGCAGGAGGCTCGCCTCGTCGCCGGGTCGGACGGCGAGGCCGATGAGCGCGCCGGCGATCCAGCCGAGCACGATGCCGCTGACGATGCCGCCGATGACGAACGCGACGAGTTCGACCGTCTCGCGGGCTGACTGAGGCTCCACTCGTGCCATGTCCCGTGCATCGCCGTCCGGTGCCGGACGTTCCCCCCGGCGATCCCCCTATGGGGGCTCGGGACGGAGGGGGATCGCCCGGATGGCAGGCGCCGCCGGCGCCTCTAACTTTGGTGTCAGCCGGACAGCGGGTCCGGGGGGCAGGCGAAAGTCGTTGGGCCCCAACAGGAATTCACGAACTTAGGAGTGCACGATGGCGAACTTCGACCTCTCGGAGATGCTGAAGTCGGTCGCGAACGTCGACCTGACCACCGTCCTGGACGCGGAGAGCAACCAGGACCAGGAGGCGGCCCAGATCGCTGACCAGGCCGCGAACAACGAGACCAACCAGGTCGGCGCGCAGGACAACGACCAGAAGCAGGACACCGACACGGACACCACGACGGTTGCCGGCGACGGTGGCAACGGCGGCGTCGCGGTGGGTGGCAGCGCGAACGGCGGCTCCGGCCTGGGCATCGGCGGCGACGCCGGCGACATCAGCCAGAGCGGCAAGTTCAACATCAACTTCGGCGACTCGACCGGTGGGTCCGGTGTCGGTGTCGGTGGCGCGGGTGGCACCGGTGGGAACGCCGACGCCAGCGGCGGCAACGGCGGCAACGCCAAGTCCGACGTCGACGTCGACGCCAACCAGACCAGCGACCAGGACCTGGACCAGGACAACGAGACCGACCAGGACGTCGAGGCGGACCAGACGCAGGTGCAGGACGCCGACGCGGACCTGGACCAGGACTTCCGCGCCGAGGTGGAGGCCGAGGTCGAGACCGAGATCGACGACCTCGACCTGCCGGTGTGACCTGTTTCCGTCAGACCCGACCAGACGTGGCCGGAGCGTGCAGAACGCTCCGGCCACGCTTTCGTCAGCGGGTCATGGTGTGGAAGGCGAGGTTGCGGCCGTGCCCCTGGCCGACCGCGAGCGCGAACCAGAGGCGCAGGACGCCGTCGACGGTGTCCTGCTGGTTGTCGCCCAGGTACATGGGACGTAGCCCGACCGCGGTGATCAGCTCGTCGAGGAGCGCGCGGTCGCCGGCGGGGGCCGAGTAGAACAGGTCGGCGGGCGTGCCGTCGTAGTTCGGGTCGGCGAAGTTCTCGCCGCCGAGGGTGTTGAAGGCGCGGGCGTAGCGGGCGCCGGGCGCGTACCGGGTGACGAGCTCGGCGTGGTGGGCCACCGGCTTGCCGACGTTGTTGGCGGCGTCGATGACGAGCTTGCCGGCCAGCGCGTCGCCGTGGTCGCGCAACAGCTCCTCGACAGCCGCCGCCGGCAGGGCGAGAAGGATCGTGTCAGCCTGTCCGATCGCGTCCGCGATGCCGGCCGTGCCGGCCCCACTGTCCGCCGCGACGGTGTCCTCGGCGGGCCGTCGCGACCCGAAGATCGTGGCGTGCCCGGCCCGGGCGAACGCCCGACCGACCGTGCCGCCGATGAACCCGGTACCGATGACCGCGATCGTCAAGGTGTCCTCCTGGGATACTCGGTTCGCTGGATGCAAAGTCATCGGCCGGCGGAGCTATTCCCGTCTATGTTCGCCAGATGCGACCAACCGCTGAGGAGCTGCGGCAGCTGTGGCAGATGACGAAGCTGCCGCAGGAGGACGTGCTGTTCACGCCGACATACGAGTCGGCGGGCAAGGGCGCCGACGGCAAGCCGCTCTGCAACGCGATGGTGGCCATGTTCACCGACGAACCGGGCTCGTTCTCGGACATGCATCGCCTGCCGACCGACGAGATCTGGCACTTCTACCTCGGCGACCCGATCGAGCTGCTCCTACTCCACCCCGCCGGTCGCGACGAGCTGCTCGTCCTCGGTACCGACGTGCTCGGCGGGCAGCGGGTGCAGGTCATGGTCCCGGCCGGCACGTGGATGGGCGCACGTCTGCGCCCGGGCGGTGAGTACGGGGTCTACGGCAACACCATGGCCCCAGGCTTCGTACCGAGCGACTTCGACCCCGGCGACCCAGCCGAACTGAGCCGTCGCTGGCCCCACAGGGCTGACCTGGTCACGGCGCTGACGAGAGGTCCCTCGAGCGCGTAACCCCGACTCGGTCCCGGACGACGATCAAAGGGCGGAGGGGAGAGAGCCATGGCCGACGATCTCGATCAACGATTGCTGTCCGCCGCCGATCACGGGAGCGTGGACGAGGTGACGGCCGCGCTGCGGGAGGGTGCCGATCCCAACGCGAGAGACGACCGTGAGCGAACGCCCTTGATACTCGCCGCCGCGCGCCGGCCGGGTCAGTTGCCGATCGTCCAGGCGATTCTCGACGCCGGCGCCGACGTGGACGCGCAGGACGGGAGTCGGCGCACCGCGGTCATGGAGGCCATCCTCGGTCGGGACCTCGATGTTCTGCGACTGCTCCTGAGCCGTCGGCCCGACCTGTCGATCCACGGGGTGCTGGGCGAGACGGCGTTGATCATCGCGACCAGCTCGGCGCAGCGCGCGGTGCCGCTGGTGCTAGCGGCCGGGGCGGATCCGAACGACCCGGACACCAAGGGAAAGTCCCCGCTGATGTGGGCGGTGGATCCACAGTTCCACGCCGGCAGCGGCAGCCCCGAGATGGTCAACGCGTTGGTGGACGCCGGAGCGTATGTGGACAACCAGGACAACGATGGTCGGACCGCACTGATGTGGGCCGTCACCCACGACGCGAGATCCATGCGCGGAGAGGTGCTGACGGCGCTGCTGGAGCGCGGGGCGACCGTCGATCTTCGCGACAACCATGGCCAGACACCGCTGATGCTGCTGGTCACCGCCGCGGCCGACGAGAACTTCTTCCTGTCCCGAGGCCTGGTCGAGATCCTGATCGATGCGGGAGCGGACGTGAATGCGACCGATCACGACGGCAGGACGGTACTGGCCAGAGCGAGCGGCTGCGAAGAACTGATCGAACGCCTCAAGGCCGCGGGCGCGAAGTCCTGACACGGACGCCTTCACGGCGACACAGATGGGCATTGCCCACCTGCCCACTTGTCCGTAGTCTATGTGTGGAGAGGAGGCTGCCATGGACGGGTTCCGCCCCATCGCGGAGGTCACCGCCGACGAGCGGGCGAGGATCGCCTTCGGCAAGGCCGGCGTGCACAAGGACGACCGCTACGCGCTGTCGGTCAACGACGATGGCGCCATCCTCCTCACGCCGCTGGCGAGCATCCCCAAGCGCGAGCTGTTGGTCTGGGAGAACGACGACCTGAAGGCGTCCCTGTTCCGCGGCCTGGCCGACGCAGCCGAGGGCAAGGTCAAGCGCCTGGACTGGCTGACAGAGGACGAGGACGACGAAGACCAGTGAGTGCTCCTCCCTACGTCCTCAACTACACCGCCGAGGCCGAGAAGGTCATCGACGACCTGCAGAGTCCGCAGTACAAAACAAAGCTCAAGAAGGTCCGCAAGACGCTCAGGCTGCTGCAGAATCCCGGGCCGAGTCACCCTGGCCTGAACTCGCACCGCTACCAGTCGGTGCCCGGCCCGGGTGGTGCCGCGCTGTGGGAGTCCTACGTGGAGAACAAGACCCCCTCAGCGTGGCGAATCTGGTGGATCTATGGCGACGCCGACGAAATCATCATCGTCACGATCGGCCCGCACCCGTAGTTCGTCGCGGTTGTCCAGGAACGACGAAACCGCCGCGACCGAGCAAAACTGCTGGTAAGCGGCGGCCTTTGAGGGCGCCCTTGGCAGGATTCGAACCTGCGACACCTGCCTCCGGAGGGCAGTGCTCTATCCCCTGAGCTACAAGGGCCCTGTCTTGCGACCGGGGTAGCTTAGCGTACTCGGGCGGAGTCCCGGCCGGCGGCTACGGTGATCACATGAGCGGTGTGCGGCGGTCGGTGGTCGGGGCTGGTGGGGTGCGGCTCTCCGTGGTGGAGGAGGGCCAGCAGGGGGCCGGACCCACGGTGATCCTCGTCCACGGGTACCCGGACAACCTCTCCGTCTGGGATGGGGTCGCCGAGCGGCTCAGCCGGCGGTTTCGGGTCGTTCGGTACGACGTTCGGGGGCACGGAGAGTCAGCGGAGCCGAGCGGCCGGGACGGGTATCGGCTCGCGGAGCTGCATGCCGACCTTCTCGCAGTCAAGGACGCGGTCAGTCCGGACGAGGCCGTCCACCTCGTGGGGCACGACTGGGGGTCGATCCAGTGTTGGGGGGCGCTGGACCCACGACATTTCCGCAGCTACACCTCCATCTCCGGGCCCGATCTCGACCACGCCGGTGCCTGGATGCGTGGCTGGACCCGCCGGCCGGGCCAGGTCCTCCGGCAGGTCGCGCACTCCTGGTACATCGCGGCCTTTCAGCTCCCGAAGGTGCCTGAGCTCATCTGGCGCGTCCTGCACAAAAAATTCAGCGCCGACTACCGGGACGCGCGCAACGGGATCGAGCTCTACCGGGCCAACATGGGCAAGCCGACCCCGCCGAAGCAGATCACGCTCCCCGTCCAGCAGCTCGCCCTCACCCAGGACCGGTACGTCACCCGCCCGCTCCTCGACTCCGCCGAGCCCTGGTGCACCAACCTCTGGCGCCGCGAGCTCGCCGCCGGCCACTGGGCGCCCCGCACCCACCCGGACGCCGTCGCCCGGCTCGTCGAGCAGTTCGTCGACCACGTCGACGGGGCGCCGGCCCCGCGCGAGCTCCGGCGAGCCAGGAGCGGAGAGACCGCGAACCTGCTCGCCGTCGTCACGGGAGCCGGTAGCGGGATCGGGCGGGAGACGGCCCTCGCCCTCGCCGCGGACGGGGCCGAGGTCCTCTGCGTCGACATCGACTTCGACGCCGCCACGGCCACCGCCACGGAGGCCAAGGGCGCCGCCTACCAGCTCGACGTCGCCGACGGCCGCGCCACCGACAAGCTCGCCGCGCACATCCACACCGAGCACGGCGTCCCCGACCTCGTCATGGCCAACGCCGGCATCGGGGTCAGCGGCTCGTTCCTCGACACCACCGAGGACGACTGGCGCCGCGTCCTCGACGTCAACCTCTGGGGCGTCGTGCACACCCTCCGCGCCTTCCTCCCCGCCATGGTCGAGCGTCGCGAGGGCGGCCACGTCGTGATCACCTCGAGCGCGGCCGGCTACTTCGCCACCCCGAACCTGCCCGCCTACAGCACCACGAAGGCCGGCGTCCTCATGCTCGCCCAGTGCCTCGCCGGCGAGCTGCGCGAGGCCGGCATCGGCGTCAGCGCCATCTGCCCCGGCTTCGTCCACACCAACATCACCGCCACGACCCGGTTCGCCGGCACCACGCCCGACGAGGAGCGCGCCCGCCAGAAGCACGCGACGCGCCTGTACGCGCGACGCGGCTACGGTCCGGAGAAGGTCGCAAAAGCCGTGGTCGCGGCCGTCCGGGCCGACAAGCTGGTCGTCCCGGTCACGCCGGAGGCCCGGTTCGCCGCGCTCGGCATGCGGTACGCACCCACGATGACCAGGGCGATCGGCCGCTGGCTCGGTGCGCAGGCGGCCAAGTTCGAGTGAGACTTGCAAGCATGCGCATGTGACTATATGTTGTCCCGGGCAGAAGGGAGAGCCGGGCATGGGCCACGGGCACGGCAGCGCCTCCGGGCGTCACCTGGGCGCGCTGTCCGCCGCCTTCGCGATCACCGCGACCTTCATGCTCGTCGAGATCACCGCCGGCATCGCGACGTCCTCGCTCGCGCTCATCTCCGACGGCGCGCACATGGTCACCGACGTCGTCGGCCTCGGCCTCGCGCTCGCCGCGATCCTCGCCGCCCGCCGCGCCCGCCGCACCGCCGACCGCACGTTCGGCCTCTACCGCGCGGAGGTGCTCGCCGCCCTCGCCAACGCCGTCCTGCTCTTCGGCGTCGCCGCCTACGTCCTCATCGAGGCGGCGCAGCGCTTCGGCGACCCGCCCGCCGTGCCCGGCGGCACCGTGGCGGTCGTCGCGCTCGTCGGGCTCGCCGCCAACGTCGTCGCGTTCCTGTTGCTGCGCAAGGGATCTGCCGAGAGCCTGAACGTCCGCGGTGCCTACCTCGAGGTGCTCGCGGACCTTGTCGGCTCCGTCGGCGTGCTCGTCAGCGGCGCGCTCACGCTGCTGTTCGGCTGGCGCTACGCGGACCCGATCCTCGGTGTCGCAATAGGACTGTGGGTGCTGCCGCGCACCTGGACGCTGGCCCGCCGCTCGCTGCGCATCCTCTTCCAGCACGCCCCCGAGCGGGTGGACGTCGACCGGCTGACCGACGCGCTGTGCGCGCTGCCCCTCGTCCGCGAGGTGCACGACGTGCACGTGTGGACGCTCACCTCGGGCATGGAGGTCGCCTCCGCTCACCTCACCGTGGCGCCCGGCGCCGACCGGGACGAGATCCTGCAGACCGCGCAGCGACTGCTCGCCGACGAGTACCAGATCGAGCACGCCACGCTGCAGGTCGAGGCCGGCGAGACCTCGGCGAGCTGCCAGGAGCTGACCTGGTGACTCAGGGGAACGGCAGCGGCTCGGCGCCCCGCTGGTCCAGGTACGCGGTCATCAGCCGGACCTCGTTGTCCTGGCTCGACACGACCTTCTGCGCGAGGTTGCGCACATAGCCCTCGGCCGCATGCTCGGCGGCGTACTGAGCCATCTCCAGCCCACCCTGGTGGTGGCGGAGCATCAGCTGCAGGAACAGCACGTCCAGCTCGCTGCCGGACAGCTTGCGCAGCTTGTTGATCTCCTCGGTCGTGGCCATGCCGGGCATCCGCTGCACGGGGCCGGTCGTCTTCCCGCCGGCGCCGTCGCTGTGCGAGTGGGTGCCGCCCTCGGACATCCACCCCATGTGCGCGGCGCCGGGCGCGGGCAGGGTGGGCTGGCCCCACACGGTCAGCCAGCCGGACATCTCGCTGAGCTGTGCCAGCTGGGTGGACTCGATGTCGAACGCGATGCCGCGCAGCACCGGGTCGGTCGTGCGGTCGCGCTCGATGCCGGCCATCGTCACGGCCTGCAGATGGTGCACCCGCATGTCCTGCGCGAAGCCGACGTCCACCGAGCCCGCGTCCGGCGCCGCGGTCGACTCCGTCCGGGACAGCGTCAGCAGCATCCCGACCGCGGCGCCGACCAGCAGCAGGACGAGCGCGGCCGCGACGTAGACCAGCACGCGGCTGGTGTGCGACGGCTCCTCGGGCTCGAAGTCCTCGGCCTCCAAGGAGGAGGACGAGTCGGGCTCGGGTGAGGTCGCGGTAGCGGTGGGCGCCGGCGAGTCGGGCTCGTCGGCCGGCTCGCGCGGCTCGCTCACCTGGACGGCTGGGTGGGCGGAGCGGTCGCCGGCGCGGAGC
>NZ_JBOHGA010000149.1:0-15886 GCF_050699915.1 Actinophytocola sp.
GGGGCGCCCGTCGTGTTCAGGCGGTGTTCAGGCGGTGTTCAGGCGGTCGGGAGTCAGCGCGGCACGGCCGCGGCCAGCTCCTTGCGCATCTCGGTCGGCGAGGCCGACGCGGACCGCTGCTGGGCGGTCGGCGCCGCGGCGCCTTCAGGCACCGGCTGCGGCACCGGGTCGCACTGGACGTCGGACCCGTTGCCCGGCTTGCGCTCGGGCAGCGCACCCGTCTCCAGGTAGTCGGCGATCCGGCTGTCGGTGCACTCCACTCCGGACAGTGAACCCGAGTGGGTGGTTCCGTTCACGCCTTCGATGAGCACGGAGTTCGGGAACCGCTTGCGGACCTCGAGCGCGCCCGGGTACGGCGTGGCCGAGTCGAACGTCTCGTTGATCAGCAGCGCACTGTCCACGCCGCGGCCGTCGATCTTCAGCGGCCGCTCGGACTTGCCCGGCCAGAACAGGCACGGACCGTTGAACCACGCGTTACCCCAAGTGGTGAACGGGGCCTTGATGTGGGTGATCCAGTTGTCCAGCCGGTACCGGTTGTAGTTCGTCACCCACTTCGCGTCGGTGCAGATGACGGCGAGGTAGACGGCGTGGCTGTTGTCGTCGCCCGGCGGCGGGTACAGGTCGAGCAGACCGGAGGCGTCACTGTCGTGGATCCACGCGGCGAACGCGTTCGCCACGTCCTCCCAGCCGTACACGTAGTACGCGGCGGACAGGAAGATGTCGGTCCACTCGTCCGGCCCGATCTTGCCCTCGGCCGGCTCCCGGAGCAGCTTGGGGAGCTGGGAGTAGTACAGCTTCTCGACCTTCTTGGCGGTGTCGCCCAAGTGGTAGACGCTGTCGTACTTGGCGACCCACTCCCAGTAGATCTTGATGTTGCGGTCGAACGCGATGTCCTGGTCGATGTTGGACTCGTACCAGACCCGCGTCGGGTCCACGTTGCCGTCGAAGACGACCCGGCGGAACCGGTCCGGGAACATCGTGCCGTACACCTGACCGAGGTAGGTGCCGTACGAGAACCCGTAGTAGTTGATCTGCTCGGAACCCAGCGCCTTGCGGATGCTGTCCATGTCCTTGGCCACCTCGACCGTGGTCATGTGCTCGAGCAGCTTGCCGCCGGCGTCCTCGCACGCGTTCGCGTAGTTCTTCGACCGCTTCAGCCAGGCACGCTCGATGCCGGGCGTGATCGGCACGTAGAACGGACGGTTGTACCCGTCGAAGTTGGGGTCGCAGCTCAGGGACGGCTGGCTGGAGCCGACACCGCGCGGGTCCCAGCCAATCCAGTCGTAGTCGTCGCCGGCGCCGTTCGGGACGAAGTCGCCGAAGATCGCGTAGATGAGGCCGGAACCGCCGGGGCCGCCGGGGTTCACCAGCATCGGGCCCTGGTAGTCGCCGTCCGGGCCCTTGTGGGTCACCCGTGACACGGCCAGTTGAATCTTTTCACCGTTCGGCTTGTCGTAGTCGAGCGGAACCTCGACGAAGCCACACTGCGCACCCGCCTGTACCAAGGTCGGGTTCTCGCATTCACCCCATTGGACGGGCGGCGGGTTGTACTCCTTGTGATTGCTGGCGGGCTTGGCCTGGTCCTCGGTCTGGTCGGCTGTCGCGAGTGGAGCGACGACCAACCCACCGACCACAACCGCCGCCGCCGCCGTGACGGCAACGAGTTTGTTCACTTTGCCCCTTTTCTTCTTCTTGTCGTCCCTGTGGATCTCTGCGACTCCCAGGACACCGGAAGAGCCTGCCGGCAGCGCCCGCGATAAGGAATACGCCATCCGTCGAGTTATGAGATCGTGACCGCACGCTGTGCGACGCATCGGTTACCAGGCAAGACTTTTTGTCAGACCCCCCGCGTAGCTTCTGCACCATGACCGACACACGACCGCTGACCACCGCTTCCACCGCGTTCCTCGCCGCCGCACGAGCCGGCCTCACCGAGCTCGCCGATCCTCGCAAGGCGCCGGACATGCAGCGGTACATGAAATCGGAGATGCCGTTCCGCGGCGTCGCGTCGCCGGAGCGTCGCGTGTTGTGTCGTCGGTTGTTCGCCGAGCACCCGCTGTCCGATGTGGATTCCTGGCGAGCGACCGTGCTCTCGCTGTGGCGGGACGCCGAGTACCGGGAGGAGCGGTACGTGGCGATGGACCTGTCCGGCGACCGCCGCTACGCGCGCTGGCAGTCGCCGGACCTGCTGCCGATGTACGAGGAGCTGATCGTCACCGGCGCGTGGTGGGACTTCGTGGACGAGATCGCGAGCCGGCGGGTCGGGCCGTTACTCCGGGCCCACCGCGACATGGTCACTCCGGTCATGCGGCGGTGGGCCACCGACCCGGACCTGTGGCGCCGCCGCACGTCGGTCATCTGCCAGCTGGGGTCCAAGGAGGACACCGACACCGACCTGCTCACGTACTGCATCGAGGTCAACGTGGGCGACCGCGACTTCTTCATCCGCAAAGGCATCGGCTGGGCGCTGCGGCAGTTCGCCCGCACCGAGCCCGCGTGGGTACGCGCCTTCGTCGACGCCCACCCGACCCTGTCCCCGCTGTCCAGAAAGGAGGCGACCAAGCACCTCTGACTCGGCCCCGCAGCGCGTCCGGCCGGCTCGGCAGCGTCGCCGGCGCCGCTTACTCGCTCGCGCGGCCCGGCAGGATGGAGCCATGCCGGACAGACCCCAGACACGCGCCACGATTGCCGCCGACCTCGCCGCGCTCGGACTACGCCCGGGCGACACGGTGTTGGCGCACGCCTCGCTGAGCTCCTTCGGCTGGGTGTGCGGCGGCGCGGTGGCCGTGGTGCAGGCGCTGCTCGACGTGCTCGGGTCCGAGGGAACGCTGGTGGTGCCCGCCCAGACGATGGGCAACTCCGAACCGCGGCACTGGACGAGCCCGCCGGTTCCCGAGGAGTGGTGGCCGGTCATCCGGAAGTCGATGCCCGCGTTCGACCCGCGCATCACGCCGAGCTGGGGCATCGGCGCGATCGGGGAGATGGTGCGTCAGTGGCCGGGCGCGGTGCGGAGCAACCACCCGCACGCGTCGTTCGCGGCCGTCGGCGGTGCCGCCGGCGAGCTGATGGCCGAGCACCGGCTGGACAGCCACCTCGGTGAGCACTCCCCGCTCGCCGCGCTGGAGCGTGCGGGCGCGCGGGTGCTGTTGCTGGGCGTGGGGTTCAACTCGTGCACGGCCTTCCACCTGGCGGAGTACCGCGTGCCGGCCCCGAGGACGGAGTTCGGCGGCGCGGTGCTGACCGAGTCGGGCGACCGGGAATGGATCACCTACACCGACGTGGCCACGAACAGCGACGACTTCACCGACCTGGGCGAGACCTTCGAGAACACCGGCGCGGTGACGAAGGCCCAGGTAGGCCAAGCGGTGACCCGCCTGTTCGACCTGGACAAGGCAGTGGCCCACGCCGTCGCCTGGCTCCCCCAACACCGCAAGCTCCCCTGACTCGCCCACGGGCAACGGCAGGTCACTATCGAGGGGGTGCGACTGGACGCCCACGAGGTCATGACGGCGGACGGCACGGAGCTCCGCGAAGCACCGAGCAAGGGACGAGATGACGACCGACTCGGCCGGTGATGTCGCGCCCGGCGTGGTGACGGTGAGGCGGTCGTCGGCAACGGCGCTGGCCGTTCACTGGGCACACACGGCCGCGGGCCGCTTTCTCGGCGGGGTCCTGTCCATGGATCTCGGCGGTTTCTCCGCCGGCCCCAAGGTGGAGGTCGCCAAAGGTCGTAGATGATTTCCTCGGCGCACTGGGCTTTCCGGCCGAGCGAATCGCGACCACCGCAGGACGGCGGACTTGCTGGCCGAACTGTGCGGCGGCAGCATCCTCGTGCTCCGGCGTAGTCGCCCAGCACGTGGCGACGACGCCCCACGTTCCGGTGGAGGAACTCGTCGACGAGCTGCGGGGATCCGCGAGGCCCGTGCCCACTCCATTCGCCGGCCGCTCCGTCCCTCGCCTGCCGCTGCAGGCGGGCGGGGCGGGCGGAGTCAGGCGCGGAGGGCTGCTCCGTAGCGGTCGCTCGCGGCCGCTATCGCGGCATCGCGGGCGGCGGTGGCCTCTTCGACGGTCAGCGTCCGGTCCGGGGCGCGGAACCGCAGTGCGTAGGCCAGCGAGCGCTTGCCCTCGCCGACCTGCTCGCCGGTGTACACGTCGAACAGGTTCAGGTCCTCGAGCAGGTCTCCCCCACCACCGCGCAGGGCGGTCGCCACCTCCGCGACCGGCACGGACTCGTCCACCACCAGGGCCACGTCCAGCAGCACCGGCGGGTACGGCGACGGCGACGGCGCGGGCCGGCGCTCCACGAGCGGCAACCCGTCGAGCTTGAGCTCCATCGCGCACGTGCGCTTCGGCAGCCCCAACCGATCCACGACCTTCGGGTGCAGCTCGCCCGCATAGCCGACCGGCAGGTCACCCGCCAGCAGCTGCGCGCACCGACCAGGGTGCCACGGCGCGAGGTCGGCCGACCGCACGGTCAGCGGCACCCCGGCCGCCTCCGCGACGATCTGTGCCGCGCGCACCGCGTCCGCCCAGCTCGCCTGCGCGCCCGAGCCCCACCAGCCGGACCGCTCGCGGTTGCCGGCCAGCACGACGGCCACGTGCGTCGGCTGCTGGGGCAGCGCCGCGTGCAGTGTCGCGACCTCCGCGTCGCTCGGCCGCCCGGCCACGCCGACGGTCGGCACCGGCACCTGCTGGGCCTTCGGCAGCACGACCTGTCCGATGTGGAACAAGCCGACGTCGCGCATGCCCCGGGAGACGTTGCGCACCAACACGTCCAGCATGCTCGGCAGCAACGTGGTGGCCAGCTCGCTGCGGTCGGCCTCCAGCGGGTTCAGCAACGACACCGTGCGCCGACGGTTGTCATCCGGACCCAACCCCAACGAGTCCCACACGGTCGGCGACACGAAGGGGAACGGCAGCACCTCGACGTACCCGGCCTCGGCGAGCGCCCGCGCCACGGTCCGCCGGCGACGCTGCGCCGCGGTCGTCCCGGTCCCGGGCGGCGCGGCGGGCAGCTCCGACGGGATGGTGTCGTAGCCCTCGAGCCGCAGCACCTCCTCGACCAGGTCGGCCGGTTCGGCCAGGTCCGGCCGCCAGCTCGGCGGCTGCACGGTCACGATCGGCGTGCCGTCGTCGGCCGAGCCGACATCGGTGCCGCAACCGATCTGGTTCAGCCGCCGCACGGTCACGCCACGCTCGTAGCTCACCCCGGCCACACGGTCGGGCAGACTGATCGCCATCGTCACCGTCGGCAGCGGGCGCGCCGCGCCGGCGTCGGTGCGGCCCGGCTGGATGCTGCCCTCCGCCTGGTCGCGCAGCAGCCGGGCGGCCCGCTCGAGCGCGGCCGGCGGCAGCAGCGGGTCGACACACCGCTCGAACCGCTTGGCCGCCTCGCTCGGCAGCTTGTGCCGGCGCACCGCCCGCGCGATCGACGGCGGGTCCCAGATCGCGGCCTCCAGCAGGATGTCCGTGCTGTCCGGCCGCACCTCGGTGCTCGCCCCACCCATGACGCCGGCCAGCGAGATCGGCCCGCTCTCGTCGGCCACCACGATGTCGTCCGGGTCGAGCGTGCGCTCCACGTCGTCGAGCGTGGTCAGCTTCTCCCCCGCCGTCGCGCGCCGGACGACGATCCGCCCCTTCAGCGACGGCGTGTCGAAGGCGTGCATGGGCTGGCCGGTCTCGAGCATCACGTAGTTGGTCACGTCGACGGTCAGCGAGATCGACCGGATCCCGGCGAGCATCAGCCGCCGGCGCACCCACCACGGCGTCGGCGCCGTCTGGTCCACACCGGTGACCCGTCGCGCCACGAACCGTTGGCAGTCCTCGGGATCGGCGATCTCGACCGGGAACGCGACGCCCTCGGCGGTCGGCACGTCGATCGCCGCCGGGTCGCGGTACTGCACGTCCAGCGCGCACGCCAGCTCGCGGGTGAGGCCGCGCACGGAAAACGCGTAGCCGCGGTCCGGGGTGATCGACAGCTCGATGACCGACTCGTCCAACCCGAGCAGCTCCACGGCGTCGTCGCCCGCGCCGGCCTCGCCGCTGGGCAGCACCAGGATGCCGGCGTGGTCCTCGCCGAGGCCCAGCTCGCGGGCCGAGCAGATCATGCCGTCGCTGATCCGGCCGTACGTCTTGCGCGCGGAGATCGCGAACCCGCCCGGCAGCACGGCCCCGGGCAGCGCGACGATCACCAGGTCGCCCTCCACGAAGTTCGAGGCGCCGCAGATGATCCCGCGCATCCGCGGCTCGCCCGCCTCGTGATCGTCGGGCTCGGCGACCTCGACCATGCAGTAGCGGATCTGCTTCTTGTGCTCGGCGAGCTCTTCGATCTCGGCGACCCGGCCGACCACGAGGGGGCCGGTCACCTCGCCGAGCGAGGTGACCTCCTCGACCTCGATGCCGACCCGGACGAACGCGTCCGCGAGCTGTTCGGCGGTGAACTTCTCGTCCGTCTCGAGGTGCTCGGTGAGCCAGCTGACGGGAACCCGCACGGGGTGTTCCTTTCGGTGACGACGGTCAGACTGTGTCGGCAGGGCCGATCGGCGGTGCGATCGGCGCGGTCAGAACGCCTCCGTGCCGAACGGCGCGGTGAACCGGGCGTCGCCCTCCACCATGTCCCGCATGTCGGGGATGCCGTTGCGGAACTGGAGGGTTCGCTCGACGCCCATGCCGAAAGCGAAGCCGGAGTAGACATCCGGGTCGATCCCGCATGCCCGCAGCACGTTGGGGTTGACCATCCCGCAGCCGCCCCACTCGACCCAGCCCGGGCCGCCCTTCTTCTCCTCGAACCACACGTCCGGCTCGGCGGACGGCTCGGTGAACGGGAAGTACGACGGCCGCAGCCGGATCTTGGCCTTGTCGCCGAACATCGCGCGGGCGAACGCGTCGAGCGTGCCCTTCAGGTGGGCCATGGTCAGACCCTTGTCCACGGCCAGGCCTTCGACCTGGTGGAACACCGGCGTATGAGTGGAGTCCAGCTCGTCGGTGCGGAACGTCCGGCCGGGGCACACGACGTACACCGGCAGGTCGCGTTCGAGCAGTGCCCGGATCTGCACCGGCGAGGTGTGCGTGCGCAGCACCAGACCGGAGTCCGCGGGCGCGACGTAGAACGTGTCCTGCATGCTGCGCGCCGGGTGGTCCCTCTTGAAGTTCAGCGCGTCGAAGTTGAACCACTCGGTCTCGAGCTCCGGGCCCTCGGCGATCTCGTAGCCCATGCCGACGAACACGTCGGCGATGCGCTCGGAGATCGTGGTGATCGGGTGCCGGGCGCCGCGCGGGGTGCGGTCCCACGGCAACGTGACGTCGACGCCCTCGTCCCGCAGCACCCGCTCGTCGCGTTCGGTCTCCAGCTCGGCGCGGCGTTCGTCGAACGCCTCCCGGACGATCTTCTGTGCCTCGTTGACCCGCTTGCCGGCGTCCGAACGCGCCTTGGGTGGCAGCGCGCCGATCTCCCGGCGGGCGACCATCAGCGGCCCCTTGTCCCCGAGGTGGGCCGGCTTCGCCGCGGCGAGCGCGTCCAGGTCAGCCGCGGCCGAGAACTCCTTGCGCGCCTGCTCGACGGCAGCCTGCAGCGTCTCCGGCGCGAGCGCCGCGACCTGCTTCGGATCGTAGGAGTCGTTGGCTGCGGACATGATGGGTGGACAGCTCCCCGGAAATGTGGCGACGGTTGCCCGCGGGCGATACGGCTGTGCTTACCGCGAGCACTGTGATCCTAGGTGATCGGATGAATCGAGCTACATGCAGTTTCCCGTCCTGCCTGATCGGGCGACGGATGGCGCGGTCGGCTCCCCGTCCGGGCGCCGTCACTTGCGCCGCGGCGGGAACGCGTGCCCGAGGTCCACCTCGGCGAACGCGGGGGCCGAGACCCCGTCGGCGGCGTAGCGGTACAACGCGGTCTGGTAGATCACCGACAGCGCGGCGACGACGATCGTGACGACCAGGCCCCACACGATCGCGATGCCCACACACACGAACGCCGTCGCACCGCCCGCCGCCACGCCGAGCGCGACCAGTCCGATGGCCGGCAGGAACGCCAGGAACCCGAACAGGCCGATGCCGGCGTTGCCGAGCACGTTCTCGCCCCAGGTACCGCGGAACAGCGACGCGGAGCGGCGGAGTGCGTCCTTCGTGCCGACGCCTTCGAGCACCAGCACCGGCAGCACCAGGTAGGTGACGAGGTTCCACGCCATGCCGATCAACCCGATGACGATCCGGCCGAGGAAGCCCAGCCGCTCCTCGATGACCCGCAGCACGATCGAGACGGTCGCGGACACCAGCGCCCACGGCAGGATCCGCAGCCAGTTCCGACCGGCGACGCGCAGGCCGCCCGCGACGCTCGGGTCGCCGCCGCTCAGCGCGATGTTGGCCTGCGAGATGAGCGCGGCGTTGAAGAAGATCGCCACGTAGGCCGTCGCGAGGTAGAAGGCGCCGAGCAGCACGTAGGTGCCCGGCGTCGCCTCCCCGCGGTCGAAGTCGACGGTGAACAGGGCCGGCGTCAGGAAGATGACGGTCACGAGTATCGCGGCGAGCCCCGACAGCAGCGGGAAGACCGCGAGCTCCTTGCGGGACCGCAAGACGTGCCACGACGCCTTGAACATCCGCCACGATGTCGCGAACCGACCCATGCGCAACCACCCCACCCGGCTTCTTCGGTGGTCAGAACCTACCGCGCTCCGCGTCCCGCTGCCGCCAGGCCGTGGCATAGAGGCAGACCGCCGCGGCGGTGGCGAGGTTCAAGCTCTCCGCGCCGCCGTAGATCGGCACGCGCAGGGCCCCGTCCAGCGCGGTGACGACGTCGTCGGGCAGGCCGTGCGCCTCGCTGCCGAAGACCCACCCGGTGGGGTCGGCGAGCGTGGGGTCGGCGTCGAGGTCGGCGGTGGCGTGGCCGTCGGCGGCGACCAGACGCAGGCCGGCGGACCGGCACGCGGCGAGCGTCTCGGGGACGGTCGCGCGGGCGATCGGGAGGTGGAAGAGGCTGCCGGTGGAGGCGCGCACGCACTTGCCGTTGTGCGGGTCGACCGTGTGGCCGGCGAGGATTACGGCGTCCGCGCCGGCCGCGTCCGCCACCCTGATCACGGTGCCCGCGTTGCCCGGATCGGCCACTCCGGCCAGGACGGCGACGAGCCGTGGCGTGCCGGCGAGCGCGTCGGCGAGCGGGACGTCCACCAGGTCGCAGACGGCGACGACGCCCTGCGGGGTGACGGTCTCGGACAGCCCCGCGGCGGCCCGCTCGGTCACCGCCGACACCCGCACGCCGGCCTCGGCGGCCAACGCGATGAGGTCGTCGGGGAGCGAGACGGCGAACAGCTCGTGCACGGTCCCGCGCCCGGCGACGGCCCAGCGCAGCGCCTCGCGCACGGCCTGGGCGCCTTCGGCGAGGAAGCGGCCGGCCTTGACCCGCCCGGGGCGCCTGGTCAGGGCCCGAGCAGCGACGACCCGGGGCGTCCTCTCCGTGAAAGGACCGTCCCCGGGTCGCGTCACCTGTGACTTCGGCTCGGTGTTCAGGAAGCCTTGCCCTGCGGGTCCGCGTTGTCGCGGGCCACGTCCACCAGCGCGGCGAACGCGGTGGCGTCGTTCACGGCGAGCTCGGCGAGGATCTTGCGGTCCACCTCGACCCCGGCGGCCTTGAGGCCCTGGATGAACCGGTTGTAGGTCATGCCGTTCTGGCGAGCCGCGGCGTTGATACGGGTGATCCACAGCTGGCGGAAGTCACCCTTGCGGGCCCGGCGGTCCCGGTAGGCGTAGTTGAGCGAGTGGAGCATCTGCTCCTTCGCCTTGCGGTACAGCCGCGACCGCTGACCCCGGTAGCCACTGGCCAGCTCGAGGGTCGTCCGGCGCTTCTTGTGGGCGTTCACCGCCCGCTTGACGCGTGCCACGGTTCAAATCCTGTCGATCTCGAGGGCGGTGTCGAAACTCGCCCGGGTGGTCATGGGAACGGGATGCGGCTCAGCGGCCGAGCAGCTTCTTGATCCGCTTGACGTCCTGCGGGGCCACCTCGGTGGTGCCCGACAGGCGGCGGGTCAGCGTGCTGGGCTTCTTCTCCAGCTTGTGCCGCATGCCGGTCTTCTGCCGACGCAGCTTTCCCTTGCCGGTGATCCGGATCCGCTTCGAGGTGCCGGAGTGAGTCTTGTTCTTGGGCATGTGAATCCTCGTGCTCGTCTGCCGGAGCGTCGCCGTCGCCGCTCCGTATCTGTGCCGTGCGCGTGCCGGCCGGTCAGTTCGTGTCGGTGCCCGCGCTCGCCTTCGGGCGCGTCTTCTGCGACTTGTGCGGTGCCAGCACCATGATCATGTTCCGGCCGTCCTGCTTCGGCGCGGCCTCGACGAAGCCGAGGTCGGCGACGTCGTCGGCGAGCCGCTGCAGGAGCCGGTAGCCGAGCTCCGGCCGGGACTGCTCACGACCACGGAACATGATCGTCACCTTGACCTTGTTCCCGTGCTCGAGGAACCGAATCACGTGGCCCCTCTTCGTCTCGTAGTCGTGCGTGTCGATCTTCGGGCGGAGCTTCTGCTCCTTGATCACGGTGAGCTGCTGGTTTCGGCGGGACTCCCGTGCCTTCTGCGCGCTCTCGTACTTGAACTTGCCGTAGTCCATGAGCCTGCAGACGGGCGGTCGTGCCTGCGGTGCAACCTCCACGAGGTCCAGGTCCGCCTCCTGAGCCAGTCGCAGTGCGTCTTCGATGCGCACGATCCCGACCTGCTCCCCGCTCGGTCCGACCAGTCGGACTTCCGGGACTCGGATGCGGTCATTGATACGTGTGTCGGAGCTGATGGGGCCTCCTCGGGCCGAGTTCTCTGTCCATACGACGCTCGCGTCGCGGAGCCCCACACAGCACGAACCCCGCACACCTGGCGTGTGCGGGGCCCGCTTCCGACCGATCCCCGACGCCTACGCGTCGAGACACCGCCACCCCGCGGCCGGACGAGCCGACACGGAGCCGCGGCGACCGGAACCCGGACACCTGGGTGACTCGGGTGGGAGCGGGGCTCCACTTCGCGGCCTCGCTCGCACGAGGCTGGTCGCGTCCTACAGATTAGCAGAACGACTTGTCTGCCCTATTTGTGCCGGGTCCACTGGTAGTACAGCTCGGGCCGGCCGACCTGTCCGTAGCGTGGCTGCCGGTCGGCGAGCCCGTTGTCCGCCAGGTACTCCAGGTAGCGCCGCGCGGTCACCCGCGACATGCCGAGCAGGTCACCGGTCACGCTCGCGGACAGCCCGTCGGCGGACTGGCGCAGCGCCGCCACCACCGTGTCCAGGGTCGGTCCGCTCATCCCCTTCGGCAGCGCGCTGTCGGTGCCGCGCAACGTCGCGAGCAGGCGGTCCACGTCGGTCTGGTCGGCGGCGCCCGTCCCCTCGACGCCGCGCCGGAAGCGGGCGTAGCGCTCCAGCTTGTCCCGCAGGGTCGCGAACGTGAACGGCTTGAGCAGGTACTGCACGACGCCCGAGGAGACCGCGGCGCGCACGACCGCGAGGTCCCGCGCGGAGGTCACCATGATCACGTCGACGAGGCGACCGGAGGCGCGCAGCGTGCGGCACAGGTCCAGTCCGGCGCCGTCGGGCAGGTACTGGTCGAGCAGCAGCAGGTCCACCTCCGGGCCGAGCGCGCGGCGCGCCTCGGCCGCCGTGTGCGCAACTCCCGCGACCGCGAAGCCGGGCACCCGCTCGACGTACCGGCGGTGCGCCTCGGCGGCGACGAGGTCGTCCTCGACCACGAGCACCTTGATCACGAGTGCGTCTCCTGGAGCCGCACGGTCCGCAGCCGGACGGTGAACACCGCGCCGCCGTCCGGCCCGGCCCCCACGTCGATGCTGCCGTGGCGACGCTGAACGGCCTGCCGCACGAGGGCGAGCCCGAGGCCACGACCCGGTTCCCCCTTCGTCGACCAACCGCGATGGAACGCCTCCGGCACCGACTCGGCGGCCAGGCCCGCGCCGGTGTCGGCGACCCGCAGCACCAACTCGCCCGCCTCGGACCGGGCGGTGACGAGCACCCGGGGCGCGGCCGAGCCGTCGAGTGCCGCGTCGACGGCGTTGTCGATCAGGTTGCCGAGGATCGTCACCACATCGCGGGCGGTCGTCTGGTCGCCGCCGAGCACCGCGTCGTCGATCTCGGTCTCCGGGGTGATCACGAGCTCGACGCCGCGCTCGTTGGCCTCCGCCGCCTTGCCGAGCAGCAGCGCGGCGAGCACCGGCTCGGACACCGCGCCGACGACGCGGTCGGTCAGCTGCTGGGCCAGCGCGAGCTCGGCGGTCGCGAACTCGACGGCCTCGGCGGTGCGACCCAGCTCCACCAGCGAAACCACGGTGTGCAGCCGGTTCGCGGCCTCGTGCGCCTGCGAGCGCAGCGACTCGGCGAACCCGCGCACCGAGTCCAGCTCGCCGGTCAGCGCCTGCAGGTCGGTGTGGTCCCGGAGCGTCACGACCCGGCCGTGCGGGTGCACCGGGGCGGAGTTGACCACGAGCACCCGGCTCTCGGTCAGCTGGATCTCGTCGCGGGTGACCCGGCCCAGGCTCGCCACGATCGCGGGCGGCAGGCGGAGCTCGGCCAGGGTGCGGCCCTCGACCTCGCCGGTCAGGTCGAGCAGTTCGCGGGCGCCGTCGTTGCACAGTGTCAGCCGGCCGTCCTGGTCGAGCAGCAGCAGGCCCTCGCGGACGGTGTGCAGGATCTGCTCGTGGTACTCGATCCGCCGGCTCAGCTCGGCCGGGCCGAGCCCGTGGGTGCGCTTGGCGAGCCGCCGGTTCACCAGGTACGTGCCGGCCATGCCCGCCGCGAGCACGACGAGCGCGACGATCACCAGTGGTACGAGGCGGTCGCGGACCTGGCCGGCGATGGCGTCGAGCGTGATGCCGACGCTCACCAGGGCGACCACGTCCGCGGAACCGTCGAACACCGGCGCGACCGCGCGCACGGACGGGCCGAGCGTGCCGGTGTAGGTCTCGGTGAAGGTGCGCCCGGCGAGCGCCTCGGCGGTGTGGCCGAGGAACCGCTCGCCGATTCGGTCCGGGTTCGGATGCGTGTGGCGGCGGCCGTCCGGGTCCATGATCGTGATGAAGTCGACGCCGGTGTCACGGCGCACCCGCTCGGTGAACGGCTGCAGGACGGCGCTCGGGTCGGCCGAGCCCACCGCGTCGAGCACGAAGGGCGAGTCGGCGATCGTCAGCGCGACCGAGACGACCTCGTCCCGCGTCGCCTCCTCGGTCCGGTCGGCCACGTCGAGATAGACCAGCCAGGCGCCGCCGGCCACGAGCAACCCGACGATCGTCACCTGCAGGACCAGCAGCTGACCGGCCAGGCTCCACCGCCCGAGACGACCGGCGCTTGTCATGGGGACAGTGTGGCCTGGCGCACAACCACCGCCGACGTCATGCACGCAATGAACACAAACGTGACCTGCGTCATGCCGTTTCGGACAATCCGACGCAGGGTACGTCAAGGCCGCGTCCTGCATCCGGTCCGCGAGGGAGAACGCCGTGTCCGAAACCGCACCGCCCCCCACCCGTCGCCGGGATCGCACGCATCTCCTCTACATCGCGGTCATCGCCGCGGTCCTGCTCGGGATCCTCATCGGCCTCGTCTGGCCCGATTTCGGCAAGTCGCTCAAGCCGCTCGGCACCGGCTTCGTCGACCTGATCAAGATGATGATCAGCCCGATCATCTTCTGCACGATCGTGCTGGGCGTCGGCTCGGTGGCCAAGGCCGCCAAGGTCGGCCGGGTCGGCACGCTCGCGCTCGGGTACTTCCTGATCATGTCGACGGTCGCGCTGATCATCGGCCTGATCGTCGGCAACATCCTGCATCCCGGCGACGGGCTGCAGCTCACCGACACGCTCCGCGAGGAGGGCCGGGGGCAGGTCGAGGAGAGCACGAGCACGGTCGACTTCCTGCTCGGCATCATCCCGACCACGCTGGTGTCCGCGTTCACCGAGGGCGACGTGCTGCAGACGCTGCTCGTCGCGCTGCTCGTCGGTTTCGCGCTGCAGGCGCTGAAGGAGAAGGGCCGGCCGATCCTGGTCGCGGTCGGCTACATCCAGCGGCTGGTGTTCCGGATCCTCGCGATGATCATGTGGGTGGCGCCGGTCGGCGCGTTCGGCGCCATCGCCGCGGTCGTCGGCGAGACCGGGGTCGACGCGCTCAAGAGCCTCGCGGTGATCATGCTCGGCTTCTACCTCACCTGCGTGGTGTTCGTGTTCGGCGTGCTGAGCGCGATGCTGTGGATCTTCGCGCGGATGAACCTGCTGACGTTGCTGCGCTACCTCGGCCGCGAGTTCCTGCTGATCCTGTCCACCTCGTCGTCGGAGGTGGCGCTGCCGCGGCTGATCGCGAAGATGGAGCACCTCGGCGTCAGCAGGCCGGTCGTCGGCATCACCGTGCCCACCGGCTACTCGTTCAACCTGGACGGGACGGCGATCTACCTGACGATGGCGACGCTGTTCATCGCGGAGGCGATGGGCGCGCCGCTCTCGTTCGGCGAGCAGATCTCCCTGCTGCTGTTCATGATCATCGCGTCGAAGGGCGCGGCGGGCGTCACCGGCGCCGGGCTCGCGACGCTCGCGGGCGGCCTGTCCACGCACCGGCCGGATCTCGTCGACGGCGTCGGGCTGATCGTGGGCATCGACCGGTTCATGTCCGAGGCCCGCGCGCTGACGAACTTCGCGGGCAACTCGGTGGCGACGGTGCTGGTCGGCACGTGGACCAAGGAGTTCGACCGGGAGCAGGCCGACCGGGTGCTGTCGGGCCGGGACCCGTTCGACGAGGCGACGATGCTCGACGACTCGCACGGCATGCCGGATCCGGCGTCCGACGGCTCGGCGTCCGACGGGGTCGCGTCCCACGGGGCGCCATCGGCAGACACGGCGGCGTCGACGGCCTCGGCCGACGTGCTCGCACCCGGCGACGGGGTCAAGCGGACGACGTAGGTCAGGCGCGGGTGCGGCGGCGGTAGCCGCGGCCGGTGTGCCAGGACTCGATGACGAGGTGGTCGGCCGGGTCGCCGACGTAGGTCAGCGCGACCTCGGTGATGTCGATGCGGAAGTGGCCGGCGTCCGGGTTCGGGTCGTCCGGCGGCGCCGGCATCGCCTCGACACGGCCGGCGAGCTTCGCGTCGCCGGCCCAACGTCCTTCCTTGGGCGGGTCGAGGGTCGGACTGTGCACGGCGATCCGCGGGTCGCGCTGGACGTCGCGCAGCTTCATCGAGTCGCCCATCATGCCGAGGGTGACCTCGCCGTCGACGAACTGGAGCTCGGAGCCGCTCACCCGGGGCGACCCGTCGGCGCGCAACGTCGCGATGGTCTTGTGGATGCCCGCGCCGAACACGGTCCGCACCCGCTCGGCGAACTCCGGCGCGTCCTTCTCGATCTCCTGCCAGCTGACCATCGTGTCTCCCTCTTTCTGAACCGTCGTTCGGATACTACTCTGATTTCCGAATCGTGGTTCAATAACTCGCATGGGCCGGCCGCGCAAGATCTCCGACGACGAGCTGATGGCCGCGTGCGGCCGGACGATCGGCGCGCACGGCCCCGGCTTCACGCTCGCCCAGGTGGCGGCCGCGGCCGGGGTCGCGGTGGGCACGGTGGCCGGCCGCTTCGGCTCGAAGCACGGCCTGATGCTGGCGATGATGACCGCCGCGTCCGACGGGGTCGCGGACCGGATGCGCGCGGCCGCGGCCCGGCACACCGACCCGGTCGCGGCGGTGCTCGCGGCGGCGCTGGTCACCACCGAGGGCGTCGACGACCCTGCGACCACGACCAACCACCTGGCGCAGCTCGGCGTCGACATGAGCGACCCCGCGCTGCGGGAGGGGCTCGCGATACTGCGCGGGCGGGTCCGCGAGGTGCTGCGCTCGCTGCTCGCGACGGCCGGCCTGCCGGGCGCTCCCCGGCCGGCCCGCGC
>NZ_JBOHGA010000150.1:0-15873 GCF_050699915.1 Actinophytocola sp.
GCCCGCGACCGGCTCGGGCAGCCCGACCGGCATGTAGCCGATCTCGCCCGCGCCGCCCCGCGCGCCCCGCAGCAGCGTGCCGCCGAGGTCGATCGCGAGGCCGAGTCCCTCCTCGCCCAGCCACAGCAGGGCGAAGGACTCGGCCGCGATGCCGCGGGACCGCTCGGCGACCGCGGCGAGGTTGACGTCGTTGTCGACGCCGACCTCGGTGCGCAGCGCGGTGCGGAGCTCGTCGATCAGGCCCGGCCGGGACCAGCCCGGCACGTCCACGAGCCGGATCGCGCCGCCGTGCACCGAGCCGGGCACGCCGAGCCGCACGTGGTCGATGCGGCGCAAGGGGATCCGGGCCCGCCGGCAGGTCGCCCGCAGGGCGTCGCGGACCGCCCGGACCGGGTCGGTCCGCGCGAAGTCGACCTCGGTCTCCGTGCGCGCGCGGACCTCACCGGTCAGGTCGCACACCGCGGTGGCGAGCGACCGCGCGCGCAGCGAGATCGCCGCCCCGTAGGCGGCGTCCGGGTCGATCGCGTAGACGTCGGCACCCGGACCCGGCCCGCCGCTGGTGCGGCCGACGACCTTGACCAGGCCGGCGTCGCGCAGTCGGCCCAGCACGTCGGAGGTGGTCGGCTTGGCGAGCCCGGTGAGCGCCCGCAGGTCGCCGCGGGTCAGCGGGCCGCGCTCGAGCAGGTGGCGCAGCGCCGCGGCTTCGTTGAGCTCGCGGAGCAGCCGGGACGATCCGGCCACCTGGTCCATGCGCGGCTCCGTTGGTCAGGCAGGCTGTCTGACCAACGGAACCGTACTCGTCCGCTCAGGCGGTGACCCGCACGTAGTCGACGGTCAGCGTGTTCGGGAACGGGGTGCTGCCGTCCGGGTCGCCCGGCCAGTAGCCGCCGACCGCGAGGTTGAGGATCATGAAGAACGGGTGGTCGTACACCCACTGCCGGCCGCCAAGGTCCGCCGGTGTCCTTGTCTGGTAGACGTTCCCGTCCACCGACCAGGTCAGCGAGTTCGGCGACCAGTCCACGGCGAAGGTGTGGAAGTCGTCGAAGAACGAGCCGCCGATCGAGTACGGCGCGCCGATCCCGCCTTCGCCGGAGTAGCCGGGCCCGTGGATCGTTCCGTGCACAGTGGACGGTTCGCGGCCGATGTTCTCCATGATGTCGATCTCGCCGCACTGCGGCCAGCCGACGCCGCCGATGTCGTCGCCGAGCATCCAGAACGCGGGCCAGATCCCCTGGCCGCGCGACATCTTGATGCGGGCCTCGAAGTGGCCGTAGGTCTGGGTGAACCTGCCGGAGGTGTTGAGCCGCGCCGAGGTGTACTCGCAGGTGCCGTACCAGCACTGGTAGTTCGCGGGGTTCTCCCGCCGCGCGGTGATCACCAGGTTGCCCTGGCCGTCGAGCGCGGCGTTGTTGGTGGAGTTCGTGTAGTACTGCCGCTCGTGGTTGTTGACGTTGTCGCCGGTCTCCAGGACCCACTTCGAGCCGTCAGGCCCGGCGCCTGACGGACCGTCGAAGTTGTCCTCGAACACCACTGCCCGAGGCTCGGCCGGCCCCTCGTCGGCCGATGGGGCAGCGATGGCCGAGGTGCTCGCGATGGCGCCCGGCAGGACGGTCGCGACGAGTGCGGCGACAAGCAGACTGATGCGTGCGGACATCATGGTCGGCGTCTCCGTTCGTTCAGCAGTTGAACGTTTGTTGCGCGCGCCAACAAAGCATGACCCGGTCTAGACCAATGACACAACCGACGATCGGCGGGTTGCGCTCACCTCGTCGGTCGAGCCGCGCCGATGTCCTCGACCACCGCACAGGTGGAGGCCACCGGGTCCAGCGCGTTCGCGTGCGCGGCGAGCCTGGTCAGCAGTGACTTGAGCGTCCGCTGCTCCTCGGCGGGCAGGCCGGCGAGGATGTGCGTCTCGGCGTGGGCGAGCCGCCGCTCCACCTCGCACAGCAGTTCGCGGCCCGGCTCGGTGGCCACGATCTGGCGGGTGCGGCGGTCGGTGGGGTCGGGCTTGCGCGCGACGAGGGCCGCCCGCTCCAGGTCGTCGAGCAGGTAGGTGAGGACCGTGCGGTCGATGCCCAGCTGGGCACCGAGTGCCGACTGCGAGGGCGCCTCGTCGCTTGCCGCGGCGGTCAGCACCTGGTAGCCGCGGTGTCCGCCGGGCAGGTCGGCCGTCACCGCGGCGCTCGCCTTGACGTACGCGCGGAACACAACGCCGAGCGTCCAGCCGAGGTCGCCGTCCAGTGCGGTCATGCCGCCATGATACGCGGCACGCCAGAACGTCTGTCGAACAGAATATCTCGTGGCATACTGTTGCTATGCCCGACTACGGTCATCCACTGGAGTTCGGCGTGTTCCTGCCCCCGCGGGCGGACGCGGCCGACGAAACGCTCACCCTGGCCCGCCTCGCCGACCGGCTCGGCCTGGACCTGGTGAGCCTGCAGGACCACCCCTCCCAAGCGGCCTTCCTCGACACCTGGACGACGCTGTCGGTGATCGCCGCGAGCACGACCTCGGTGCGCGTGTTCCCCAACGTCGCGAACCTGCCGCTGCGCCCGCCCGCGGTCCTCGCCCGCAGCGCCGCCACCCTCGACATCCTCTCCGGCGGCCGCGTCGAGCTCGGCCTCGGCGCCGGCAGCTTCTGGGACGCCATCGAGGCCATGGGCGGCCCGCGGCACACCGCGCCGGAGTCGATCGCCGCGCTCGAGGAGGCGATCCACGTCATCCGTGCACTGTGGACTCCCGGCCGCGGCGTGCGGCTGGACGGCGAGCACTACCGGCTCGCGGGCGCGCATCCCGGCCCGTTCCCGGTGCACGACATCGGGATCTGGCTCGGTGCGATCAAGAGGCGCATGCTCGCGCTCACCGGCCGGCTGGGCGACGGCTGGCTGCCCAGCTCGCCCTACGTGCCGCCGGAGCAGCTCGCCGAGAAGAACGAGATCATCGACGAGGCCGCCGAGGCGGCCGGTCGGTCCACAACGGACATCCGGCGGATGTACAACATCGCCGGCACGTTCACCGGCTCCGGGGCGGAGTTCCTGCGCGGTCCGGCGAGGGTGTGGGTCGAGCAGCTCGCCGAGCTGACGCTGACCGAGGGCATCAGCTCGTTCGTCCTCATGATCGACCGTGACGGCGACGACCAGCTGCGCCGCTTCGCCGAGGAGGTGGCGCCGGCCGTGCGGGAGCTGGTCTCCCGTGAGCGCGCCCTGGGCAGCGGCGAGCGACCCGGTCGGTCCACAGTGGACAGCGGGACGGAAACGGACACGCTCGGCGTGACGCCGACCCCGGACGAGGGCGTCCGCCTCTCGCGGGTCACCGTGTGGGACGAGTCGGCGCGGCCGACCGGGCCGGCGGTCGACCCGGACGCGGCCTACACCGAGCGCGGCCGGATGACCGGCCAGCAGCTCATCGGGGTCCACGACCACCTGCGCGGCGAGCTCGACCGGGTCCGCTCGCTGGTCCGCCAGGTCGTCGACGGCGCGCTCGACGTCGGCGCCGCCCGGTCGGAGATCAACGAGATGACCATGCGGCAGAACAACTGGACGCTCGGCGCGTACTGCGAGAGCTACTGCCGGTTCGTCACCCTGCACCACTCGATCGAGGACGCCTCGTTCTTCCCGCAGGTGCGCCGCGCCGACCCGCGGCTGGGCCCGGTGCTCGACCGGTTGTCCGAGGAGCACCGGGTCATCCACGACGTGCTGAACCGGGTCGACGCCGCGCTGGTGGCCACGGTGAGTGACCCCAAGGGCATCACCGAGCTGAGTGACGCGGTGGACCTGCTGACCGACTCGCTCCTGTCCCATCTGTCCTATGAGGAGCGTGAGCTGGTCGAGCCGCTCGCGCGACTCGGCATCGGGTAGTCGCATCCGAACACGACACGAGGCGCTCGTCGACCATGCGACGAGCGCCTCAAGTTACGTCAGATGCCTACCAGACCTAGCGCCAGTCGGACGGGCGACTGGTGCGCCAGTCGGACGGGCGGCCGGTCCGCCAGTCAGAGGGGCGGCCGGTCTGGTTGGTTGTTGCGGACATGGCATCTCCTTCGGTGTGCCCGGCCGTTCTGGTCACCCTTTTGGAGTCGCGACACTCGGTGGCCAGGCCATTACAGTGGGGGACCTCCGTTGGAAGGACACGGTGGTGCACGGCGCGGATCATCGCGACCCCGTGCGGGGGTGGAAGCGGCTCTCACCTTGCCGCTGGAGCCTGTGGTCCCTTAAGCACCCTGCCTTGTTCTACGTGCTAGTCGTGCAGGTAGCCGCGCTGGCCACCGTAGCCGGCACCATAACTCTCGCTCCGGTCGACCGCGAGGACTGGATTTGCTTCGTGCTCCTGGTCGGCGCCGCCGTCGCGCACCTCGAGGCGGCCAGTGGTATGGAGCGGATCCGCGAGCTCTCCTCGGAGGGGTCGCCGCACACCCACCTGCAGTCGGTGTGGTTCTTCGCCGCCGTGCTGCTGCTGCCGCCGCCGCTGATCGCCGCGCTGCTCGCGGTGAGCTATACCCACTCCTGGCTGCGGGTGTACCACCGGCGCGCGGTCGCGCATCGCAAGACCTTCTCGCTGGCCACGGTGGTGCTCGGCTGCGCGGCCGCCTACGCCGTGCTCTCCGCGGTCTACCCCGGCCACGGCGAGCCGTTCGCCACCGCGCTCGACGGCCCGCTCGGGCTGGCCACGGTGGTCGCGGCGGGTGCGCTGTACCGGCTCGTCAACTACGGGCTCGTGGTCCTCGCCATCCTCATGACGAACCCGGACCGCCCGTCGCGCAAGGCGTTGGGCCCGGCGAGCGACCAGCTGATGATCGCCGGCGCGGTCGGCCTCGCCACCGGCTTCGCGGTCGTGCTGACCACCCGGCCGTGGTGGACGCCGCTGCTGATCATCACGGTGCTCGCCCTGCACACCGGGCTGCTGCTGCCGCAGTTCCGCGACGCGAGCCGGATGGACGCGAAGACCGGGCTGTTCGACCCGACGTTCTGGGCCGAGCTCACCGCCGACGAGCTGGACCGGGCCCGCCGGCTGAACGGGCGGCTCGGCGTGCTGTTGCTGGACCTGGACCTGTTCAAGCGGATCAACGACAGACACGGGCATCTGGCCGGCGACGCGGTGCTGCGGGCGGTGGCCGACGCGATCAAGCACTCGGTGCGCGGCCACGACATGGTCGGCCGCTACGGCGGCGAGGAGTTCGCGGTCGTGCTGCCGGGCCTCGGTGCCGACGACGTGGTGGCGACCGCGGAGCGCATCCGGGCGGCGGTCGCGGACCTGAGGGTGACGACGGTCGACCTGGACGGGGCGCAGCGGTCGATCGGCGGGCTGACCGCGTCGGTCGGCGCGGCGGTCTTCCCGGAGCACGGCACGGAGCGGACGACGCTGCTGCTGGCCGCCGACGCGGCGCTGTACGAGGCGAAGGCCGCAGGCCGCAACTGCACCCGGATCGCCGGCTCCGCGCGCCCGCTGCTGCCGGGTGCGCGCATGCCGGACGAGCTGCCCGCCGCCCGGCAACCGCAGGACTAGCGGGACTAGCCGGCGAGGCGGCGCTGGGCGGCCTCGTCGATGCCGGTCATCAGGGCGTCCTCGGGGTTGAGCTCCTCGTCGAGGATCACGTCGATCCTGCGGGACGCCCGGCGCAGCGCGTTGCGGGTCGCGACGGCCGCCACGATGAGGACGACGAGCACGGGACCCAGCAGCTGGGCCCACGTCCACGGCGTGAGCAGACCGGCAAGGCCGATGACCGCGAGCACGGACAGTGATGGCACGTGTCGGTAGGCGGGGGGCAGAATACGCATATTTCCTCGAGAACAGCACCGGGTCACGGAAAGAGCAAGATTCTGCTTTCGGCTACTGGGAGTAGTCGTGACCATTTGTGTGATCGTGGCGATCACAGTCCGTGTTACGTGTTGTCACTAGGTAACTAGATCGGCCTGACCCAGGTGTCCGGTTTCCGCGGCCACCACGCGGACCAGATCCCGCAGCCAGCGCTGTGCCGGGTCGTCGTCCAGCCGTGGATGCCACACCATCAAGTACGGCATCGTGTCGATTTCCGTTGGTGCGCCGACGATCCGCACCGCCGGGTCTCGCGCGGCGCTCGCCAGCATGCGCTCGGGCAGCGTGGCCACGAGCCGCGTGTCCGGCACGGCCAGCGCGGCGGCCGAGTGGTACGGCACGGTGAGCGCGACCCGGCGTTCCCGTCCGAGCGTGGTCAGCGTGCGGTCGATCGCCGGCGTCTCGCCCTGCTGGACCTCGACCAGCACGTGCGCCGCGGTGAGGAACTCGTCCAGCGAGAGCGACTCGCGGCCGGCGAGCGGGTGGTCGGCGGCCATTAGGCAGCCGAACCGCTCCTCGTAGAGCAGCTCGCTGCGCACCGACGGCCCGGGCGGGAACCCGTAGAAGGCCAGGTCGACGAGCCCCCGCCGGACATGCTCGACCGCGCCGAGGTCCCAGGTGCCGAAGTGCAGCGTCGCGCCGGGGGCCTGTTCGTGCAGCCGCCGGGCGAGGCCGGGCCCGAGCACCGCGGTGGCGTAGTCGGTCCCGGCGATCCGGAAGCGGTCGGTCGACGCGGCCGGGTCGAAGTGCTCGCCGCCGAACAGGATCTCCAGCCGCGGCACGATCGCGGCGAGCTCCTGCTGGACGCGCTCCGCTCGCGGGGTGAGCTGGTAGCCGTCCCGGGTGCGCACCAGCAGCTCGTCGCCGAGGGTGTCCCGCAGCCGCTGTAGCGCCCGGCTCGTCGCCGGCTGGGACAGCCCGATCCGGTCGGCGGCCCGGGACACGTGCCGCTCCTCGAGCAGTACCGCGAGCGCCACCAGCAGATTCAGGTCGACGCGCTGCAGGTGCGTGGTGCGCATGAGCGGCACGGTACTGCTCGTCACCTTGCCGCCGGGTGGAGCAGGTCGGCGAGGTCGATGCGGCGCAGGAACTCCGTGCGGATCCGGTCGGCGACGGCGTTGACCACCGCGGCGCCGTCGTCCGCCGGGTCGACGTGCACCCGGAACGGCCGGCGGCCCCGGGGCGTGTCGAGCACGCGCACGATGGCCCGGGCCACCTCGGCGGCGTCCGCGTCCGGCGGCTCCAGCTCGGCGAGCTTGCGGCCGACCTGTTCCATCAGCCCGCCGTACCGGGTGTCGTACTCGGCCACGACGGCCGTGTCGGCCGGGCCTCCGCTGTGCGCGAAGTGGTTGGTGCCGCTGGTGAACGCGCCGGGCACGACGATCGTCGTCTCGATGCCGAACCGGGCGAGCTCGAGCGCGTAGCTCGTGGCGAGCGCGTCCATCGCGGCCTTCGCGGCGAAGTACGGCGCGAGGTAGGGCGGGGTGCCGCCGCGGGTGCTGGAGCTGCCGACCCAGACCACGAGCCCGTCGCCGCGGGCGCGCAGGTGCGGCAGGGCGGCGCGGTTGAGTCGCTGGGTGCCGAGCACGTTCGTGTCGTAGAGCTCGGCGAGCTGCTCGGGCGTGAACGCCTCCGCCGGCCCGGTCGCCAGGTGGCCCGCGTTGTGGACCAGTACGTCCATCGAGGGCTGCTCGGCGAGGACGGTGGCCACCGCCGCCCGCACCGAGTCGTCGTCGGTGACGTCGAGCTCGACCGGGTGCAGGCCGTGGGCGCGGGCGTCCGCGGCGGCCGTCGCGTTGTGCCCGTCGAGGGCGCGCATGCCGGCGTATACGGTGTGTCCCGCGTCCGCGAGCGCGTGGGCGGTGAGCGCGCCGAAGCCGCTGGAGGCGCCGCTGATGAGGACCGTGCTCGTCATGCCGCACCCCCGTTGGCATAGACGACCTGGCCGTTGACCCAGCGGCCGGGACCGGCGAGGAACGCGACCACCTCGGCGATGTCGTCGGGCGTGCCGAGCCGTTCGAGCGGCGGCTCCTTGGCGATGCGGTCGATCAGCTCCTCGGACTTGCCGTCGAGGAACAGGGCAGTGGCGGTCGGTCCGGGCGCGACCGCGTTGACCGTGACGTCCCGGCCGCGCAGCTCGCGGGCCAGCGTCAGGGTGATGGCCTCGACCGCGCCCTTGCTCGCCGCGTAGGCGGTGTAGCCGGGGCGGCCGATCCTGGTGACCGAGCTGGAGAGGTTGACGATGGCGCCGCCGGGCCGCAGCCGGCGGGCGGCCTGCTGGTCGACCACGAACGTGCCGCGGATGTTGGTGCGGTGCATGCGGTCCAGTACGTCGAGGTCCTGGTCGACGAGCGGCGACAGCAGCATCACGCCGGCCGCGTGCACGAGCACGTCGACGCCGCCGAACTCCGCCTCCGCGCGGTCGAACATGGCCGCCACGGCCACCTCGTCCGCGACGTCGGCCCGGACCGCGACGGCCCGGCCGCCGGCCCCGGCGATCTCCTTGACCGCGGTGTCCGCCTCCGCCTGGTTGCCGGCGAAGTTCACCACCACGGCGTAGCCGTCGCCGGCGAGCCGCAGCGCGGTCTCCCGGCCGATTCCGCGTGACCCACCGGTCACGATCGCCACTCGGGACTCTTGTCGTGTGTTCATGACACCAAGGGTCGTCTCGCTGGAGCTATGTGTCCAATGAAACCTTGATATCTGAACTATGCGCCGTACGCATTACGTGCCGAGGATAGACTCCCGACCGTTGGCGGACCGCCATGACCAGGCCACGCCACCCGCGGCGAGCATGCCGAGCACCCCGGCCGCGCCGACCACCAGGTACGGCGCGACGCCCTCGGCGACGAGCCCCGCGAGCGTGACACCGACTCCCTGGGAGACCTTCAGCGCGGTGACCGCGAGCCCGAACGCCTGGCCGCGCCGCGAGTCCGGCACGGCCAGCACGAACGTCGTGGACGCGATCACCTGGTACGCGCTGCCCACCCCGGACGCGACGAACAGCGCGACCACGACTCCAAGGGCCGGGTCGGCGAAGCAGATCACCAGCGGCGCGCTCGTGCCCACCGCGAGCGGGGACAACAGCCGCATCCGCACCGGCGCGGACATCCGGGCCACCACGAGCATGCCGACCGCCGCGCCGGCCGCGTACCCGGCGAACATGAACCCGACCGCGATCGCGCCGCTCTGCATGGCGTGCGCGTACGGCACGGCGAGCGCCTCGCCGACGATGTAGAACCCGGACAGGCACGCGAAGAGGACCAGAGCGCGCAGCCGCTTGTCGGTCCACACCAGCTTCGAGCCGGCGACGAAGTCCGGCCACCAGGCGCGCTGCACGACGTCGGCGTCGCCGGCCGCCGCCGGGCGGGCCTGCACGAGCCACCACACGAGCAGCGCGGACAAGGCGAACGTGCCCGCGTCGGCGAGCAGCACGCCGTTGGTGCCGATGGCCGCGACGAGCGCGCCGCCGCCGGCGAACCCGACCACCTGCGCCGCCTGCGTCACCGACTGCAGGGCCGCCTGCCCGGCCGGATAGTCCGCCTCGCCGAGCACCGCGGGCAGCAGCGCGCCGCGGGCGGCGTTGGCCGGCGCGCTGATCAGCTGCACCGCGATCAGCAGCAGGCACACCGCGACGAGCGGCACACCGGGCACGGCCATCAGCGCCACAAGTCCGGCCCGCGCGAGGTCCGCGTTGACCATCAGCCGGCGCCGCGGATGGCGGTCGGCGAGCCCGGACAGCAGCGGGCCGCCGACGAGGTCGGGGAGGAAGGTGAGCCCGTAGGTGAGGGCTGTCCAAGCGGGCGACTGGGTTCGGTCGAACACGAGCACGGACAGGGCCACCCGGGCGAACTGGTCGCCGATCACCGAGATGGTCTGGGCGGCGAAGAGCGCGCGAAACTCGGCGTTGGCGAAGATGCCTCGGTAGCCCTGCTGCAGGGTCGTGGCCACCGAACCTCCCCGGATGTCGGTGTTGCGCAGGTGTGTAACGCACTGCCATTGCGTCATCACGAGCCGTACCACGATACGTCACCCGCATGCCCGTTCGTTAGCGCGGAAAGCCCCTTCCTGCGTGAGAGCATGGGAGCCGTGCGCTACCTGTTGTTGATCGGCGGTGAGCCGGATGCGACCGCGGCCACCTCCAAGGAGATCTGCGAAGCCGACGACGCGGGCGCATGGGCCGAGGAGATGACCCGGCGCGGCGTGTTCATCAGCGGCGAGTTGCTGCGCCCGCCCGAGGACGCGACCACGGTGCGTGTTCGCGACGGCGAGGTGTTGCTCGCGGACGGGCCGTACGCGGAGACCAAGGAGCAGATCGGCGGGCTGACGGTGATCGAGTGCGCCGACCTCGACGAGGCGGTCGCCGTCGCGGCGGCGCATCCGGTGGCGCGGCACGGGTTGGTCGAGGTGCGACCGATCTGGTGAGCCCACCGGTCGAAGCTGCCGTCGCGGCGGCGTTTCGCGCGGAGTGGGGCCAGGTCGTGGCCACGCTGATCCGGGTGACCGGCGACTGGGACCTCGCCGAGGAGTGCGCGCAGGACGCGTTCGCCGCGGCCTTGGAGCGGTGGGCGCGCGACGGCGTGCCGCACCGGCCCGGGGCGTGGCTGACCACGACCGCACGCAACAAGGCGGTCGACCGGCTGCGCCGTGAGGCTGTCGGGGCGGCCAAGCTGCGCGAGGTGGCGGCGCTGGCGGCGGTGTTGGACAAGACCACGGAACCCGAGCCGCCGGAGGAGATCCGCGACGACCGGCTGCGGCTTATCTTCACGTGCTGCCACCCGGCGCTCGCGTTCGAGGCGCGGGTCGCGCTGACCCTGCGCACGCTCGCCGGACTGACCACCGCGGAGATCGCGCGCGCGTTCGTCGTACCGGAGGCGACGATGGCGCAGCGGCTGGTTCGGGCGAAGCGGAAGATCCGCCACGCCGGCATCCCGTACCGGGTGCCGCCCGCGAACCTGTTGCCGGCGCGCACGAACGCCGTGCTCGGCGTGCTGTACCTGCTGTTCAACGAGGGCTACGCGGCGAGCGCCGGCGCGGACCTGGTGCGCCGCTCGCTCACCGACGAGGCCATCCGGCTCGCCCGCGTGCTCGGCTCGCTCATGCCGGCCGAGCCGGAGGTCGACGGTCTGCTCGCATTGCTGCTGCTGACCGACGCGCGGCGGGCGGCTCGGGTCTCGGCCGCCGGTGACCTGGTCACGCTGGAGCAGCAGGACCGGAAACGCTGGGACAGGGCGGAGATCGACGAGGGCGTGGCGCTGCTGGAGTCCGCGCTGCGTCGCGGGGCGCCGGGGCCCTACCAGGTGCAGGCGGCGATCGCGGCCTGCCACTCGACCGCGCCGGCCGCGGCGGAGACCGACTGGCGCCAGATCGCGTCGCTGTACGCCGAGCTCGCGAAGTACCTGCCCTCGCCGGTCGTGGAGCTCAACCGGGCGGTCGCGGTGGCCATGGCCGACGGGCCGGCGGCCGGCCTCGCCCTGGTGGACCGGCTGGCCGAGGGCGGCGAGCTCGCCGGCTACCACCTGCTGCCGGCGACCCGGGCGGACCTGCTGCGCCGCCTCGACCGCCTCGCCGAGGCCGCGGCCGCCTACCGGGAGGCGATCGAGCTGGCCGGCGGCGACGCCGAGCGGCGCTACCTCGAGGGCCGGCTCGCCGAAGTCTCCTCGTGACCCCTGTCGATCCGGGCGCCGGCCGTTCGTCGGTGGGGTGAAATCCGATCGCGAGGAGGAGAACATGACTCAGCTGACCGGGGTCGACCTCGACCTGCTGGCGCCCTGCTACCGGGCCACCGGCGAGGTGCTGGCGGCGATTCCCGCCGACCGGTGGGACGCGCCGAGCCCCTGTACCGAGTGGACGGTGCGCGAGGTGGCCGACCACCTCGTCGACGCGCTGGACTACTTCGCCACCACGGTGTCCGGTGGGCTCAACGCTGACGCCGTGGACCGCCCGGCGGACCTGCTCGACGCCTACCGCGACGTGACCCGCCGGTGTCTGGCGGCGTTCGCGCGGCCGGGGGCGCTGGCGGCCGAGCACCCGTTCCCGGACGGCACGCAGCCGGGCTGGGTGATCGCGAACATCAGCCTGTCGGAGTCGCTGGTGCACGGCTGGGACCTGGCCACCGGCGCGGGCCTGCCGTACGAGCCGTCGCCGGACGCGGTGGCCGCGGTCGACGCGTTCCAGGTGGGCGGGCCGGCGCCGGACATGTTCGCCGACCCGGTGCCGGTGCCCGCCGGCGCGCCCCCGTTCGCGGCGCTGCTGGGCAAGCTGGGGCGGGTGACGCGGTGACCGAGGTGACGATGCTCGATGTGCACGGCGCGCGGATCGCGGCGTCGACGTTCGGTTCGCCTGCGGACCCGGCGGTGCTGCTGATCATGGGCGGCGGGGCGTCGATGGACTGGTGGGAGCCGGAGTTCTGCGACTCGCTGGCCGCGGCCGGGCGGTTCGTGATCCGCTACGACCACCGCGACACCGGCGAGTCGGTGAGCTACCCGCCGGGGCGGCCGGGCTACACGTCAGACGAGCTGTCCGCCGACCCGGTCGGCGTGCTGGACGCGCTCGGCGTCGAGCGCGCGCACGTGGTCGGCCTGTCGATGGGCGGGGCGATCGCGCAGCTGCTGGCGATCGGGTCGCCGGCGCGCCTGCGGACCCTGACGCTGATCTCGACGAGCGGCGGCGCGGGCGACGAGGACCTGCCGATGGGCGACGTCGAGTCGGTCGAGGAGCCGGACTGGAGCGACCGGTCCGCGGTGGTCGAGTACCTGGTGGCCAGCCAGCGTCTGGCGGCGGCGAGGAGCAGGCCGTTCGACGAGGCGGCCGTGCGCGTTGTGGCGACGCTCGCGACCTCGCGGACCGCCAGTCCGGAGTCGGCGGAGAAGAACCACTACGCGACCGACGGCGGCTCGGGGAGCTGGCGGTCGAAGCTCGCGGACATCACGGTGCCGACACTCGTGCTGCACGGCACGGAGGACCCGATGTTCCCGCTCGCCCACGGCGAGGCCCTGGCCCGCGAGATCCCGAACGCCCGCCTGGTTGCGCTGCCGAACACCGGCCACGAGTTTCCCCGGGAGAACTGGCCGCTGGTCCTCCGCGAGCTGATCGGGCACACCGACCGCTGAAACGCAACGACGCCCTCACCGGTCTCGGCGAGGGCGTCGTTGCGTGTGGTGGGCCCGGTTGGGCCGGGGTCGTCACGCGGCGTCCTTGGTCGGGCGGTGCTGCACCCGCATCCGGCGCCACCACGACGGGTGGTTCGCGCGTGCGGCGTGCAGGTGCTCGAGGGTCGTTCCGTTGCGGACGTCGCTCTGGGCGCGCTCCAGGCGGTAGTCCATCTCCGCCCGCACGGCCTCTGGTGAGTTCTGCATTTCCGTTCTCCTTGCCGGTGTGCCTTCGCTGGCAAGGAGAACAGTCGTCCTGAGGCCGGGGGCCGGGCATCGGACGATCACGCAGTCTGGAGCCGTCCGATCCCTTACCCGGGCCCCCTCAGGCGGCCGTGCGACGGGGTAAGGCCCTCAGCCGGCGAAGAACTCGCGCAGGACCGGAGCCAGCGCCTTCGCCTTCACCAGGTGGGTCTGGCCGGGCAGGGTCCGGTACGTCGCGTTCGGCAGCACCTCGGACATCTCCCGGCAGCCGTTGCGCATCCACGTCGGGCTCTTGCCGCCGTCGGCCACGAGGGTGGGCTGGGTGGCCGTCGACCAGTGAGTGCGCGGCAGCGGCCGGCCGCGCTGCAGCTCGGCCATGAGCGCGAAGTCGTACCGCAGCGTCGGTGCCACCGCCTTGAGCTTCGACCAGACCGGCAGCAGCCGCATCATCGCGATGCCGAACCCGGGCACCTCGACGAACCGCATGAAGCTCTTCACCGCTTCCCCGGTCCGCCCCTCGGCGATCATCGCGTCCAGCCGTGGCACGTAGTCCGCGGGCAGCGGCCCGCGGCTGTCGTCCACGATCAGCGGCGGCTCGTACATCGCCAGCTTGGTGATCCCGATGCCGTGGTTCGCCGCCTCCAGCGCGAGCATCGCGCCGGACGACGGCCCGAACACGAACGGCGCCCCGCCGGCCTCCTTCGTCAGCGCCTCGAGGTCCTCGATCTCCCGTTCGAGCGCGATCTCGCTGGACTCGCCGGACTCGCCGCGCCCCCGTCTGTCGTAGGTGAACACGGTGAAGTCGGCCGTGAGCTCGGCGGCCATCGGCCGGGACGGGCCGTTCGCCCGGTAGCACAGGGCGCCGTCGACGATGATCAACGGCGGGCCGTCGCCGGTGCGCTCGTAGGCGATCTTCGTGCCGTCCGCGGAGGTGATCGTGCTGGTCATGGTCTGTCTCCTTCTCGAGAACTGAAGTCAGGCGAGGGTCTTGGTGAGCCAGGACTGCCAGGCGTGCTCGGCCGCGTCCGTGTCGACACGTTCGAACAGCTGGTGCATGAGGACGACGTTGCCGCCGAAGCCCTTGACGAGGCGGTAGATCTCGTCGGTGGTACGCACGCCGACGGTGTCGGCGTTGACGAAGAAGACCTCGCCGACGATCCGGTCGAGCCCGTCCGGCGCGACGTCCACCCGGTCGCCGGGACGCGGCTCGGCGACCAGGCCCAGCGCTTTGCACAGCGTGGCCCGGGTGCGGTCCCAGTCGGTGTACGCGGGCCCGAACACGGTGACCGGCACCGCGATCCGGCCGGCGAAGTGGCGCAGGTAGGTGCCGAGCGTGGCGAAGAACAAGGCGCCGCCACTGGTCATCGCCTCGTACTCAGCCTCCCAGTCGTCGCCGGGGAGGAAGCCGCTGGTGGCCATGCGCAGCACGGTCCCCGCCCCGTCGCGGCCCTCGATGAGGAAGTCGTAGGCGATGAACCGGCCGTCCGGCGCGTCGCTGCGGTAGGCGAGGCGGCGCATCGGCTCCCACCCGGTGACCCGGTGCTCCGGCTCGTAGCCGCCGAACGACTGGCGGACCACGCCCCCGTCCGGGTCGACCTCGTTGCGGCCCATGAACCAGGAGTCGATGCCCGGTCCGGTCGCGATGGCCTGCCACACCTGCTCCGGCGTGGCGTCGACCTCGATGCTGTCGACTCTCTCGAACTCGCGGCCCATCAGTCGCTCCTCACAGTGGGGTGGATGGCGAGGACGAGCCGGTGGTCGCGGCCGTCCTCGGCGGTCTCGTCGTGGTAGCGGCCGATCAGCGTGGTCACCGCGTGCGCCAGCTCCTCGGCGAACGCCGCCCGGTCGGCCGCGCTGGCGAAGCGGATCTCCCCGTCGAGCCCGAACGTCGCGAGCCGCTTCTGCGCCTTCGTCGCGCCGGCCAGCAGCGCGCCGACGTCGCGCACCAGCCGCGAGGCCAGCGCGAGCAGCCAGCGCGCGGACAGCCGGTCGGGTGCCCGCTCCGGGTCGGGTTGGACCGCGCCGAGGGCGGCCGGGGAGATCACGTAGGAGGACGCGGTGGCTTGCAGCACGCGCTCGGTCACGTTGCCCTTGCGGCGCTCCTCCACGAGCTCGACCAGCCCGTGGCGCTCCAGCGCGCGCAGGTGGTAGTTGACCTTCTGCCGGGCCAGCCCGACCCGGTGGGCCAGCGTCGTCGCCGACCCCGGCTCGGCCAGCTCGGCCAGCAACCTGGCCCGCGTGGGGTCCAGGGAGACCTCGGCCGCCGCCGGGTCCTCGATCACCGCTACGTCGAACATGTGCAGAAGTCTGCGTCCGACAGCTCATGTTGTCAAGACAAATTTTCTTGTCGGTTAGCGAGAGATGAGCTCCGCGGCGACTCGTTCGGTGTTGCGGTCGACGACGTCCAGGCTCCCGGACAGTCGTGGCCGCGGTCGGTCGGCCTGCCGGGCACGGTTGCGCTCCAGGCCGTAGGTGACGATTCCGGTGACGATGGCGAAGACGAGAAGTTCCATGACGACTCCCTTACTTCCAGTGCGAACACTCGTCCTAAGCACCGGCCTCCGACATCGGACGATTGCCCATACCTGGCCCGTGCGACCCCTTACCCCGGTGCCAGACTGGTGTCGTGCCAGCCAAACGCAGTGCCGGAGTCCTGCTGTACCGCCGGGTTCCGGCCGGTGTCGAGGTGCTGTTGGGACACCTGGGC
>NZ_JBOHGA010000151.1:0-15858 GCF_050699915.1 Actinophytocola sp.
GCTCGCGGCGATCGGGCTGCCGCCCTCGGCGCAGACCCGGCCTCGCGAGCCGGCGCGGCTGGCCGCGGCGTGGCGACCGGAGGTGCTCCGCGCGGCCGCGGTGGCGCTCGTCGGCTGGGGCTGCCTCGGCGGGATCACGTTCCTGGTCGCGTTCCGGACCGACGACGGGTTCGGCCTCGGTGCCGGCGCGCGCGGGCTGCTGCTGACCGCGTTCGGCGTGGTCGGCATGCTCACCGCCCAGCTGGTCGGTCGCCTGATCGAGCGAACCGGCGCCCTCACGGGCGCGCTCGTCGGCGGGGTCGCGGGCGCGGTGCCCGTCGCGTTGATCGGCGTCGTGCCGTGGCTGCCGGTGCTCGCGCTGCTGTGGGCGTTCACCGGGTTCTTCGCGCAGTTCCTGCAGGTCGGCGTGAACGCGCTCGTGCTGACCGGCGACGGGGCCAACCCGGCCGGCTCGGTGTCGGTGGTGCAGGCGTTCCGGTTCGTCGGCGCGGCGCTCGCCCCGGTCGCGTTCACGCCGGTCTACCACGCCTCGGCCGCGGCCGGCTTCCTGCTGCCGGCCGCGCTGCTCGCCGCGGTCACACCGCTCGCGCTGCTCGCGCGCCGGCCGGCGCGATACTGAGGCGTGCCCGGCTTCTCGAAGGTCTCCCACGTCTCGTTCTCGGTCCGCGACGCGGCCGCCAGCGCCGCTTGGTACCGGCGGGTGTTCGACCTGGCTCCGCTCACCGAGGCGACCGGACCGACCTGGCTGTCGATCCTGCTGATCCACCCGCCGACGACGCTGATCGTCGAGCTGCAGCAGCACGACGCCAACGCCGGCGAGGAGTTCGACCCGCGCCGGACCGGCCTCGACCACCTCGCCCTCAAGGTCGACTCGCGGGCCGAGCTGGACGAGTGGCAGGCGCACCTCGAGCGGCTCGGCGTGCGCCACTCGCCGGTCGCGGACCACCCGGGCCGCTCGATCCTGAGCTTCCGCGACCCGGACGCGATCCAGCTGGAGCTTTACCACCGACCCGACCACCCGTGACCCTGGGCGCTCGGGAGCGTTTGTCGAATCCGGCGTCGGCCGTTCGACGCCCGGGCAGCGGGCGCCCAGCGGAGGGGCCCGGCACACCACGGAGGACTCCATGACGTTCACGCCGAACGACCCGAACACCGCGCTGCCGGGCCGCCCGCCCGTGGTCGACCAGGCCACCTGGCAGGCCGCCCGGGACGAGCTGCTGGTCCGGGAGAAGGCCCACACCCGCGAGGGCGACGCCATCGCCGCGGCCCGCCGCCGGCTGCCGATGGTGGAGTTCGACGGGACGGTCGAGGTCGTCGGACCCGACGGCCCGGTCCCGTTCCTGGACCTGTTCCAGGGCCGCGACGAGCTCGTGGTCTACAAGCACATGTGGTACGACGGCGCGCCGCACCAGGGCCAGTGCGAGGGCTGCACCACCACGGCCTGGCACACGAACGACGCCGTCTACCTCAACGCCCGCGGCGTCTCGTACGCCGTCCTGACCACGGGCCCATGGGACGAGGTGGCCTCCTTCGTCGAGTTCATGGGCTACGCCCAGCCCTGGTACTCGGTGCGCGGCGTGGCTGGGCCGGCCGGCGGCGACATGGGTTACCTCACCTGCTACCTGCGCGCCGGCGACCGCGTGTTCCTCACCTACGCCACGACGGCCCGCGGCAACGAGCGGGTCAACGCATCCCTCGGCCTGCTCGACCTGACGCCCTACGGCCGCCGCGAGGCATGGGAGGACAACCCCGAGGGCTGGCCCGAGGCGTCGACCTTCCAGCCCGACGGCGGCCGCCCGAACGGCTCGTGCTGGTACTGGCGCTCCGACGCGGACGGCAACGCCGACTGGGGGCCGGCCAGCCGACCCGTGCCGCAGTGGACCCGCCCCGGCGCGACCCCCGAGGAGACTCTCGGCCGCTGATCAGTCGACGGCGTGTCAGGTGCCGGGCGGCACCCGCGGACGGTCCGCCCGGCGCGGCCGCTCGCTCAGAGCTCGACCCCGAGCAGTGCGTCGACCGCCTCGCGGACCCGGAGCGGGGCCGACAGGTCGCTTCCGTCGCCGGCCAGTGTCGCGTTCACCCACGCGTCGACCGCCCGCAACGCCTGCGGGGTGTCGAGGTCGTTCGCCAGGTGGTCGCGCAGCCGCGCGATGGTGTCGTCGGCGTCGGGGCCCGAATCCCGCCCGACCGCGTCCCGCCAGCGGCCCAGCCGGGTCTGCGCGTCGGCGAGCACCTCGGCCGACCACGCGCGGTCCTCGCGGTAGTGGCCGGAGAACAGGCCGAGCCGCAGCGCCATCATGTCCACCTTGTCCGCGCGCAGCCGGGACACGAACACGAGGTTGCCGCGCGACTTGGACATCTTCTCGCCGTCCAGGCCGATCATCCCGGCGTGCGCGTAGTGCCGGGCGAACGGGTGCTGCCCGGTCAGTGCCTCCGCGTGCGCGGCGCTGAACTCGTGGTGCGGGAAGATCAGGTCCGAGCCGCCGCCCTGGACGTCGAAGCCCATGCCCAGCTGGTTCAACGCGATCACGCTGCACTCGACGTGCCAGCCGGGCCGGCCCGGACCCAGCTCGGACTCCCAGCTCGGCTCGCCGGGGCGGGCGGTGCGCCACAGCAGTGCGTCCAGCGGGTGCCGCTTGCCGGGGCGGTCCGGGTCTCCCCCGCGCTCGGCGAAGTACCTGCCCATCGTCGGCTCGTCGTAGTTCGACACCGAGCCGAAGTGGCCGGACGCGAGCCGGTCGAAGTAGATGTCCGGGTGCTCCGGATCGTCGGCCCGGTAGGCCAGCCCGTCGGCGAGGAGCTTCGCCACCGCCTCGACGATCTCCGGGATCGACTCGACCGCGCCGAGGTACTCCCGCGGCGGCAGCACCCGCAGCGCGGCCATGTCCTCGCGGAACAACGCGGTCTCGCGCATCGCGAGCACGACCCAGTCGTCCTGGTCCCGCACGGCGCGTTCCAGCAGCGGGTCGTCCACGTCGGTCACGTTCTGCACATAGTGGACATCGTGGTCGTTGTCCAGCCACTGCCGGTACACCAGGTCGAACGCCAGGTACGTCGCGGCGTGCCCGAGGTGGGTGGCGTCGTAGGGGGTGATCCCGCAGACGTACATGTTCGCGGTGGCGCCGGGCGTGGTCGGGCGGATCTCGCCGGTCGAGGTGTCGTGGAGGCGCAGCGGGCGCGGCGTGCCCGGGACGCGCGGCACCGACGGGGATGGCCAGGTCTGCATGGCCTCGACACTAGCCGCCGCCCGGGTGGCGGGAAGCGGCCGTCCGTCGGGTGACCCCGTCACAGCGGGCCCGACCAGGCCGATCCAACAGTCGCACGGGGGTGAGGGCGAGCGAGGGAAGTAGGTGCTGCGATGACATCGGCGGCGGGCGGGACGACCGGCAGGTACCTGGTGCTGTTGGAGGACGACTGGTCCGGGGCGACCCGCGAGCTGAACCGGGTGGCCGGGATCCAGGCGGTGGACTCGGCGGAGGCGGGCTTCACCACGCCGCTCTGGGAGGCCGACGGGCTGGTGCTGCGCGACCTCGGGGTCGCGCTCGTGTCGGCGGATCCGGACCAGCTGACCGCGCTGACCGCGGCGGCCGACCGGCCGGGCCCGATCGCGCTGGTCGAGCCGGAGCGGGTCGTGCGGGCGATCGCCACGACCGCGACGGAGACGACGGCGGGTCCGACTCCGGAGGTCGACGAGACGACGTTCACCTGGGGCGTGCAGGCGGTGCGGGCGCCCAGTAGCGCGGCTACCGGGGTCGGCGTGCGGGTCGCGGTGCTCGACACCGGGCTCGACCTGGCGCATCCCGACCTCGCCGACCGGACGATCACCTCGCAGTCGTTCGTGGCCGGCGAGGAGGCGCAGGACGGCCACGGGCACGGCACGCACTGCGTCGGCACCTCGTGCGGGCCGCGCACGCCGGAGACCGGCCCCGGGTACGGGGTGGCGCACCAGGCCGAGATCCACGCCGGCAAGGTGCTGAGCGACTCCGGCTCGGGCGCGGACGGCGGGATCCTGGCCGGCATCGCGTGGGCGGTCGGCAACGGGTGCCGCGTGGTGTCGATGTCGCTGGGCGCGGCGACCCAGGCGGGCCAGCCGTACTCGCGGACCTACGAGCGGGTGGCGAGCCGGGCCCTGTCCCTCGGCACGCTGATCATCGCGGCCGCGGGGAACGAGAGCGAGCGGGCGCGGAGCAACGTCGCGCCGATCAGCCACCCCGCGAACTGCCCGTCGATCATGGCGATCGGCGCGCTCGACGTGCAGGGCCGGATCGCGGACTTCTCCTGCGGGACGGTCGGCTCGGTCGGGGCGGTCGACCTGGTCGGCCCGGGTGTCGGCGTGTACTCGAGCTGGCCGCAGCCCAGGCGCTACCGGCGGATCTCGGGCACGAGCATGGCGACCCCGCACGTGTCCGGCGTCGCGGCCCTCATCTCGCAGACGACCGGCGCCACCGGCTACGAGCTGTGGGCCCGGCTGGTCCAGACCGCCCGCCGGCTCGGCCTGCCCTCGACAGACGTGGGTGCCGGTCTCGTGCAGGCGCCGTGACGGTCCCCGTCGTCGTCGCCCTCGAGGACACCGACGACGCGGACATGTCCGCGGTGGTCGACGCACTGCGCGACGCCGGCCTGCGGGTGCGCGAGGTGCTCACCGCGGTCGGCGTCGTCACCGGGACGGTCGACGGCGACCGGCTCTCGTCGCTGTCGTCCGTGCCCGGCGTCGCCGCCGTCGAGCGGGAGCGGACGATCGTGCTGCCGCCGCCGGACTCGCCGGTCCAGTAGTCACGCGCCGTTCGTCACGCGAGGACGGTCGCGATCTCGGTCAGCTGCTCCGCGCGCAGCGGGCCGTGCTCGATGGCGCCCGCGTTCTCCTCCGCCTGGGCGACGTTGCGGAACCCGGGGATCGGGATGGTCCGCGGGCTGCGCGCCCAGATCCAGGCGAGCGCGCCCTGCGCGAGCGTGCGGCCGTCGCTGGTGAGGATGTCGCGGACGGCGTCGACGCGCGCCGCCCACTCGGGAGTCGGCACGCCGTCGTGGAAGAAGCGCAGCCATTCCGGCGCGGCCGTGCGGATGTCCGCGCCAGCCGCCGGTCGGCCACCCGTGCGGCGACCGAGCAGGCCCATCGCGAGCGGCGTGCGGTTGACGCTCGCGATGTCGTACCGGTCGCACATGGCGAGCATCTCCGGGTCGTCGTGCAGCACGCTGAGCTCGTGCTGCACGGCCACGCCGTGCGCTCCCGCGGCGAACACCGCGGCCCGCTCGGGGTCGTCGACGCTCCAGCCGTACCCCCGGATGAGCCCCTCCTCGACGAGCTTCTCGCACGCTTCGACGAGCGGCGCCGCGGCCTCGATGGACGGTTGCGGGTGCAGTTGGTAGAGGTCGACGTGGTCGGTGCGCAGGCGCCGCAGGGACGCCTCCAGCGCGCGGCGGACGTAGGCCGGGGAAGCGTCGTTGCCGTGCAGCACCTTGGTGTCCGGGTCGAAGAGGTTGCCCCATTTGGTGGCGATCACCACCTCGTCGCGGCGCCCGGCCAGCGCGCGGCCGAGCACCTCCTCGCTGTGGCCGGCGCCGTACACGTCGGCGGTGTCGAAGAAGGTCACGCCGGCGTCGAGTGCGCGGCGCACCGCGCGGACCGACTCGTCGTCGTCGACCTCGCCCCAGCCCAGCGGCAGACCCTCGGTGTCGGAGAACGGCCCGCCGATCGCCCAGCAGCCCAGGCCGAGCGCGCTGACCTCGACGTCCCCCAGCTGTCGCCGGCCGGTCCAGGTGTTCGTCTGTGCAGTCATGACCACATCCTGAGACCTGGAGCGCGCTTCGGGTCCAGCCCTTGTTTCCGAGTAGCTTGGTGTCATGGCTGACACGCGTGGCAAGGTCAAGGTCGAGACGAGCCGCAAGCGGATCCGGGCCTACGTCGGCGGGCACCTGGTGGCCGACTCGTTCAACCCGGTCCTGGTCTGGGAGATCCCGTACTACCCGACGATCTACCTGCCCCTCGCCGACGTCCGGGGAAAGCTGGAGGCGACCGGCTCGTCCGAGCACTCCCCCAGCCGCGGCGACGCGACGCAGTACGACGTGGTGGTCGACGGCACGGTCGTGAAGACCGCGGCGAGCCGCTACCTCGAATCGCCGATCCCCGAGCTGCGCGACCTGGTGAAGCTCCATTTCGCCGCCATGGACGAGTGGCTGGAGGAGGACGAGCCGATCTACGTCCACCCGCGCGACCCGTACAAGCGGGTCGACATCCTCGGCAGCTCCCGGCACGTCGAGGTGCGGGTGGACGGCGTCACGGTGGCGGACTCGCACCAGCCGCGGATTCTCTTCGAGACCAGCCTGCCGCCGCGGTACTACCTGCCGCTGTCGGACGTGCGGATGGACCTGCTGCGGCCGTCGGACCTGCAGACCCACTGCCCGTACAAGGGCACCGCGTCCTACTGGAACCTGGACACGGGCGAGGATGTGCACGAGAACGTCGTCTGGATCTACCGGGCGCCGTTGCCGGAGTCTCAAAAGGTCACCGGGTTGGCGTGCTTCTACAACGAGAAGGTGGACATCGTCCTGGACGGCGAGGTGCAGGAGCGTCCTCGCACACCGTTCAGCTGACCCATTGGGCGCCAGCCCGAGGAACAAGGGTCGGGGCAAGCAGGCGATCCACTGGCCCCGACCCTCTCACTCGGGCTGGCGCGTCAGGGTTACTCAGGGCAGGAGTGCGTCGATCGCCTTGTACACGCGCTTTTCCGAGATCGGGTGGGCGGTGCCCAGGGTCTGGGCGAAGAAGCTGATCCGCAGCTCCTCGATCATCCACCGCACCGAGCCGTCGTCGCGGGTGCGGACCTCCGCGTACGCCTGCTCCGCGTCCTGCACGGCGTAGGTCCACTCCAGGTCTCGGGTTGGGCGCTCCGGCAGCTTCTCCAGCCGGCGCTCGATGCCGCGCAGGTAGCGCTCCACATCGGACAGTCTCGCTTGCCCGGCGTCGGTGACGAAGCCCTTGTACACCAACGCGGATCGCTGCGTTCGCATGTCGGCTACCGACTCGGCGAACACGCCGCCGGTCATGCGAGACAGTGCCGCGTCCACCGACGCGTCGGTCGTGAGCACGGCGCGTACGCGGTCCAGCACCGCGTAGAGCGTGTCGGCCAGGTCCGCTCGGACGGCCGTGCACAGCGCCTCGAAGTCCTCGGGTGTCCACACCGGACCGCCGGCTCGGGCGATCAGCGCGTCCGCGGCCGCGTCCAGGCAGTCCTCCAGCAGTGCCGGCACGCTGCCGTGCGGGTTCGCCGACAGGGCCAGCTTCGCCGCGTTCGGTAGGCGGCGCACCACCTGCTTCACCGGCGCCGGCACGGTGAGCAGCACGAGTCTCCTCATGCCGCGCCACATCTCTCGGGACTGCTCGGCCGGGCTGTCGAACAGACGAACCGCCACCGACGAGCCGGTGTCGACCAGCGCCGGGTACGCGGTCACCTCCTGGCCGGCCCGCCGCAGCGACACGTGCCGCGAGAGCGGGCCGAACGACCACGACGTCAGCCCCTCCCGGGTGAGTCCCTCGGCGCCGGCGGCCAGCGACTCACGTACCCGCGACGCCAACTCCCGCTTCAGCGCACCGAGGTCCTTGCCCTCCAGCACCGGCCGGCCCTCCTCGACGACCTGGAACGTCGTGCGCAGGTGTTGCGGCACCTGGTCGAGCTGCCACGCGTCCGGCGGCACGACCACGCCGGACAGCGCGCGCAGCTCGCCGGCGACCTGGTCCAGCGTGGGCTCGGCGACCGAGGACAGCCGGTCGCGTACGGCCGCGGCGAAGTCCGGCACCGGTACGAAGTTGCGGCGCAGCGGCTTGGGCAACGAGCGAATCAACGCGGTGATCAGCTCGTCGCGCAGGCCGGGCACCTGCCACGGCAGGCCGTCCGCCCGGACCCGGCCGAGCAGCGCCAGCGGCACCTGCACGGTGACTCCGTCGGTGTCGGTCCCAGGTTCGAACCGGTACTGCAAGCCGAGCCGGATGTCGTTGTGCGACATGGCATCCGGGTACGCGTCCGGGCTCACGTCGCCGGCCACGGCGCTCACCAGCATGGTGGGGTCGAACGTCAGCAGCTCGGGCTCCGACCGGCGCGTCTTCTTCCACCACGTGTCGAAGTGCCGGCCGGACACGACCTCCGGGCCGACCCGCTGGTCGTAGAACTCGAACAGCGTCTCCTCGTCGGCCACGATGTCGCGCCGGCGCGCCTTGTGCTCCAGTTCCTCGGCCTCGGCGAGCAGCTCCGCGTTGCGCCGCAGGAAGGTGTGGTTCGAGTGCCACTCCCCCTGTACCAGCGCGTGCCGGATGAACAGCTCGCGCGCCACCGGCGGGTCGATCCGCCCGTAGTTCACCGGCCGGTCCACCACGATCGGCAGGCCGAACAGCGTCACCCGCTCGGAGGCCATCACCGCGCCGCGCTTCTTCTCCCAGCGCGGCTCGCTGTACGTGCGTCGCACGAGGTGCCCGGCGATCGGCTCGATCCACTCGGGATCGATGCGCGCCGCGATCCGGCCCCACAACCGCGTCGTCTCGACCAGCTCGGCGGCCATCACCCAGCGCGGCTGCTTCTTGAACAGCGCCGAGCCCGGGAAGATCCCGAACCGCGCGTTGCGGGCGCCGAGGTAGTCGCGGGTGGCCGGGTCCTTCATGCCGACGTGTGAGAGCAGCCCGGCGAGCAGCGCCTGGTGGATCTTCGTGGCGTCCGCGGGCGTCTCGTTGGGGCTAACGTCCAGACTCTTCGCCATCTGCCGCAGCTGGGCGGCGACGTCCTGCCACTCGCGCACCCGCAGGTAGTTGAGGTACTCCGCGCGGCACAGCTTGCGGAACCGGTTCGCGGACAGCTCCGAGCGCTGCTCGGTCAGGTACCGCCAGAGGTTCAGGTAGGACAGGAAGTCCGACTCGGGGTCGCGGAACCGGGCGTGCTGCTGGTCGGCCTGCGCCTGCTTGTCCACCGGCCGCTCCCGCGGGTCCTGGATGGACAGTGCGGCGGCGATGACCACGACCTCGCTGACGCAGCCGTCGCGGTCGGCCGCGAGCACCATGCGCGCGAGCCGCGGGTCGACGGGCAGCCGGGCGAGCTTGCGGCCCAACGGGGTCAGCCGCGGCACGGACTCCTTCGTGGAGCTCTCCAGCGCGCCGAGCTCGTTCAGCAGGTTCATGCCGTCGGTGATGTGCCGGCGGTCCGGCGGCTCGACGAACGGGAACGCCGCGATGTCGCCGAGGTCCGCGGCGGCCATCTGCAGGATGACCGAGGCGAGGTTGGTGCGCAGGATCTCCGGGTCGGTGAACTCCGGCCGCGCGTCGAAGTCGTCCTCGGCGTAGAGCCGCACGCAGATGCCGTCCGAGGTGCGACCGCAGCGGCCAGCGCGCTGGTTGGCCGACGCCTGCGAGATCTTCTCGATCGGCAGCCGCTGGACCTTCAACCGGTTGGAGTACCGGGAGATGCGCGCGAAGCCGGGGTCGATCACGTACTTGATGCCCGGCACGGTCAGCGAGGTCTCGGCGACGTTGGTCGCGAGCACCACCCGCCGGCCGCGGTGGGACTGGAACACCCGCTTCTGCTCCCCGGTGGACAGTCGGGCGTAGAGCGGCAGGATCTCGGTTCCCGGCCGCTCCTGCGCGAGCAGCGCGTCGGTGGTGTCGCGGATCTCCCGCTCGCCGGAGAGGAACACGAGGATGTCGCCCGGCCCCTCGACGCACAGCTCGTCGACCGCGTCGAGGATGGCCTGGGTCTGGTCGCGGTCGGGGTCGGCGTGCGGGTCGTCGGGGTCCACGACCGGGCGGTAGCGCACCTCGACCGGGTAGGTCCGGCCGGACACCTCGACGATCGGCGCGTCCGAGAAGTGCCGGGAGAACCGTTCCGGGTCGATGGTGGCCGAGGTGATGATCACCTTGAGGTCGGGCCGGCGCGGCAGCAGCTGCCTGAGGTAGCCGAGGATGAAGTCGATGTTGAGGCTGCGCTCGTGCGCCTCGTCGATGATCAGCGTGTCGTACTGGCGCAGCTGGCGGTCGGACTGCAGCTCGGCGAGCAGGATCCCGTCGGTCATGAGCTTGACCAGCGTGGCGTCGCCGACCTGGTCGGTGAACCGGATCTTCCAGCCGACCGCGCCGCCCAGCGGCACGTCCAGCTCGTCACTGATGCGTTCGGCCACCGTCCGCGCCGCGATCCGGCGCGGCTGGGTGTGGCCGATCTGCCCGCGCACGCCCCGGCCGAGCTCGAGGCAGATCTTGGGCAGCTGCGTGGTCTTGCCGGAGCCTGTCTCCCCAGCCACGATCACGACCTGGTGCTCCGCGATCGCCTTCTTGATGTCCGCGCGCCGCTGGCTGATCGGCAGCTCGTCGGGGTAGGTGATCTCCGGGACGGCGGCCCGCCGCCGCTCGACCCGCGCCGCGGCCTTGTCGACCTCGCCGGCGACCTCGGCGATCCGCTGTCTCCGGGCGGCCTCGTCGCGGACCTTGCCCAGCCCGTCGAGCCGACGACTCAGCCGCCGCTCGTCGCGCAGCGTCAGGTCACCGAGGCGCTTGCGGAGATCGGCCAGGCTGGGGCTCGTGGCGGACACACTCATACGTCATCGAGCGTAACGGCCGGCGCCAGCGGGATATTTCGTCCCGGCACTCACTGCTCGAACGGCGCGGGATCCCCGGCACCCTTGCGGATGATCTCCGGTTCGTCGGTCGAGTAGTCGACGACCGTGGTCGGTTCGGTGCCGCAGTCGCCCGAGTCGATCACCGCGTCGACCACGTGGTCGAGCCGCTCCTTGATCTCCCAGCCCTGGGTCAGCGGCTCCTCCTCATCGGGCAGCAGGAGCGTGCTCGACAGCAGCGGCTCGCCCAGCTCGGCGAGGATCGCCTGGGCCACCAGGTGGTCCGGGATCCGCACGCCGACGGTCTTCTTCTTCGCGTTGAGCAGCCGGCGCGGCACCTCCTTGGTGGCCGGCAGGATGAACGTGTAGCTGCCGGGGGTGACCGCCTTGATGGCGCGGAACACCGTGTTGGACAGGTACACGAGCTGACCCAGCTGCGTGAAGTCGTGGCACACCAGCGTGAAGTGGTGCCGGTCGTCGAGCTGGCGGATCTGCCGGATCCGGTCCATCCCGTCCCTGTTGCCGGCCAGACACCCCAGGGCGAAGCACGAGTCGGTCGGGTAGGCGATCAGCCCGCCGTCCCGCAGGAGCGCCACGACCTGGCCGATCGCGCGCCGCTGCGGGTTGTCCGGGTGCACGTCGAAGTACTTCGCCACGCGAGGAGCCTAAGGCCCTACGGATGGTCGACCGGCGGCAGCACCTGGGTGCGCATCAGGTGGTCGAGCTCGCCCTGCGGGTCGTCGGTCAGCCCGGTGTGCGCGGGCGAGGTCTGCACAATCGTGCTGCGGGGCGCGGTCAGCCAGCGGAACCGTTGCCCCAGCGAGCTTTCCGCCATCGGCCCGGTGCCGTCGCAGGCCTGGGCCCACGAGCGCAGCGCGTCGCGGAGCACGTCGAGATCCATGCCCGGGTCCAGCGCCGCGAGCCGCTGGGCGTCCACATGGGTCTGGCAGCGCAGGAACCGCAGCGGGGCACAGTAGACGATCGCGCCGACGTTCATGAACTCGCCGCGCTCCTGCCGCGGGACCGCGCGCACCAGGGCGTACTCAAACACGTGCGGCACGGGCCTCCTCCAACGCCGGGACCCAGACGTCCGCCCGTCCCAGTCGACTCTCGAAGAAGGCACGGTACGCGGCCCGCGTCCCGGCCGGCGAGCCGAACGCCGGTTCCGCGCCGAGCCACTCGTCGGGCACGAGCGCGAGGACCTCGTCCAGCACGTCGCCGGTGACCAGCGGCCGCAGCGCCCGGTCGGCCGCGGCGACGTCGCCGGCGACCGGCAGCATGACGTGCTCGGCCGCGTCGTACCTGTACTCGGGCGCCGGCGCCCAGCCCGGACCCCACCGATGGTGGAAGTACAGCGAGGCACCGTGGTCGATCAGCCAGACCTCTCGGTGCCACAGCAGCATGTTGGGGTTGCGCCAGCTCCGGTCCACGTTCAGCACGAGCGCGTCGAACCACAGCAGCCGCGCGGCGAGGTCCGCGCCGGGGTCGCGCACCCGCGGGTTGAAGTCGAACGAGCCGGGCAGGTAGTCCAGGCCGAGGTTGACGCCGCCGCTCGCGTTCAGCAGGTCCTGGATCTCCTCGTCCGGCTCCGCCTTGGACAGCTGCGGATCCAGCTCGACCAGCACGATCTCCGGCACCCGGAACCCCAGCCGCCGGGCCAGCTCGCCGACGATCACCTCGGCCACGAGCGCCTTGAGCCCCTGGCCCGCGCCGCGGAACTTGAGCACGTACATGCCGAGGTCGTCCGCCTCGACCAGGCCCGGCAGCGACCCGCCCTCCCGGAGGGGCGTCACATACCGGGTGGCCACGACGGTGCGCAGCCGGCTGACTGAATCCACGGTGCGCATCATGCCTGGAGGGACGGTGGCACCGCGTCGATACTCGGTTGACCGGACCGGGTGAACATCTGTTTACTCCCGGGGGTGAACAACGGTTCACGGTCCGGGACGACTCGATCCCGCCGGCTCATGTTCGTGCTCTGTGGCTGCGGCATCACCGTGTCCCTGATGCACACCCTCGTCGTGCCGCTGCTGCCCGAGATCTCCCGGGGGCTGCACCTGTCCCAGGACTCGGCGTCCTGGCTGCTGACCGCAACGATGCTCGCCGGCGCGGTCTGCGCACCGATGGCCGGCCGGCTCGGCGACATGATCGGCAAGCGCGCGGTGCTCGCCTACGCGCTCGCCCTGATGACCGCCGGTTCGCTGCTCGGCGCGGTGAGCTGGTCGTTCGGCTCGCTGCTCGTCGCCCGCATGCTGCAGGGCGCGGCGTTCGGCGTGCTGCCGCTGGGCATCAGCATCCTCAAGGACGAGCTGCCGCCGGACCGGGTCATGGCCGGCACCGCCACCATGAGCTCCACGCTCGGCGTCGGCGCCGCGATCGGCATGCCGCTCGCGGGGGTGATCGCGCAGCCGCTGAGCTGGCACGCGGTGTTCTGGGCGGCGACGGCGACGTCGCTCGTCATGCTCGTGCTCGTCGTGGCGTTCGTGCCGGAGTCGCCGCTGCGCTCCGGCGGCCGGTTCGACGTGCTCGGCGCGTTCGGGCTCGCGGCCGGTCTGGTGGCCCTGCTGCTCGCGATCTCCCAGGGCTCGCGGTGGGGCTGGGCGAGCGTGCCGACCATCGGGATGTTCGCGGCGGCGGCGCTGGTGCTGGCGGTGTGGTCGGCGCACCAGCTGCGGACGCGCTCGCCGCTGGTCGACCTGCGCACGTCGGCGCGACCGGTCGTGCTGCTCACCAACCTGGCGACCGTCCTCGTCGGCGTCGGGATGTTCGCGGGCTTCATGCTGACCCCGCTCCAGCTGCAGGCCGAACAGGCGACCGGGTACGGGTTCGGCGTCCCGGTGCTGGTCGCGGGTGTCTGCATGATCCCGATGGGGCTCGGGATGCTGATCTTCTCTCCGCTCTCGGCCAAGCTGTCCTCCCGGCGCGGCGCGCACACCACGCTGATGACCGGTGCGCTGATCCTGTGCGCGGCCAACATCTGCCAGGCACTGCTCCCGGGCAGCCTCGCGGTGCTGGTGTCGGTGCTGATGCTCGCCTCGATCGGCGCGGCGCTGTGCTTCTCCGCGATGCCCACGCTGATCATGGACTGGGTGCCGGTGACCGAGACCGCGTCCGCCAACAGCCTCAACGCCCTGCTGCGCACGATCGGCACGAGCACGTGCGCGGCGCTGGGCGGCACCTTCCTGGCGGCGTTCACGCTCGACGTCGGCGGCGCGCCGGTCCCGTCGTCGACCGGGTTCGTGCTCACCTACTGGATCGCCGCGGCGGCTTCGCTGGTCGCCGCCGCGCTCGCGGCGGCGGTGGCGATGGTGATCCGGCGGACCGGCTCCCGGCTCGCCCGAGTCGCGGAGCTCGACGGCGAGGGAGCCGTCGACAACGCGGTCGACACGGCCGCTTAGTACGCTTCCTCGCCATGGGCACGGAGGCGGCCGGTGCCAGCACGCCCGACGAGGACCTGACGAGCGGCGGCCAGACCAGGGACGCGATCCTGCGAGCCGCGCGGCGGCGCTTCGCACAGCGGGGGTTCGCCGAGGTCGGACTGCGCGACATCGCACTGGACTGCGGGGTCAGCGCAGCGCTGGTGGTGAAGTACTTCGGCACGAAGGAGCGGCTGTTCGCCGAGGCGGTCTCCTTCGAGGCGGAGGCGCGGGCGCTGCTGGACTGCCCGCTCGACGAGCTCGGCGCGCACCTGGTGCGCACGCTGCTCGAGCTGCACGAGAAGGCTCTCTCGGACCCGTTCCTGCGCGCGGTGATGGCCGCGTTCCGGCCGAACGGAGCCGAGTTCTCCGCGTCGTTCCAGCGCTACTTCGCCCAGCCCCTGGCCTCGCGCCTCCAGGGCCACAACGCCCAGCTGCGGGCGGACATGATCTGCGCCCAACTCGTCGGCCTCGGCGCGGCCCGCCTGGCGATCAAGCTCCCCGCGATGGCCGCGCTGCCCGCCGAGAGCGTCGTCGAGCTGCACGGCCCCCTGCTGCAGAACCTGATCGACGCGCCCTGAGCCCGACCGGGTGCGCACACAGCGATGCGCCCGCCGGGGCACGGTGGCGAGCGCATCGCTTCTTGCGGTGAGCTTGGGCGACGGGTCCTGACACTCGGGGTTCAGGGGTGCCAGGACCCGTCGGGTTCGGTTGTCAGCGGCGGCGCTGCACCGGATACAGCCGTCCGTCGCTGGACATCGGGCCCACGGGGCCGCGCCGGGCCGGCGGGAACTGATCGTAGGAGTCCTCCGGGCCGTACTGGCGAGCCGCCGGCATCGCGCCGTAGGACTCCTCCGGGCGACCGACCGGACGCATCCGGCCGTCGCTGCCCATCGGGTTGATCGGGTGCCCGGCCGGCGGCATCTGGCCATAAGAGTCCGCCGGACCGGGACGCCCGTACGGATCCGCGGCGTGTCGGGCGCCGGGGCCGTGACCGTCCCACGCACGCAGGTTCAGCTGCGGCGGGTCGTAGTTGTGGGCGTTGACCGGCGGGAGCCGGGTGTACGAGTCGACCGGGCCACCCGCACCCGGGTAGTCGTTCGCGGGCGGCATGCCGGGGTAGGAGTCAGCGGGCCCGGGCCGGAAGCCGTTCGCCGCCGGCCCCCGACCGTCCCTGTCCACCGGCGGCATCCGCTCGTACGAGGCCTCCGGACCCAGCCGCGGATCCACCGGCCGCAGCTGGCCGTAGGAGTCCACCGGGCCCGCGCCGCCGCTCGACCGGAGCCGGTCGTTGATCGGCGGCACCGCCGGGAGACGGTCGTACGAGTCCTCCGGCCCGGGCCGGCCACCCGGCATCATGCGGCCGGCCGAGTCGGCAGGCCGCATCCGGGCGTTCGACGCGGCGGGTCCGTGACCGTGCATCTGCGCCGCGTGGCCGTTGGCCTGCGCGGGATGCATCCGACCGTAGGACTCGCCGGGGTTCATCGGGGTGGACGCGAGGTTCCCACCCGCGTCGATCCGGCCGATCCGACCGGTGGACTCCACCAGCCGGCCGTCGGAGTCGACCAGTCCGCCGCCCTGGTGCTGGAACCGGGTCGGGTCCTGCTCCACCGGCGTCATCCGGGCACTCGACGCGTTCGCCTGGGCGGCGGCCACGCCGGGATCGACCGGCTCGAGCCCCTCGACGGAGTCGGTCGGCCGCACCCGCCGCTCCCCCTTGGCCGGCAGCGCGTGCCGGCCCTTCTTCCGCTCGGCGGTCGCGGCGAACCCGCGCTTGGTCGGTGTCGCCGGCTGCTGCCGGCGGTTCGCCGAGCCGGCGGTCGGCCGCGAGCCGGCCGAGCGCCGGGCGGTCCCGGCG
>NZ_JBOHGA010000152.1:0-15813 GCF_050699915.1 Actinophytocola sp.
GGCGAGTGCGGCGTGGTGGCCGGCGCCGCGCGCGTCGGTGGCGAGCCAGTCCTCCGGGCCGGCGATCATGCCGATGTCGCGGTGGCCGAGCTCGACGAGGTGGGTGGTGACCGCGCGGGCTCCGGCGAAGTGGGCGGCGGACACGGCCGCGATGTCCGGCGGCGGGGGAGTGCGCGGGTCGACCACGACGAATGGCGGTCCGCCCCGGGCCAGTGCCACGAGCCGGTCGCCGTGCTCGGGCGGCAGGATCAGGATGGCGCCGTCGATATCGGGCTGCTCGGGCAGCTCCGACAGCGCGTCGGCGTGCTGGGACGCCTCGCCGGCGTCGAGGATCATGCGCAGACCGTGCAGCCGCAACGTCTCGGCGATGGCGGAGACGATCACGCCGAAGTAGTCGGTGAGCACGTACGGGCAGCGCACGTAGACCGCGCCCGGGCCGGTCCTGGTGGTGGCGCGCTGCTTGCGGCGCTCGACCGCGCGCAGGACCAGCTCGCGCGTCCGCGGCGCCACGTTGACGTGGTCGTTGAGAACGCGCGACACGGTGGCGATCGAGACGCCGGTCTCCGCCGCGAGGTCCCGGACCGTGGTCCGTGGGCTGTCTGGCACGACGCTCAGTGAAACACACCTTGACGAGCAACAGGCCGGAACGCTTTCATGGTGAAACGCTCCGCTTCCACCTTGTAACAAGATGTTACAAGGCTCCCTGACTGAGCGAGGGGCAAATGGTCAGCTCTCAGCGACGACAGAACAGACGGAACCTCCGAACGGGCGCCGGCATCGCCGTGGCCGCCCTGACCCTCGCCGGAGTCGGGGTGGTGGCCGCGCCGGGCAGCGCGCAGGCCGCGGCCGGCCCGACGGTGTCGTCCTGGATCACCACTCCAGACCGGTCCCAGCTGCTCGATCCGGGACCCAGCCCCACCTTCACCTCGGACGGCGCGCCGCCGGGGCAGCTGATCACCGTCGACCCGGCCCAGACGTTCCAGACGATGGACGGGTTCGGCGCGTCGGTCACCGACTCGTCCGCCGCCCTGCTCGACCGGTTGCCCGCGGACCAGCGCGACGAGGTCATGCGGTCGCTGTTCCACCCGACCGACGGCGTCGGCCTGAGCATGCTGCGCCAGCCGATCGGCGGCTCGGACTTCATCGACGAGCCGCACCACACCTACAACGACCTGCCCGCGGGGGAGACCGACCTCGAGCAGACCCGGTTCAGCATCGCCCACGACGAGGCGCAGATCCTGCCGCTGCTGCGCCAGGCACGCGACCTCAACCCGGACCTGAAGGTGATCGCCTCGCCGTGGGGTCAGCCCGCCTGGATGAAGGCGAACGACTCGATCGTCAACGGCCGGCTGCGCGACGATCCGGCGATCTTCCGGTCCTACGCGCTCTACCTGCTCAAGTTCGTGCAGGCCTACGAGGCCGCCGGCGTGCCGGTCTACGCGCTGGCCGTGCAGAACGAGCCGCAGAACCGCACGCCCGACAACTACGCGGGCACCGACATGCCGGTCGCGCACCAGGCCGCGGTCATCAACGAGCTGGGCCCGATGCTGCGCGACGCGGGGCTCGCCACGAAGATCATCTCGTTCGACCACAACTGGGCCGAGCACCCGGACGACATCGCCGACGCCCACGAGCTGGGCGTCGACCCGGAGGTGAACTACCCGTACGACGTGCTGCGCACCTCGGCGGCGCGGTGGATCTCCGGCACCGCGTACCACTGCTACTACGGCGACGCCGCCGCGATGACCGCCCTGCACGAAGCCTTCCCCGACAAGGACATCTGGTTCACCGAGTGCTCCGGCTGGCACGGCGCGGCCGACCCGTTCGACAAGTACTTCTCCGACACGCTGCAGTGGCACGCCAGCAACCTCGGCATCGGCGTTCCGCGCAACTGGGCCAAGAGCGTGGTCAACTGGAACCTCGCGCTGGACTCGCAGGGCAACCCGCACAACGGCGGCTGCGGCGACTCGTCCGGCTGGTGCACGGGCGTGGTGTCGGTCGACGGGACGACCGTGACGCGTAACGCCGAGTTCTACACCCTCGGCCACCTGAGCCGGCACGTCCGTCCGGGCGCCACGCGCATCGGCTCGAACGTCCCCGGCGGCCTGAACAACGTGGCGTTCCGCAACCCGGACGGTTCGGTCGCGCTGTTCGTGGCCAACGCCTCCGGCGCCGCGCAGACGTTCGGCGTGTCGTGGCAAGGGATGCATGTCGAGTACAGCCTGCCGGCCGGCGCGATCGCGACCCTGACTTGGCCGGGCAACGCCGGCAGCCCGGACTGAGCGCGCGGGGGACTTGACGACCCGTCGGTTCGGTGGTTCATTAGTGGAGTAATGAACCACCGAACCGATGGGTGAACGCCGTGTTCGACGACCGCAGCCCGATCTACCGGCAGATCGCCGAGCGGGTCGAGGCCGACGTGTTGAGCGGGGCGCTGCGCGGCGACGAGCAGGTCATGTCGACCAACAAGTACGCCGCCTTCCATCGGATCAACCCGGCGACCGTGGCCAAGGCGTTCGGCCAGCTCGTCGACGACGGCGTGCTGTACAAGCGGCGCGGCATCGGCATGTTCGTCAGCCCGGGCGCGGCCGACGCGCTCCGCGAGCGGCGCCGGAAGAGCTTCTTCACCGATGTGGTCGACCCGATGGTCGCGCAGGCCAAGACGATCGGCATCCCGATGTCGGACCTCATCGAACGAATCGGCCAACTGTCCAATGGGGAGGGTCCATGAGCGAGGGACTGTCGTGACCAGCATCATCGAGGCCGCCGGGTTGTCCCTGCGGTACCAGGACGTCACCGCGCTCGACCGGGTGAGCTTCACGCTGACCGGGGGCCGGATCTACGGGCTGTTGGGCCGCAACGGCTCCGGCAAGACCAGCCTGATGTCGCTGCTCGCCGGCTACCGCCGACCCTCGGCCGGCACCGTCACCGTCGGCGGCCGGCCGGTGTTCGAGAACGCGGCGGTGACCCGGCAGGTCTGCCTGGTGCGCGGCACCGGTGACGCGGTGGCCTCCGGGATCAAGGTCAGTGACGTCCTGGCCTTCGCCGGCCACCTGCGGGAGACCTGGGACGCCGGCTACGCCGCCGAGCTGGCCGAGCTGTTCTCGTTGCCGCTGAACAAGAACGCCGGCGCGCTGTCGCACGGGCTGCGGTCCGCGCTGGGCATCGTGATCGGTCTCGCCTCGCGCGCGCCGGTGACGATGTTCGACGAGACCTACCTCGGACTGGACGCGCCGTCGCGCTACAAGTTCTACGACGCGCTGCTCGCCGAGGCGATGGCCCACCCGCGGACGATGATCGTCTCCACGCACCTGATCGAGGAGGTGAGCTCGCTGTTCGAGGAGGTGCTGATCCTCGACGAGGGTCGGCTCATGCTGCACGAGGACGCGGAGTCGTTGCGCGGCGCGGGATCCGCGGTAACCGGGGACGCCGAGGTCGTCGACCGGTTCGTGGCCGGGATGCGGTTGCTCGGCGAGAAGTCGTTGGGGCGCACCAAGTCCGCGATGGTCTACGGCGAGCTCGACGACGAGCGGCGCGCGCAGGCGCGGGCCACCGGGCTCGACCTCGGCCCGCTCGCGCTGCAAGACCTGTTCATCCACCTGACCGAGCCGACGGGAGACCGCCGATGACCGCCGCCGTCGAGACGAGGAGGCGCTGGCCGCTGCTGCGCGTGCTGCTGACCGCGCACGTGCCGTTCGTGGTGTTGCTGTGGCTGCTGTTCACGGTCGTGGCCATGGTGATCACCGGGATCGTGGCGGCCGCGGCCGGGATCTCCGACAGCATCCTGCACCAGCTGGCGACGCAGCTCCCGCGCTGGCTGCTGTTCGGTCTCGGCATCGACGTGGTCTCCACGTACCTGCGGATCCAGCTCGCGCACGGGCGCACCCGGCGCGAGTTCCTCGGCCAGGCGGTCCTGTACTCGGTCGTCGTGTCGGGTGTCGCGGCCGTACTGATCACACTCGGGTACCTGCTCGAACGCGGGTACTACGCCGTTTTCGGGTGGTCGCAGGACCTGTCCAGCGAGGCCGTGTTCACCGCCGCGAACCAGTATCCGGCGATCCTCGGCACGTACTGGCTGAGTCTTCTCTTGTGGACGGTCGCCGGCCTTGTGATCGGGCTCGGGTTCTTCCGGGACAACGGCCTCGGCATCCTGACCATCCCGATTGGACTGGTCGTCGTGCTGCCGGCCCTGGCGTTGTTCCGCAACGACGGCCTTCCGGTCCTCGGCGAGGTCATCGCCGACTACCCGGTCACGGTCGGCACGCTGCTGGCCGCGAGCGCGGTCGTGCTCGCCGTGGCGGTCGCCGCCGCCTGGGCCATCGTCCGCGACGCGCCGATGAAGACCAAGGCACCGTAGGCGACCTCAGAGCACGCGGCCGACCCCGCCGTAGCCCAGCAGCCGCGCGGGAGTGGTGACCTCCGGCAGGTCGGGCTCGGGTCGCCATTCGTGCAGTAACACCAGCCCGGGGCTGACGAGCTCGGTGCCGGCGAACCAGCTCTCTACCGTCGCGTGGTCCCTCGGGTACATCTGCTCGTCGGCCGCCTCGTACAGCCGCAGCACCGCGGCCAGGTCCGCGGCGGTCTCCTCGTCGGCCCGTTCGTTGGTCTGGGTCGACAGGCCGAGGTAGCTGCCGGGCGCGCACTTCTCCCGGTACGCCGCCACCAGACCGGCCGGGTCGTAGTCGTCGGCGATGAACAGCATCAGGCCCGCGATCAGCAGCCCCACCGGCTGGTCGAAGTCGATCAGCCGGGCCACCTCGTCGTGGTCCAGCACCGAGCGCGGTTCGCGGATGTCGGCCCACACCACACCGACGCCGGGCACGTTCTGCTCGCCCAGCAGCGTGTGGGCGTGGTGCACGGCGACCGACTCGTAGTCGACGTAGACCACCCGCGCCTCGGGGTCGACCTGGTGGGCGGTCTCGTGGACGTTGCCGGCGGTGGGGATGCCGGAGCCGAGGTCGAGGAACTGGCGGATGCCCTGGTCCATCATGAACAACACGGCCCGCCGCAGCCAGGCTCGGTTGAGCCGGGCGAGGTCCTTGAGCCAGGGCGCCACCTGCAGCGCCTTGTCGGCCAGCAGGCGGTCGGGCTCGAAGTTGTGCACGCCGCCCAGATAGTAGTCGTACATCCGGGCCGCGTTGGGCTTGTCGAGGTCGAGCTCGCGGACGCGGGTGGGCGGCACCGGGCTGGGCGGGCGGTCTAAGTCGGACAACGCGGCTCCGTTTCGTGGCGCGAGATGCGGTTCCACCGAGTCTAGGAGAGCGGCCCGGCTCGCGGGGTGGTTCGGCCGGATTCGTTCTCCGCGGCCGCCCGAGGAAATGTCCAGTATTTGTCCGGTGGCAAGGAATTCCGCGCTGTCGGGTCATCCGGAGTTCGCCTATCATCTTGGCGCGTGTCCGGCTACCAGTTCGATGTCTTCATCAGCTATATCCGCAGCGGGAATCCACACGCCTGGATGCGCAACCATTTCCTGTCGCGGCTGCGAAACTGCCTCGCCGACCATCTCGCCGACGAGCCGGCCGTGTTCATCGACGAGGAGATGGACCGGGGCACCAGTTGGCCCCACCAACTCGAGCAAGCGCTTAACCGGACCAAGGTCATGCTGGCGGTGTTCTCGCCGCAGTACTTCCGGTCGCCCTGGTGCCTCGCGGAGTGGAAGACCATGGTCGAGCGGGAGCGGCTCCTCGGCCTGTACTCCGCCGAGCAGCCGCAGGGCCTGATCTACCCCGTGCTGTACTCCGACTCCGAGAACTTCCCCGACTACGTGCGGGACAGGGCCTGGCGAGACCTCAAGAGGTGGAACAACCCCGACCCGGCGTTCCAGCTGACCCCGAGATTCGTGGGCTTCCACGAGCAGGTCGAGGACATCGCCATCGACCTCGCCAAGCTGCTGCCGCGGGTGCCCGACTGGCGACCGGGCTGGCCCGCCTTCCGTCCCGACCCGCCATTCCGCCGCCCGCCACCGCTACCGGGCTTCTGACATGGCCGGCACGGTGGTGACGTTCTACTCGTTCAAGGGTGGCGTCGGCCGCAGCTTCGCCCTCGCCAACACGGCGGTTCTGTTGGCCCGCTGGGGATATCGCGTCCTCACGATCGACTGGGACCTCGAGGCGCCCGGGCTGCACCAGTACTTCGGCCCGCTGTTGGCCGACCCACCGGAAAGCGGGATCGTCGAGTTGGTCGACGACTTCGCCGCCGGCGTCGAGAAGCCGGCCGCCGACTACGTCACCGTTCTCGAGACGAACGAGCCCGGGGCCGTCCACCTGCTGGCGGCCGGCCGGCAGGTACCGAGCTACGGCGGCCGGGTGCAGTCCATCGACTGGGCCGCGTTGTACGACAACGGGTTCGCCGACCTGCTCGAGCGGCACCGGGCGGAATGGGTCGACGCCTACGACTTCGTCCTCATCGACAGCCGCACGGGGTTCGCGGACATCGCCAGCATGTGCACCGCCCACCTGCCGGACCGGTTGGTCGTCGTGTTCACCGCGAACGAGCAGAGCGTGCGCGGCGCGGTCGACGTCGCCGGGCGGGCCGACGCGGCGCGCGACCGCATGCCCTACGACCGGCCGCAGCTGACGGTGCTGCCGATACTGTCCCGTTTCGACAGTCGGGTCGAGTACGAGCGTGCGGAGACGTGGTACCGGATCTGCACGGACCTGACCGCGCCGCTGTTCCACAACTGGCTCGTCAAGCACGTGTCCGAGGCGCAGCTGCTCCGCCACCTCACGCTGCCGTACGTGTCCTACTGGAGCTTCGGCGAACAGCTGCCGGTGTTGGCCGAGCGCGAACCGTCGGCCAACCAGATCGGCTTCGCGCTGGAGACGGTCGCCGCCGTCGTCGCGCACGGGTTCGACCGGACCGACCTGCTCGCGGACAACCGGGATGCCTACGTCGCCGCAGCGCAGGCCCCGGAGCGCGGGTTCGACCTCGACATCCTGGTGAGCAGCCCGCGGTCGGCCCTGGAGGTGGCGACCGCACTCGTCGACGAGCTGCGCTCGCTCGGCGTCCGGGCCGAGCGGTCGCTGTCCGGGGACCTCGACTTCCTCGGCAAGTCCCTGGACGCGGCGAGACACCTGTGCCTGATGGTCGAGGACCACGTCAGCCGCTGGCAGGAGGCCGAGGCGGAACGGTTCCTGCGACACGCCTTGACGGCCGGCGACCGGCGGCTGTTCCCGGTACTGACCCGCACCGCGGATCCCGCACTGCTGCCCGGGTTCCTGCGCAACCTGCAGCTGATCAGGCTCGACGCGGGCGTGCGGCCCCGCGACGTGGCCAGGAGGCTGCACGCTCAGCTGTCGGGCAACGGACACCCGCCGCGCGCCGACGTCGCGCTGTTCCGGGACGCCGAGGCCGCCCTCCGGCAGGTCCAGGACAGCCGACTGCACTACTCGCTGTGGTACTTCGTCGAGCAGACCGCCAAGTCGATGGCCACGGCGCTGCGCGAGGGCGATACGGACTCGCTGCGCGAGATCACCCTCGACCTCGAGCTCGCGAGCCGGGTCCGCGAGGCCGGCACGACGTACGAGAAAGTGGCGATGCCCGACCGCGTCGCACCGTTGATCTCCGAGATGATCGGCAAGTTCGGCCGGCGGATCAAGTTCTGACCGGCGACCTTCGCGATGTCCTGGAACTGTCCAGTTTTTGGTGTTCCTGGCCGGCGGCACGCGTGCTTACATGGTGCGGCACATTCGGGTGACGGAATGCCGTGGGGAGAATTCAGCGATGACTGACCGGCTGGGAAATCAGCATGTCTCGGCATTGTTCGTCCTCATGGGACTGGCGCGGTCGGTGTCCAACACCGAGCTGCACGAGGTTTCCGGAATAAAGATCGACGGTGCGGTGCGCAGAGAGCTCAATGACCAGAAGCTGGTGGAGAGCAGCCGGGCCAAGGGAAACGCGCCATTCGTGCACGTGCTCACCGACAAGGGCTGGAGCCGGTGCGAGGAGCTGCTCACCGCCGACCGGCCGGAGCGGGCGGGTCAGCTCGGCCACGCATTGCACGTCGTCCTCGGCGGCCTCGACCGGTACCTGCGCCGGGAGAACCTTGACCTGAAAGCAGTGTTCCGGCCGACGGTGGAGATCTCCCGGGACGAGGTCGAGCGCCACATTCGCGAGGCCTACGCAAGACTCGCCCGCCAGCCCAAGGACTGGGTCCGCCTCGCGGACCTGCGCCCGCTGCTCAACGGCGCCGCCCGGGAGGACGTCGACGGCGTGCTCAAGGACATGAGCCGGGCCCGGCGGGCACACCTGGTTCCCGACTCGAACCGCAAGACGCTGACCGATGCCGACCACGCGGCGGCCGTCAGGATCGGCGGTGAGGACAACCATCTGATCGTGATCGAGTCATGAGCGAGCTCGCGGGCGACTCGGTCGCCGGTCTGCGCCGGGAGGCCCTCGCCGCGCTCCGGTTCAACTCGGCGGAGACGCCGGACCACGTTTGGCACACCTCTCCGTACCATGTGGACGGTCTGCACGAGGAGGTCGAACGGGTCGTCCGGTCGGGCGTTCGCGACGCCGCGAGCAGCGACGGCCCCAGCCCGATCGGTCTCGTCCTCCAAGGGCAGAAGGGCGTCGGCAAGACCCACCTGCTGGGCTGGGTCCGGCGCGAGGTGCAGCGCGCGGGCGGCTACTTCTTCCTGATCGAGCTCAACTCCGGGGAGTCGTTCTGGGCGGACACCGCCGAGGCCATCCGGCACGGGTTCCTGCGGCGCGCCGAGGACGGCGGCAACCAGCTGGTCCGGTTCCTCGAGCAGCTGTGTGCGGTCGCCGAGGTGCCCGACATCGTGCCGGCCGTCTCCGGGACCGCGCCGGTGACGGTCGAGGACCTGGACGCGCTCGTCGGCGGGCTTCGCCGGCTCGATCCCCAAGTCGCACAGGAGTGCGGCGACACGGCGCGTGCGCTGGTGCTCTACGCGGCCACCGACTCGCGGAAGACAAACGTCGGTCAGGACTACCTCGGCGGGTTCGACGAGACCGATCAGGGCGAGCGGCGCACGTGGGGCATCCATCCGCGGACCAAGCCGGCCAAGTCGGTGGTCCGCGACATCTCCCGGCTGCTCGCGCTGACCGGCCCGACGGTGATCGCCGTCGACCAGCTCGACACGCTGGTGGCCAAGTCCACGACCCGGTTCGGCGAGGCCGCACAGGATCAGCCGCTGGCGCGGGAGCTGTCCCTGCTCGCCGACGGCCTGATGCTGCTGCGTGAGACGACCAGGCGGACGCTGTCGGTGGTGGCCTGCCTGCCCAACTCGTGGCGGCAGCTGAAGGACGCGGCCGTCGACACGGTCGCGGACCGGTTCCGCGAGGCGGGCATCCTCGGCCGGCTGACCAGCCCCGAACTCGGTCGCGCGCTGGTGGCGAAGTGGCTCGCCATTCCCTTCGAGCGAGTGGGTTTCACCCCGCCGCACCCGACCTGGCCGGTCGCGCCGGCGGCGTTCGAGGCGGCGTGGGACGAGTACACGCCGCGGCAGCTGCTCAAGCGCATCGACGCGCACGTCGAGTCGTGTCTGCAAGGCGAGATCTCCGAGCTCGCCACGTTCGACGCCGACGCGTTGCCACGGATCCGGCTCGTGCCCGCCGCCGGCCCCGAGCCCGACTACTTCGCCGAGCTCGACACGCGCTTCGCCGAGCTGAAGGAGGCGGCGCGGATCGAGGCCGCGACGGCCCAGAAGACCGAGGACCGGGTGATGCCCGCGTATCTGTCCGCGGCGCTGCGTGCCTGGATCACCGAGACGGGCAACGACGAGATGGTGTGGTCGACCGACCCGATGCCGGAGGGCAAGTCGGCGGTGCACGCCGGGCTGCACCGGACGGTCGACGAGGAGCTGGACATCGAGGAGCACTGGGCGTTCCGCGCGATCGCCAGCGTGCACCACGTGGCGGCCCTGCACCGGCTGCGCAACGCCCGGTCCGCCGCCGGGATCCGGTCCGGCTCGGGCAACCGGCACCTCGTCCTCATCCGCAACCTCCGGTGGTCGCCGGGCCGCAAGACCCAGACGGAGCTGCGGGAGTTCGAAGCCGCGGGCGGCCGGCACGTCGGGATCTCCGACGACGACCTGCGCACGTACGGCGCGCTGCACGCGATGCTCGGCAAGCAGAGCTTCGGCCTGCGGGAGTGGCTGGTCGCCAGGAAGCCGGCGAGCCGGTCCCGGCTACTCGGCGAGATCCTGGGGGAGGCCGACACCGACGACTCCAGCGACATCGCGGAGCCCGAGCCGGAGCCCGAGCCCGAGGCGGCGATCGAGCCGGCGATCACGCTCGGGGTGGCGAACGGAGTCGCCTCGCCGGTGCGCATCGACCTCGAGTCGCTGCGCAAGCACGTGGTGATCTTCGCGGGCAGCGGGTCCGGCAAGACCGTGCTCATGCGACGGATCGTCGAGGAGTGCGCGCTGCGCGGCGTCTCGGCGATCGTGCTCGACCCGAACAACGACCTGGCCCGGCTCGGCGAGGGCTGGCCGAGCCCGCCCGAGCAGTGGGCCGACGAGGACGAGCGGGTCGCCCGCGAGTACCTGGCGAACACCGACGTCGTGGTCTGGACGCCCGGCAGGACCGCGGGCCGGCCGCTTAGCTTCCACCCGCTGCCGGACTTCGCCGGCGTCCTCGACGACGAGGACGAGTTCGCCGCCGCGGTCGAGGCGTCGGTCGCCACGCTCGCCCCGCACGCGCGGATCGCCGGCACCACCAAGGCGGCGAGCCGGAGCAAGGCGGTCCTGCGGGAGGCGCTCACGTACTACGCGCGGACCGGTTCGCGCAGCCTGACCGGGTTCATCGACGTCCTGGCCGAGCTGCCGGACGGCGTCAGCCAACTGGGCAGCGGCGTGGCGATCGCCGCCGACCTGGCGGAGACGCTGCGGGCCGCGATGGTCAACGACCCGCTCTTCGGCGGCACCGGCGAGCCGGCCGATCCAGCGGTGCTGTTCACCCCGGCCGCCGGTAAGCGGGCGCGGATCTCGGTGATCAGCTTCGTCGGGCTGCCCTCGGAGGAGCAGCGGCAGGGCTTCGTCAACCAGCTGCAGATGGAGGTGTTCGCCTGGATCAAGCGCAACCCGGCGGGGGAGCGCCCGTTGGGCGGGCTGCTCGTCATGGACGAGGCGCAGACACTCGCGCCGTCGGGTGCGTCGACCGCCAGCACACACAGCACGATCATGCTGGCCTCGCAGGCGCGCAAGTACGGCCTTGGCCTGCTGTTCGCCACCCAGGCGCCGAAGGGACTGCACAACCAGATCGCCGGGAACGCCACCACCCAGTTCTACGGACGGCTCAACAGCCCGGCGCAGATCGACGCCGCGAACGACATGGCCCGGGCGAAGGGCAGCTCGGTGGGGGACATCTCGCAGCTCGAGCGAGGGCAGTTCTACGTCACCGGCGAGACGTTCGGGTTCCGACGCCTGCAGGCACCGCTGTGCCTGAGCCATCACCCGGCCAGCCCGCTGCGGCTGGAGGAGGTCATCGAGCGTGCCCGAGACGGTTCCGCCTGACGGAGTCCAGTTTCGGTCCAGGCCTGGTCCAGCACCGAACGCCACCCTGTGCGGCAGGTTGGGGTCTCGTGGCGATGGTGGAGGACCCGGATGGTTGCGCTGGTGGACCTGGTCGGCGAGTTGAAGGCGTTGCGCAAGGGGCGTGGCCTGCTCGCGAGCCACATCGGTGAGCGGATCGGGACCGGGCTGCGGGCCGTCTGCGGCGTGCGGGACGAGGACGGGCCGGCGGTGATCCGGCAGAAGGTGGCGCGGCGGCTGGAGAACCTCGCCGGGGACCTGCCCGCCGACCTGCGGATGGCGGTGCTCGCCGCGTTCGCGATCGCGCCCGACGCGCGCCAGCCGTTCTACCAGGACCGGGTCAGCTGGACGGCCGACCGGCTCAACCGGGACCCGCGGACCGCGCGCCGGCGGATCGACGCGGGCATCGACCACCTCGCCCAGCTCGCCACCGACCGGGCGGTCGTGCCGGCCCGGCCCGCGGCGGAGTCGTCGTCGGTGAACGGGTGGCGGACCGCCGAGCTGCGGGTCGTCGTCGCGCTCGACCGGGACCGGCCCGAGGTCGTCGAGGTGCACCGGATCGTCGCCGAGCGGGACGGGCTCGCGACCGTCGAGGTGACCGCCGCGTTCGGGGTCACCGTGCTCTACGGCGCCAAGCGGGTGCGCCGCGGTACCGCTGACCTGCCCACGACCCTGCGCAGCGGTGCGGAACACGAGCTCGCCATCCAGTACCGGCTCGCCGACGCCGCCGCGGCGCACGTCGTGCGTACGCCGGACCGCCCGTGCGACCTGTTCGACCTGCGGCTGCGCTTCGACCGCGCGCGGCCGCCCTGGCGAATCTGGCAGCTGTGCGGTGCGCTCGACCGCGACATCGTGGACTCGGAGCCCGCCGGAGAGCCCCGCTCCACCGACGAGGCCGGCGAGGTTCACCTGGTGTTCCGCGACCTCGTCCCGGGCCTGGCCTACGGCGCCCGCTGGGAGCCGCACTAGCGTCGTTTCCCCAGGCAGTCGTCCTGAACGCAGACCTCGCCATCCTTGCTACGGATGCAGAGGATGAACGGTTCACCTCAGTTATGTGACCCTTGTCACGTGAACCCGAGAAGGATCACCTGAACGTTCGAACCGTTACCTCCCGTATATAAGGGCGTTGGCGATGGGCGAGCCGTAGTCCAACAACGTCGTTGACGCTCTGGTCGTCCTGGTACTGGTCGTAGAAGGAGACGTGTCTAGATGCGGATTCGGAACTCTGGGGTGATCGGAGTCGCGGCGCTGGCGCTGTTGGCGTCGGTCCTGCTCAGCGGTTGTGAGCTGCGTGAAGGCGTCAACACCGAGTACGGCAAGTACAGCCTGAAGTCCAAAGAAAAGATCACGGAATTGTCCGATGAATTAGCCGGACAGGGCGTGAAAACATTCTGACGGGTTTTTGGGGCACAAGAATGCGACGCGGAATAATTCGATGGGTCATAGCGGGCCTGCTGGTGATCTTGGGTGCGGCGTTCCCGGCAGCGGGGATCGCGTTTGCCAGCCAGAACACCCCGGCCGTGCAGGCTCAGCCAAAGGACGACAAGGCATCTTTCGGCCCTCAGGACGCGGAGTTCCTCACGATCATTCGCTACGCGAATGAGTGGGAAATCCCGATGGGGAAGATGGCTACAGAGCGCGGTACGACCAAGGAGGTCAAGACCGCCGGCGCGACGATGCTCTCCGACCACACCAAGCTGCAGACGGTCGTCGAGAAGCTCGCCGCCAAGTACGGAGTCACGCTGCCGGACAAGCCGACCTCGTCGCAGCAGACGTGGATCGACGAGATCGCGGGCAAGCAGGGTGAGGACTTCGACCGCACCTTCGCCGACCGGCTGCGCGCCGCCCACGGCTCCGTGTTCAACATCGTCGCCGAGGAGCGGGCGGGCACCCGCAACCCCACGATGCGCGACTTCGCCCAGCAGGCGAACGACATCGTCATGAAGCACATGACCCTGCTCGAGGCGACCGGCTACGTCTCCGCCGACGCGGGCATGTACTCCGAGGCGTCCGCGCGGACCACGGCCTACCCGGAGAACCAGCTGGGCAGCAGTGATCTCCTCGTCGGCGGTGTGATCTTCCTCGTGGTCGCCGCCGGAACCGTCCTCGGAGTTCGGACGCTGAGCGGTCGCGGAGCCGCCAAGTGACCGCAACCGCCGTCATCGACATCGCGCTGCCGCAGCACGACATCGGCGTGCGTGAGGTGGCGGCGCTCTCGGCCCGCATCGCCTACGTGCTGATGTGCCTCACGCTGTGCTGGGGGATCTTCACCGCCACCGGGTGGATCCGCCGGCTGACCGGGCTCCAGGCCATTCGCTCGAGCCACATCTTCCTGGCGACGTTCACCATCGCGGCCGGTATCACCCACGCGCTGGTGTTCATCCTGCTGCGCGAGCAGGGCCTGTCGTTCACCGGCATCGTCGTGCCGTTCAGCGGCGAGTTCCGGCACGCGCTGGGCATCCTCGGGCTCGAGACCATGATCGCGATCATCTTCGCGACCGGGCTCAAGAACGTCATCAACTACCGGCGCTGGCTGCGGTTCCACCAGCTGGCATACCCGGCCGTCGCGATGACCGTCGTCCACTCGTGGTTCGGCGCGGTCGCCAACGGCCACCTCGGGGTCACCTGGCTCGCCGGCCTGACGGTGCTCACCCCGGCGATCACCCTCACCGCACTTCGGCTCACCCCGCCGGACCTGCTGATCAAGGCCGGCCTGCTCTCCCCGGCGCCGAAGGCGGCGCCCCCCTCGGTGGCAGAGGCACGCCCGGTCGGCGGGCCGAACGGCTACCGCAACGCCAAGAAGATCACTGTGAGCGTGGACAACCAGCGGTGCCGGCGGTACGGCATCTGCCAGGCGGAGTCGCCTGACTTGTTCCAGCTCCTCGCGGACGGGCGACTGCGCTACGTCCGGGATCCGGAAAACGGGAAGCGCGCAGGTGCGCAGGCCGCGGCTCGGTCCTGCCCCATGCAAGCGATCCAGCTGCAGGAGGTACGCAACCGATGAACCGTCGGGAACGGATCGTCGTGGTGGGCGCCGGTTTATGCGGCCTGCGGGCCGCGGAGCGGCTCCGCGAGTTGGGCTTCGAGGGTGACGTGATCATCCTCGGCGACGAGGCTTCGCCGCCCTACCACCGCCCGGCGCTGTCCAAGCAGCTGCTGCAGGGCAGCATGCGCCCGGACGACCTGTTGCTGCCCGCGTACCAGAACGTCAACGCGAAGTGGCGCCTGAGCACTCCGGTGCAGTACCTGCTGCCGCGCAGCCGCACGCTGCGCCTGCCGGGTGACGAGGAGCTCAAGTACGACGGCCTGATCATCGCCACCGGTGTCGAGGCGCGCCGGCAGAACGAGGTGCCCTACGAGGACCCGCGGGTGCTCGTGCTGCGCACGATGACCGACGCGTTGGACATGGAGCGGGTGCTGAGCGAGAACCGCGGCGGGCCGGTCGCGGTGATCGGTGGCGGGTTCACCGGCTGCGAGCTCGCGTCGAGCCTGCGCCACATGGGCCGCGAGGTCACGCTCATCGGCCGCGGCAAGAACCTGCTCGGCAACGTGCTCGGCCAGGACCTGGGCGAGTGGCTGACCAAGATGCACACCGACCACGGCGTCGACCTGGCGCTGGGGAACTCGGTCAAGCGCTGGGCGCCGCGCGAGGACGGCGTGGCCCTGCAGCTCTCCGACGGCTCGACGATGCTCGCCGCCTGCGTGCTGGTCGCGACCGGCACCGTGCCCTCCACCGCGTGGCTGCGCGGGTCCGGCCTGCCGCTGGACAACGGCGTGGTGTGTGAGGCGACCACCCACGTGGTCGGTGCCGAGGACGTGGTCGCCGCCGGCGACGTCGCGCAGTGGCCCAACATCCGCTTCGACAACGTGCCGCGGCGCATCGAGCACTGGCTCAACGCGATCGAGATGGGCCGGGCCGCGGCGGAGAACCTGCTGGCCGGGCGCGCGGCGGCCAAGCCGTTCACCCCGATGCCGCGGTTCTGGACCGAGCAGTACGGCGTGCGCATCCAGGCGGCCGGCGTGCCCAAGCTGGGCCCGGAGATCGTCGCGCTGGGCAGCCCGACCGACGGCACCGGCACGGTCGTGGGCTACGCCAAGGAAGGCCGGCTGATGGGCGTCGTCGGCGTCGACTGCCCGGCGTCCGTCATCTCGTGGACCGACAGCGTGGCCAAGCAGAACCCGGTTCCCGGCGAGGACGAGCCGGCCGCCGAGCGGCAGCCCGCCGCGGCCCGCGAGTCCGCGGCCCGTGAACCCCGTGAGCCGGCCGCCGCCCGTGAGCCCGCTGCCCGGCCCGCCGCTCGCGAGTCCGCCCCCGCCG